>JAODMG010000216.1 GCA_025464895.1 Microbacteriaceae bacterium | reverse complement strand
TTCGACGGTGCCGGTCGCAAGCGACTGCTGATCAAGATTTCTCCTATTGAGTTGCTCTAGCGAGCTTCTAAACCTGTCTGCTTCCGGCTGGCGCCGAAATCCCATAGAGAAGCTGTAGCCAAAACAGGGGGGAGACTCAGCGCCCGCGGCGAAACTCCGCAATGTAGTACCGCATCGGCCAGCGCCGCAGGGCGCGAGGAAGACGCGGGTACACGGTCGAGAAGAACCCGATTGTGCGATCGAACTGTCTGGCTTTCCGCGGATTCCAGGGCAGCTGGTACGCGTCCCGCAACTCCGGCGTCAGCAGCCCTGCGGTTACCAGCCGGGCGAGAGGCATGACGGCTCGAAGCCACCACGGGATGGCGCGGGAGTGCAGGAGTTCCCGGGCGACCCGCCTGGTGTCATCCGTGACCGAGAGATGCGGGATCGATCCGTCCCAGTACGCGGTGAACGCGGTGCGGTCGGCCGGCCACTGGTCCGGACGCATCTGGAGGGCCGTGCCCACGACCGCGTAGTCGCGATAGACGGCGTCGGCGTCGGCCTCGGCCATGGTGCCGAACACCGACTGGTGTACGGTGATCGCGGTGTCGTAGAGGGTGGCGGCGACCCAGAGCTGCAGGTCCGGGTCGACGGCGTCATAGCCGGAGCCGCGAACGGTGCGGTGCGCGGCGTTGACCATCGTGGTGACCCGAGTCGCTTCATCCGCGGTGCCGAACACGACGATGTAGACGTAGGTGAGGGTGTTACGCAGCCGGAGCAGCGGATCGCTGCCGAAGTCGCTGTGGCGCACGACGCCGGCGCCGACCGCGGGGTTCGCGATCTGCAGCAGGATGGCGCGGGCACCCCCGACGAGCAGGACTGCCTCGCCCGCGATGTCCCTCAGTCGCTTGGCCATGGCCCATTGTCACCCGGAATGCCGCTACCGCGCTGGGAGATTTCGAGGAAAGGGCAGGGAAAGAATGGCCGAACTTAAGCCGGCGAACGGATGCCCCGGGGTTAATGGCGCGTGGCCATGCGAGTAGAGTTCTTCGTGGCCTAAGTCTCTTGACGTCGAGCTATTTCGGTGCCGAGACCACGGGCAATTCAGACATACGACCTGCGGATTGGAACAAGCAGCGTGGATCTTTTCGAGTATCAGGCACGAGACCTTTTCGAATCATACGGAGTGCCGGTACTCGCCGGGATCACGGCTGATACCCCGGAGGAAGTGCGCGCGGCGGCCGAGAAGATCGGCGGAACCGTCGTCGTCAAGGCGCAGGTGAAGGCCGGCGGGCGCGGAAAGGCCGGTGGCGTCAAGGTCGCACGCAGCGCAGCGGATGCCGAGGAGGCATCTAGGGCCATCTTCGGCCTCGACATCAAGGGCCACATCGTCAAGCGGGTCATGGTCGCCGCCGGTGCACGCATCGCGCAGGAGTTCTACTTCTCGGTGCTGCTGGACCGGGCGAACCGCTCGTACCTCTCCCTTTGCAGCGTCGAGGGCGGCATGGAGATCGAGGAACTCGCGGTCGAACGCCCCGAGGCACTTGCCCGCATCGAGGTCGACCCGGGAACCGGCATCGACCTCGCCAAGGCGCGCGAGATCGCCAAGGCCGGACACTTCCCGGACGAGCTGATCGAGAAGGTCGCCCCGGTTATCGTCAAGCTCTACGAGGTGTACAGGGGTGAGGATGCGACGCTGGTCGAGGTCAACCCGCTCGTCCTCACCGAGGAGGGTGACATCGTCGCCCTCGATGGCAAGGTCACGATCGATGAGAACGCCGACTTCCGTCACCCGAACCACGCGGAACTCGAGGATGCCGAGGCAGCCGATCCGCTCGAGGCCAAGGCCAAGGCGGCCGGCCTCAACTACGTGAAGCTCGACGGCCAGGTCGGAGTCATCGGCAATGGCGCGGGCCTCGTGATGTCCACCCTCGACGTTGTCAGCTACGCGGGCGAGAACTTCGGCGGCGTGAAGCCCGCCAACTTCCTCGACATCGGCGGCGGGGCATCCGCTGAAGTGATGGCGAACGGACTCGACGTCATCCTCGGCGACGCGCAGGTGAAGAGCGTATTCGTCAACGTGTTCGGCGGGATCACCGCCTGTGACGCAGTCGCGAACGGCATCGTCGGCGCGCTGGCCACCCTCGGCGACACGGCGAGCAAGCCGCTGGTCGTGCGCCTCGACGGCAACAAGGTCGAGGAGGGGCGCCGCATTCTCGCGGACGCCAACCACCCGCTGGTGACGCTGGCGACCACCATGGACGAGGGCGCCGCCAAGGCCGCCGAGCTGGCTTCGAAGTAAGGAACTCGAAAACAATGTCGATCTTTTTGAACAAGGACTCCAAGGTCATCGTCCAGGGCATCACCGGCGGTGAGGGCACCAAGCACACCGCGCTGATGCTCGCGGCAGGCACCAAGGTCGTCGGAGGCGTGAACGCCCGCAAGGCCGGAACAACCGTCACCCACGGTTCGGTCGAGCTGCCGGTGTTCGGCACGGTCGTCGAGGCAATCAAGACGACGGGGGCGGATGTCTCGATCGTGTTCGTGCCACCGGCGTTCGCCAAGGATGCCGTGGTCGAGGCGATCGAGGCCGAAATTCCTCTCGTCGTGGTCATCACTGAGGGCATCCCCGTGCAGGACTCTGCGGAGTTCTGGGCACTGGCGAAGGCCAAGGGCGGCACCACCCGCATCATCGGCCCGAACTGCCCAGGCATCATCACGCCGGGCGAGTCGCTCGTCGGGATCACCCCGGCGAACATCACCGGCAAGGGTCCGATCGGCCTGGTCTCCAAGTCCGGCACCCTGACCTACCAGATGATGTACGAACTGCGGGACCTCGGATTCTCGACCGCGATCGGCATCGGCGGCGACCCGGTCATCGGCACAACCCACATCGACGCGCTGGCCGCGTTCGAGGCGGACCCCGAGACCAAGGCGATCGTCATGATCGGCGAGATCGGTGGGGACGCCGAGGAGCGCGCCGCAGACTTCATCAAGGCTCACGTGACGAAGCCGGTCGTCGGCTATGTCGCCGGATTCACCGCCCCTGAGGGCAAGACGATGGGCCATGCCGGCGCGATCGTGTCCGGTTCGTCCGGCACCGCCCAGGCAAAGAAGGAAGCGCTCGAAGCGGCCGGGGTCAAGGTCGGCAAGACGCCATCCGAGACCGCCTCCCTCATGCGCGAGATCCTCGCGAGCCTGTAGCACTCGAGCTGTACCCTCGTCGAGCCGGTGTCACTGTCACCGGCTCGCAGTCGT
>JAODMG010000192.1 GCA_025464895.1 Microbacteriaceae bacterium | reverse complement strand
CCAGAACCTGATCGGGCACTACCCGCCGTCCGGCGCAAGGAAAAGCGCGCCAAGGACCGGAACCCTGAGGATTCACAGGATCGCGGCATCGTCTCGACCAATGACTGGCAGCGCCCGCACATCAAGTGGACCTGGCGGATCGTCCATGCCGTCCTGCTTGTCCTCCTGATCATCGTCGGGCTCGGCCCTCTCCTCTGGCTGGCGAAGTCGGCGATCACCCCGACCCAGGACACCCTGCAAAACCCGATGGCGATCTTCCCGAACGGCGTGACCTGGTCCACGCTCGTGACCGCGTGGACCACAGTCGGTATCGGCGTGCAGTTCATGAACACCATGTGGATCGCGCTTGGTTCGTGGGTCCTGCAGCTGTTGGTCGCGACGACGGGCGGCTTTGCCCTGGCCGTCCTGCGGCCGAAGTACGGCAAGGTCATCAATGGTCTCGTGCTCGGCACGCTGTTCGTTCCCGCCGTGGTGCTGCTGGTGCCTCTCTACTTGACGATCTTGAATCCCCCGCTGGTCAACCACTCGCTGATCAATACCTATTGGGCCGTCTGGCTGCCCGCCGGCGCGAACGCCTTCAACATCCTGCTCGTCACCCGGTTCTTCAACAACCTTCCGCGCGAGGTGTTTGAGGCGGCGAAGACTGACGGCGCTGGACCCTTCCGGTTGTTCTGGTCGATTGTCCTGCCGATGTCGAAACCAATCCTCGGCGTCATTTCCGTGTTCGCCATCATCAACGCGTGGAAGGACTACCTTTGGCCAATGCTCGTGCTGCAGCAACCATCCGTTCAGCCCCTGTCCGTGCGCTTGCCAGCGCTCCAGCAGGCCATCCCGCTTGACGTGTACCTCGCGGCGCTCGCAATCTCCACTCTCATTCCCGTGGCGCTGTTCCTGATCTTCCAGGGCATGTTCCTGCGAAGCGCGGGACTCGGTGGGGCGGTGAAGGGATAGTGGTAGACAGAACGCCGCCGACACGCGTCCTCGTAACAGGGGCGGCCGGCAGGATCGGTCGTGCGGCCACGCAGCTGCTGGGCGATCGAGGAATTGCGGTGACGGCCCTCGCGCTCCAATACGATCAACCGCTCGAGGCGGATCGGGTACTTGTCGGCGACGCTACCGATCCAGCCGCGGTTGCCGAGGCGCTCGAGGGAGTCGACGCCGTCGTCCACCTTGCGGCGATCGCGCACCGTGACGCGGGTAAGCCATACGACGTCTATCGCACGAACGTCGTATCCACGTTCAATGTCCTGTCCCAAGCGGGACAGCGCGGGATACGTCGAGCCGTCATTGCGTCGAGCATCAACGCCTTCGGAGTGCCGATGAACCATCATGACGTTGCGCCTGCGTACTTCCCGATCGACGAAGAAATACCGGTCGACATCGATGACTGGTATTCGTTGTCGAAGAAGTCGGACGAACTTACCGCACAGATGGTGGCCAGGCACTGGGGCGTCGACGTCGCGGCATTGCGGTTTCCACTCGTCGATACCGCTACGTCACTGCTCCGCATCCGCGGGGTCGTGGAAGGAGACCCGGCGATACGGATGCGAGAGGGCTGGGCGTACCTCGACCTTCGAGACGCGGCAGAAGCCATTTACCGGTCGCTTGTCGCCGAGTGGACCGGTGCCGTGGTCGTAGGGCTTTCGGCGGCGGACACCCTGATGGCGCGTCCGACGGCGGAGCTCGTGCGCGAGTTCGCGCCGGGTGTGGAAGTGCGTGGCGAACTCACGGAACGCCAACCGCTCATCGACACGACGCGCGCGAGAGACATCCTCGGATTCAGGCCGCAATATTCAGTGAATGACGAAAGGCACGACGCATGACCAATCCAGACCCATTCGCCCAGCCCTGGGCGAGCCGAGAAGACGTTCGCATCACCGGGGTTCGTGCAATCGCTACCGCGCCGGAAGGAATCCCGCTCGTTGTCGTGCGCGTTGACACCAACGTGGACGGCCTCTACGGTCTCGGCTGCGCAACCTTCACGCAACGCTGGCACTCCGTCGTGTCGTTCGTCGAAGATCACCTTGCCAGACTCGTGATCGGTCGCTACCCCGGCGACATCGAGGATCTGATCCGTCTCACGAAGTTCTCCGCCTACTGGCGCGAGGGACCAGTGAGCAATAACGCCCTCTCAGGGCTGGACATGGCCCTCTGGGACATCGCTGGCAAGCGAGCCGGGGTGCCAGTGCACGAACTGCTCGGGGGGAAGCTGCGCGCGGCGGCCGACACCTACCTGCACGCCGGTGGAGCAACCATCGAAGAGACCATCGACCAGGCGGCCGAGTTGCAGGAACGCGGATGGCGGCACGTGCGACTGCAAGTCTCGCAGCATGGCAGCGGCACCTACGGGTCGCCCCGCATTCCCGGAGACTACACCGACTCCCCCTACCCCGCGGGCTGGAGTGTGCTCGAATATCTGCGCACCACGCCCGAACTCTTCGAGAGGGCGCGCGAGGCCCTTGGCGACGAGATCGAGCTTCTTCATGACGTCCACTCGCGATTGACGCCGAAGCAGGCGGTCATGCTCGCCCGGCGGCTCGAACCGTATCGGTTGTTCTTCCTCGAGGACATCCTTGCCCCGGAGCTCTGGGATCAACTGCCGGAGGTGCGGGCGGCCTCCCCCGTTCCGATCGCAGTGGGCGAACTTGCAACCTCGATGACGGATGCCGTCCGGCTGGTGCGCGACCGGAGTGTTGACCTGCTTCGTTGCCACGTCTCTGCGATTGGCGGGCTGACACCCGCGCGCAAGCTCGCCATCCTCTGCGAAATGAACGGCATCAAGACCGCCTGGCACGGTCCAGGCGACACGTCGCCGATCGGTGTCGCAGCCAACGTTGCGCTCGATGTTTCATCCGTGGCTTTCGGT
>JAODMG010000185.1 GCA_025464895.1 Microbacteriaceae bacterium | reverse complement strand
GAACTGATCTGGACCGAGGCGGTCGAACTGGTCGTGCACCCGCAGACCATCGGGGTGCCGTCGACCAGCACCGGCCTGATCCGCGACCTGGAGGGCGCACCCACCCGCGACCTCACTTCCAGCGACGTGGCCTTCCACGCGCTGCGCGAGTACCAGACGGGCGACGAGCGCCGCTACATCCACTGGAAGTCGACGGCGAAGACCGGCCGGTACATGGTGCGCCAGTTCGAGCAGACCCGGCGCAGCCACCTCGTGGTCGCCCTCAGCCTGGCCACCACCGACTACGCCACCGAGGAGCAGTTCGAGCTCGCGGTGAGCGCGGCGGGCAGCCTGGGCGTGCGCGCGATCCGGGATGGGCGCACGGTGTCGGTCGTGGTCAGTTCGGTGACGCCCGAATTCGCCAAGCGCAAGAACTACGCGGTGCGCGCGCTCGCCACCCACCTGCCGTCCCGCCTGCTCGACGACCTCGCCGTGATCGAGCTCGAGACCTCGGCGCTCGGCATTCGCGACGTCGCACGGGTCTCGGCCGACGAGGTGATCGGCATCTCTGTGGCGTTCCTCATCTGCGGCTCGGTGCCGACCCCGGCGGAGCTGCGAGCCGCCTCCGGCAGTTTCCCGCTCGATGTCGCGGTCGTCGCGATTGTGTGCAATCCGGATGCGGTCCCCGGTTTCCGCCGCGTCGCCGGCCTCAGCGTGCTCACCATCGGCTATCTCGAAGACCTCCAGAAATCGCTCGCGAGGGCGGCTGCGGCGTGACCAGGAACCGAGCGCTTTCCCCCGCATTCGTCGCCGCGAACACCGGGATGCTGTGGCTGGCGACTGGGATCGCCGCCTGTGCGCTCTGGCCGATCTACCAGAGCGCGCAGCTGGTCATCCTGGTCGCCGTCGCCACCGTGCTCGGCTCTGTCCTGGCCATTCTCGGCGCCATGTTCCGCTGGTCGACCCTCGTCGTCCTCATCGCGCTGATTGCGGTCTTCCTGGCGGTCGGTGTCCCGCTGGCCATCCCGGACAGCGCCACCTTCGGCGTGCTGCCGACCACCGACGGGCTGGTCTCGCTCCTGACCGGAACGGCGCTCGGCTGGAAGCAGCTGCTGACCATCACCCTGCCGGTGGGAAGCTACCAGGCGCTTCTGGTGCCCGCCCTGATCCTCGTCCTCGGCACCGTCACCCCGGCACTGTCCGCCGCACTGCGGTCTCGTCGTGGGGATCTGGGTACGCTCGGGCCGATCGTCCTGTTCGTCGTGGCGACCGCGTTCGGCCCGGACACCGCCGCCTGGCCGCTGCAGTTGTCCCTCGGGCTTCTCGCCGCCATCCTGCTGTGGCTGATCTGGCGACGTGCTTACCGCGGACGCGCCGCCATCCGTTCCCTCGACAGCACGCCGACGGATGCCGCCGGCGCCCCGATCGACGCATCGCGCGACCGCGGCTCCGGCTTTCGCGCCTTCATCGGCGCCGGAATCATCCTCGTCGTCGCCGGAACGACGGCGGTCGGCGCGGCGATCGCGCTGCCTCCGACCGCTGATCGCCAGGTGATCCGGTCGGCCATTGTGCAACCCTTCGACCCGCGCGACTACCCGAGCCCGCTCAGCGGCTTCCGCAGCTACGAGAAGTCGCCGACCGCGGATGACACCATGCTGACCGTCAGCGGACTGCCGAAGGGCGGCCGCATCCGAATCGCCACCCTCGACGACTACGACGGCGTGGTGTATTCGGTGGGGACCGATCAACCTGGCAGCGTCTCCGGGTCATTCACCAGGGTGCCATACACCTTCGACCAGTCGGCGGTACGCGGAACGCAGGTCAGCCTCTCGGTGGCGGTCGGAGGCTACTCGGGGGTGTGGCTGCCGACGATCGGGCAGTTCGAGAGCATTTCATTCGCCGGACCCGATGCCGCCACGCTGCGGGACTCCTTCTACTACAACGACAACAGCGGTACCGCCGCGGTCGTCCGCCCGGTCACGAGTGGCGACCAGTACACGCTGAAGGCGGTCCTGCCGTTCCAGCCGACCGCGAAGCAACAGGCGACCCTGACCCCCGGTACCGCGCAGCTGCCACGGATCGGAGTGCTGCCGGATGCGCTGTCGACTGTTCTCGACGGCTACCTGTCCGGCGAGAACACCCCGGGCCAGCGACTCGCGGCGATGATCGCCGCTATCAAGCAGAACGGCTACATCAGCCACGGAGTTTCCGCCGACGAGCCGCTCAGCCGCTCTGGTCACGCGGCCGACCGCATCACCCAGCTCCTGTCGGACCAGCGGATGATCGGCGATCAGGAGCAGTACGCGGTGACCGCCGCCCTCATGGCCAGGCAGCTCGGATTCCCGGCCAGGGTGGTCTTCGGATTTGCGCCGGACAGTACCGGCGCATCCTCCAGCACGGTCGTTCGCGGAAGCGACATTTCGGCCTGGATCGAGGTGGACACCGCGACCTACGGCTGGGTGACCATCGATCCGACCCCGCCGCCGCGAGCCATTCCGGCCGAACAACCGCAGCAGCCGACCCAGATTGCGCGACCGCAATCGCCGGTGCAGCCACCGGTGCAGGAGCCCCAGGTGCGTGACAACCAGGTTCCGCCCGACAGCACCCAGGACGCGCAGGCGAATCCGAACGCCTTCCTGCTCGTCCTGCTCGCCGTCCTCCGGATCGCCGGCTGGGTGCTTCTCGGCATCGCGGTCGCCCTCGCACCGTTCCTCGCGATCGTCGCCGCGAAGATGCGTCGCAGATCGCTCCGCCGCCGTGCGAAGGTCCCGTCGGAACGGATCAGCGGAGGCTGGCGCGAGTTCGAGGACGCTGTCGTCGATCATGGCTACACACCGCCGCCGTCCCCGACCAGGATCGAGGTCGCAGAGGCGGTCGGAGGGATGCACTCGCTGGTCCTCGCCTCGGTGGCCGACCGAGCCGTATTCGCACCGCGCCGGCCGAACGATGCGGACGCCGATCAGGTCTGGCGATCGGTGCGGGAATTGCGGGCATCCCTCGGCGTCGGTCTCACCCGCTGGCAGCGGATCAAGGCACTCATCTCGCTTCGTTCCCTCGGTGGTTATAGTGTCAAAGAGTGGTTTAGGCGGTAGGGGATGCTCCAGGTGGACTGCAGTTACTGCGGTACGGTTCTGCCGGCTGGCGCAATGTTTTGCGGAGAATGCGGTCGTGCAGTGACGGCCGCGAGCGCGCAGAAACGGGCCAGGCCGCGTTCCGGCACGGCTCCGGCCGATCCGGCTGCGCCTGCGTCAAAGCCTGTGCCAGCTCCAGCTCCCGTGTCGGCTTCAAAGCATGCGCTTGCCCCGGCGCCCGTGCCACCTCCTGCCTCGCCACCTGTGCCGCCCTCGGCGCCAGCATCGCGCCCACCCGCGGTTGTGCCGGGGGTGCAGGAACGGACCGTCGTCGACCCGCTGATCGACCCGAGGAGCAGCGCGGCGGCCAGCGATCCGGATGCGCTGCTGCAGGCGACCCGGGAGCCGTCACCGAGCACGCCGGCCAAGCCAAGCCGCTTCGCACACACAGAGCTCCCCATCCCGCCGGCGCCGGCAACACCGCTGGCACCGGACTCCGCGCCGCCGGAGCTGGTCGACATCCTCCGCTGCGAGCAATGCGGTGGAGTGCTTTCCGCCGATGACATCTTTTGCGGCGAGTGCGGCTACCTGTCGAGAACGGCCAGCGACAGTTTCAGCCGCCCGAGGGACACCGCGGTCATTAAGTTGCTCCCGCCGGACAGCATCCCCGAGATGCCGCGACCTGACCTGCCGCGACAACAGGGTCGTATGCCGCGCACTCGTCTGCCGAATCCTCCCCGTGCCGCGCCAGGGGCGCCGCTGCCGCATCCCATCGTAGCCCCGAGCCTCGCCCCCGGTTTCGGGCGGCCGACGTCCGCGGGCAATTCGTTCGGCCTGGACGATCACGACGATGTCGAGGCCACGCGGATAGTCCACAAGCGCGTGGCCGGTGCCCGTTTCGTGCTTCAA
>JAODMG010000177.1 GCA_025464895.1 Microbacteriaceae bacterium | reverse complement strand
GCAGAAGACGTGCGGGTCGCGCTCAACACCGCGTGGCTGCCGCTGACCCCGGAGAAGCTGCTACAGGACCTGTACGCCCGGCCGCAGTGGCTGGCCGAGCTGACTCCTGAGTGGTCCGATGACGAGCGGGCACTGCTTCGACGCGATCGAGATGCCCCGTTGACGATCTCGGATGTCCCCCTGCTCGATGAGGCCGCGGAGCATCTCGGAGAGTACGACGTGGTGGACGCCGCGCAGAAGCGCGAAGAGAAACAGCAGCGGAAGCGCGACATCGAGAACGCCGAGCGGGCGATCGAGAACATGCAGGTCGGCGGGATGGTGAACGCCAAGTCGCTCGCGGACAACTTCGCCGAGATCGGCGATCGAGGAACCACGGCGGAACGGGCGGCGGCTGACCGCAGCTGGACCTACGGCCACATCGTCGTCGACGAGGCCCAGGAACTCTCACCGATGCAGTGGCGGATGCTGCTGCGTCGAGGACCGCTGCGGTCGTTCACTATCGTCGGCGACATTGCCCAGGCCGCGTCGTCATCCGCGTCCCCCAGTTGGCGCGTCGCGCTCGAACCACTGGTCGGCGACTCCGCGGAGGGCGAACGCTGGCGGCTCGAGGAGCTCACCGTGAACTATCGGACGCCGAGCCAGATCGCGGCGGCGGCCGAGTCGATGGCGGTTGCCCATGGCCTTCCGGTGACGCCGTCCAGGTCGGTGCGGGAGAGCGAATGGCCGATCGCGATCGAGTCGGATGTCATCGCCGCCGTTCGCCGCGATCGCGCGATCGATGAGAGCGGCACCCTGGCGGTGATCGTGCCGCCCGCGGTCGTCTCGCCGTTGTTCGAGCGGGTCAGCGAGGAGTTCGGCGCACTGGCTGGACTCGGCGCGGACGGGCTGGTCCGCCCGATCGTCGTGCTCAGCCCCCAGGAGGCGAAGGGGCTGGAGTTCGATTCGGTCGTCATCGTCGACCCGGCGGCGATCGCGTCGACCGAACGGGGTGCGGCCGGCCTCTACGTCGCGATGACCCGGCCGACCCAGCGCCTGACCCTGGTCAGCGATGGGCAGCTGCCGGACGGCATCTGAGCCTCGGACTACCGCGCCATCCGGCGATCCAGACCGCCGAGCGAGCGGTTACGGCTTCGGATCCAGCGCGTCGTAGTGGCGGAACGACCGCTGGAAGCGCACCAGCACGGCGATCAGGACGATGACGGCGACACCGCCGAGAAGCGGAGGCAGCCAGATCGCGCCGATGGCGGCGACCGCGCCGACGTAGACGTCTCCGAGCCGCGGCCCTCCGGTGACGACGACCGTGAACACGCCCTGCAGGCGCCCGCGCATGTTGTCAGGCACCGCCGTCTGCAACATCGTCATTCGGTAGATACTGCTGACGTTGTCGGCCGCGACGGACCCCGCGAGCAGCAGCGAGGCGATGGCGATACCGGGGATGTCCGCTCCGGCCATCGTCGGGCCGACCGGATGTGCCGCGCTCGCGTTCAGGGTGGAGACCAGGAGCACGACGCCGAAGCCCGCGACGAACGCGCCGTAGACCATGATCGCGGCGGCAATGGCGCGACCCTGCATCCGTACGCCGCCGATCCGACCGGAGAAGATGCTACTGACCAGCGCGCCGATCGCCCCAGCAGCGGTGAGGATGCCGACGGTGATCGGACCGCCGCCGAGCACGAGCGCGCCGACCGCGGGAAAGAGCGCGCGGGGCTGCCCGAGCGTCATCGCGATGATGTCTACCAGGAACGACATTCGGATGTTCGGTGCCGTCTTCAGGAAGGCGAGACCGTACTTGAGCGAGGCGAGACCGGGACGGTGCACCTCGCCCTCCGGCCGGATTCGCGGGAGGGAGATGATCCCAAGGAACGCGGCGAGGAATAGCACGACGTCGACCGAGTAGGTCCAACCGAAGCCGACGCTCGCGACCAGGACGCCGGCGAGCGCCGGTCCGACCGTGACCATGAGACCGGTGCTGATGCCGCCGAGAGCGGATGCCGCTGGCAGCAGCCGCGCCGGCAGCAGCCGAGGAAGGATGGCGAACCTGACGGTGCCGATGACGGTCGCCGCCACCGCGTTCAGGGTGGTGAGCAGATAGAACGGCCAGACGACATCCACGCCGGTCCAGGCCAACAGGGCGAGGCCGATCGTCGACGTCCAGGCGGCGATCGCGGCGATGAGCAGCACCAGCCTGCGGTCGAATGCGTCGGCGAGCATGCCGCCGTAGAGGCCGGCGAACACCATCGGCACGAGGGCGAACGCCCCGACCATCGCGACCGCGAAGGTGGAGTCGGTGATGTGGTAGATGTGCAGGCCGACGGCGACGATGGTCATCTGCCCGCCGACGCCCGAGATGGCTCCTCCGAGCCAGAGGCGCGCGAATGCCGGGCTCTGCCGCAGCGGCGTGAGGTCGACGAAATGCGTCCGCTTCCGCGGAGGGATCTCGGTGGAGGCGCTCACTGTCCCCAAGTCTGCCGCATCCTGACATGCTTGATGTCATGTCAGAACCAGGCGGCACCCCGTTCACCGGCACGCTTCTCGGCGACGAGCTTCTCGCACGCATCCACGACCGGGCGGTCCGCTACGACCGCGACAACGCCTTCTTCACGGAAGACCTGGACGAGCTGAAGGATGCCGGCTACCTCCGCGCGCTCGTTCCGGTCGAGTTGGGTGGGCTCGGGCTCACCCTGCGGCAGCTCGCGCACGAGCAGCTCCGGCTCGCCTCGGCGGCCCCGGCGACCGCCCTTGCGGTGAACATGCACCTGGTCTGGACGGGAGTCGCGAAGTCGCTCATGGACCGGGGCGACGACTCGCTCGAATTCGTGCTGACCGAAGCCGCGGCCGGCGAGGTGTTCGCCTTCGCGATCAGCGAGGCAGGCAACGACCTGGTGCTGTTCGGGAGCACCACGGATGCCCGCCCGCGGCCGGACGGCGGCTATGAGTTCACCGGAACCAAGATCTTCACGAGCCTCTCGCCGGCCTGGACCAGGCTTGGACTGTTTGGACTCGACACGCGATCGGACGACGCCCCGAAGCTCGTCCACGCCTTCCTCGACCGGAGCGCGTCTGGCATCACGGTGCTCGACGACTGGGACACCATCGGCATGCGCGCGAGCCAGAGCAACAGCACGCGGCTGGATGCGGCGAGGGTGGTCGCCGATCGCGTCATCCGCAGGCTCGACCCTGGCCCGAATGCCGACCCGCTGATCTTCGCCATCTTCGCCAACTTCGAGATCCTGCTCTCGGCCGTGTACACCGGCATCGGGCAGCGGGCGCTCGAGCTGGCAGTCGCCTCGGCGCGCGGCAGGTCGTCCGCGCGCACCGGAACCACCAAGGATCAGGATCCTGACACCCGGTGGAAGATCGCTGACGCCGCTATCGCGCAGGACGCGATCCTCCCGCAGCTCGATGCGTTGGCCACGGATGTCGACGAGCTCGCCGACCGCGGCGACCAATGGTTTCGCGCGCTCGTCGGTCTCAAACTGCGGGCGACCGAGAACGCCCGCTTCGTCGTCGACCAGGCCATCCGCGTCGCCGGCGGAGCGGCGTACTCGTCGTCGAGTGAACTCGGGCGGCTGTACCGCGACGTGCTGGCCGGTGGTTTTCACCCGAGCAACGAGGACTCGGCCCACTCCACCGTCGCGACGGCACTGCTCGGACCGATCGGCTGAGACCGCGCATTGACCCATTAACGCGCATTGACCCATTAAAGACTCGAAGCCCGGTGCGGCACTTGGTGCGGCTCTTCCGGGCGACGAGTTGTTCTTCCTCCACAATGCTCCTTCGCGGTCGCGAGCGCAAGGATTTTTTCAGGCGGTGCGGGGCGCAGCAGTGCTCGCGGCGGTGTTCTCGACCTTCTTCCTCGGCAGCATGAGGAGGGTCGTGACGCTGACCGCGATCAGCAGGATTGCGCCGAGCAGCACAAAGGTGGCGATCGCGAGGCCGGGCAGGAAGAACATCGCGACTCCGGCAATAACGGATACGACACCGCTCAGGATGGCGAGCAAGCGCGGAGCGGGAGTGGTGCCCATCGCGCCATCGGTGATGTCGGCGATTCCCTCGATGATCCAGCCGAAGCCGATGAGGAAGGCCAGGACGATCAGGGAACGGGTGGGGTTGCTGAGGCAGAAGATGCCCGCGACGATCACCAGGCCTCCGAGGATCCCGAACAGCCAACGCACCCCGGGCGACAGCCTCTGCGCGGTGAAGGCGATCGTCAGCCGAAAGACACCGGAGACGATGAGGTAACTACCGAACAGAATGGCGACGGTCAACAGCGTCGCACCTGGCCAGGCCAGCGCGACGATTCCGAGCACGATTCCGGCGACCGCTGCGCCGATGACCCAGCGTCGTTCGAGTTTGATTCCGGCCAGAAGGGGTGGTGTCCAGGTGTCATTCGACTTGCTCATGAGCAACTCCTCTCTATATGGGCCGGGGTTCAGTGGCCCGGCCCTTGTGCCATGGTGCCACCGGATGCCGTCGAGTGGAAGGCCGGGTCAGCCCTGGACTGGGGGTCGCGTGACCGCTTCGCGCACGACATTCTGAGTAGGAATCGCGTTCGGGCCGTGCCGGAGGACGGGCGGTGAGTAGGAACACAATGACGAGCAGTGCTGCAAGGGACGCGTCGCGGGATGACGCCGGGCCGCGACTTCGGCGCGCCACCCACCAGTCGGCCGAAACCCAGCGTTCCGCGCTCGCTCGGTTCTTCGGGGCGACCCCGTTGAGCGTCGACGGGCAGCAGTGGTTTTCCGACGCCCTCGGCGAGATCACGGTTGGTGCACTCCTCTCGCGACTCGGGCCGGAATGGGTCGTGCTGCACACACTTCCGAGTGCGGAGCTCTTCGTCGCCGACAGCGGTCGACGCGCGGACCAGGCGGGCACCGGGGAGATCAACGACATCGATCACCTGGTGATCGGTCCGGCCGGCGTCTTCACGATCAACACCAGAAACCACGCCGGCCAGGACATCTGGGTCGAGGGGCGTACGGTCATCGTCGCCGGCAACGCCTTCCCGCACATCCGTGACTCCGAACACGGCGTCGGTCGTGCCGAGCGGCTGCTTGCCGACGTTCGAGGCGACACCACGGTGGTCAGGGGTGTACTGGTGATCATCGAACCGAGGACCCTGGCCATCCGGGAGATGCCGAGGGATCTTCAGGTCCTTGCCTCTGCCGACCTGCTCGGCTGGTTGGCCGACCAGCCGGACGTGCTGGCGCCGGACGAGGCCAGGAGGATCGCGGATGCCGCGAAAAAGGCGGGTACCTGGTGGCAGGGCCACGACCTGGTCGGCGCACAGTCCCCGCTGGCCGGCTTCGACGAGCTTCGTCGGCGGGTCGACCGGGCAAGGATGCTGCGCGAACTCTGGGTGGGCACGTTCACCATCGTGGTCATCGTGACCGCCGCGGCGCTCGGCGCCATGACCATCATGAACCTGCTTCCCGCCATGGCCGCCCACTGAACGTCGGTTCGCGGGACGTGACGGGGTGCGCGAGTCGAGCGCGGTGCCGGGCAGCGAGTGGTATCGCTAGCCGGCCGCATCCTGGACGCGTTCGACCAGCTCGCGCCACGGGCCGGTGAGCTGCTGTTCCGCGAGGGTCACCTGGCGGCGCGCACAGCGGATGCGGTAGCTGTACCGGTCCGGCTCGGCCCTCGTGCGCGCGGCGGTGCCCCACGGCAACTGTTCGATCAGCCCGATCCAGGAGTCGCGGTCGTCCCGGTCGTCGATCGTTACCTCCCAGCTCGTGCTGATCCCGGCGATACCGCCGCTTCGCACCACGGTGATCTTCATGTCACGCCGACTTTTCGCCACGCGGCCGCCACCGCGCGCCGCTCGACGGAGTCCGCACCGTATCGTGCCGCCGCGGCATCCGCGGTCCTGCCGGCGAACACCGAGAAGTCGGCGGTCTCTGGCAGGGAGCCGGTAATCGTGTCGTACCAGATCTGCCCGGCCCGCTCCCAGGCGTTTCCGCCGAGCTCGATCGCCGCCAGATAGAAGGCGTGGTTCGGGATGCCGGAGTTCAGGTGGACGCCGCCGTTGTCGTCCTCGGTCTCCCGGTAGCCGCTCATCGTGGCCGGCTGGGGATCCTTGCCGAGGACGTCGTCGTCATAGGCGGTGCCAGGGGCCATCATCGAGCGGAGGGCGACACCCTGGACCTGGTCGGTGAAGAGGCCGGCGCCGATCAGCCAACTCGCCTCGGCTGCGCCCTGCCGGAGTGCGCGCTGTTCGACCAACGCGCCGAAGACATCGGAGATCGACTCGTTGAGAGCACCGGACTGGCCGCGGTATTCGAGATTGGCCGAATACTGGGTCACACCGTGGGTCAGCTCGTGGCCGATGACGGAGAGCGATGACGTAAATCCGCGGAAGACCGTGCCGTCGCCGTCGCCGAAGACCATTTGGGTGCCATTCCAGAAGGCGTTGTCGTAGTCCCTGCCGTAGTGCACGCTGGCGTCGAGCGGCAGGTTGTTGTCGTCGATGGATGCCCGGGAGTACGCCAGGCGAAAGAGCTCGTGGGTTCTCCCCAATCCGTCGTACGCCTCGGTGACCGACTGGTCGTCTCCGGCCGGACCGCCCTCCTTCCTCACTACCCTTCCCGGCAGCGACTCGGTGTTCCCGGCGTCGTAGATCGTGCGCAGCGGGGGTTCGAGTGTTCGCCTGGCGATCGGCTCGCGCGGCACCCGCTGAGCCTGCCTCGCGCCCGGACGCTCCTGGACCCGCGCGCTGCGGAACGGATCGTCGAGCGTTCGCGACGCGCGCGCCGCCGCCGCCGCGCGCTCGAACCTCGGATCGTCCAGGTTGGCCAGGCGTTCGAGCAGGTACGGCGGAACAATGAAGCAGCTCATACTCGATGGTGCCACGCCGATCCGACCCGTGGCGATGGCGGCTCCGATGCGCCGGATGTGAATTTGCCCGGGATCGGATGAGCCGCGCATCGGTGTCCGCCAGACGGCCAGTGTGAGTTTGCTCGGCATCCGATGATTCGGCGGTCGGCGCCCCACGGCCCGGACGTAGCGTGAAAGCAACGCACGATCAGTGACTACACGAAGGAGAAAACAATGACCACCAGCATCGAAGGAATGAGCGTCGCCTTTCTGATGACGGACGGTGTGGAGCAGGTCGAGTTCACTGATCCGTGGCAGGCAGTGGAAGCTGCCGGCGGGATCCCGATCCTTGTGTCGCCGAAGACAGAGACCGTTCAGGGCTACAACCACGTCGACAAGGCGGACACCTTCCTGGTCGACCTCGAGGTCAAGGACGCGGACGTACTCGACTTCGACGCGCTCATCCTCCCGGGCGGCGTGATCAACGCCGACGACCTCAGGGCGGACCAGGATGCCGTTGCATTCGCCCGTGCATTCTTCGTCGCCAACAAGCCGGTTGCCGCGATCTGCCACGCACCGTGGCTGCTCATCGAGGCCGATGTCGTCGACGGTCGGGAGATCACGTCGTTCCCGTCACTTCGCACCGACCTCGAGAACGCGGGAGCGATCTGGAACGACGAGAGCGTCATCGTCGACCACGGACTCGTGACCAGCCGCACCCCGGACGACCTGCCGGCGTTCATCTCGCGGTTCCTCGACGAGGTCGCGGAGAGTTCACGCCAGACTGTCTAGCGCAGACCGTCTAGCGCGGGCCGCGCCCTCCTGCCGTCACGACCGGCGACCCGCCTCCGCGGCAATTCGGGAGACGGTGTCCCGGTCGAGGCTGTAGACCTCGGTCCCATCCGACGGCCCGTACGCGCGGAGCGGTGTGAAGCGGATGTCGGCTCCGGCTCGTTCACCAACCTCGATGGTCACCAGGGTGCCACCCGATCCCATCACCGCCCGCTCGGTTCCGGTCGGTGCGAGCGGGTCGATGGTGTTGGCGATCGCCGTGGTCACGTTCACCGGGACTCCGGCGAAGGTGCCGACCAGACCGTGGTGGTAGTGGCCGGCGAGGATGAGCCGGACATCCGATCCACCGACGATTTCTGCGAGACGCCCAGGGTCGTGTAACTCGAGCGACTGCAGCAGGCTGGTGGATGCCGGCACCGGCGGGTGGTGCATGACGAGGATCGTTCCCGCTTCCGCCGGAGTGGCGAGCACGGTGGCGAGCCAGTCCAGCTGCCCGGTGTCGAGCTCACCGTAGCCGGAGCCTGGCACGGAGCTGTCGAGCGTGACGATCCTCCACCGGCCGAGCCGGCTCACCCCGTCGATCGGGCCGAGCGGAGCTGCAGGTTCGGACGAGTCGTGCCCGTCGCCGAGGATCTGCCGGAATCCGGCCCGCTGGTCGTGATTGCCCATCGCGTAGACGACGCGTGCCCCACGGGCGGACGCCCATGGCTCGAGCGCGGCCTTCAGCGCCGCATAGGAATCGGGTGACCCGTCGTCGGACAGGTCGCCGGAGCCGACGACCAGGTCGAGCCGTCGGATCTCCGAGAACGCGGCCAGCACCCGGTGCAGGGCCGCGGTCGTATCGACCCGGCCGTAATGCAACGACGCGTCACCGAAGAGGTGGGTGTCGGAGAGGTGGAGAATTCGCAGCGGCATCTGGTCTGGCATCACAGCGACCTTAGCGCTGCCGTGCGACAGTCTCGAGCGAAGCGCGCAGCTTGGCCCCAGGAAACGCATGAAAAGCTGGGGCCATGGCAACGATGATCGAAATAGAAACCACCGATGGTCCCATCTCCGCGTACCGGGCCGAACCGACGGGCGAGGCCAGGGGAGCCATCATCGTCATTCACGAGATCTGGGGACTCGTCGATCACATCAAGGAAGTTGCCGACCGTTACGCGGCAGAGGGCTACCTCGTAGTCGCGCCCGACCTGCTCAGCAGGGTCGGAATGGATGCCGCCGCAGGTGAAGAACTTCGGGCGCTCGTGATGAATCCGGATGAAGCGACCAGGGTCGCCGCGCAGCCGCTCATGCGAGAGAAGCTCGCCCCGGTTGGATCTCCCGAATTCGGTGCGTGGGCGACGACGACCCTGACCAAGGTGGTCGACTACCTCGACGCCCAATCCGGCATCGACGGACGGATCGCCGTGCTCGGGTTCTGCTTCGGCGGAACCTACGCGTTCGCGCTCGCCGCGGCCGACCCGCGGGTGCGCGCATCCCTCCCCTTCTACGGCCAGCCGCCTGAGACCGCGCAGCTCGGTGCGATCGCCTGTCCCGTGCTCGCCTTCTACGGTGACCAGGACGCCAGGCTCATGGAGACCCTTCCCGGGGTGACCGCGGCCCTTAAGGATGCCGGAGTCGACTTCGAGGCCAAGGTCTACGCGGGGGCGCAGCACGCGTTCTTCAACGACTCGAATGCCGCGACCAGTTACGATCCGGCGGCCGCGGCGGATTCCTGGACCCGCTCGCTCGCGTTCCTCGACGGAAGCCTCTGAGCCCAGACACGAAGGCGCAGGCGAGAAAAGGGGCAGACTGGAAGCATGACGGTTCCCACCACGACCCTGAACGACGGACGCCAGATTCCTAAGATCGGTCTCGGCACATACGGCTTGCGCGGCGAGGCCGGTATCGCCTCCATGCTGGCCGGCATCAAATCCGGTTATCGGCTGCTCGACACCGCTCTCAACTACAAGAACGAGCACGAGGTCGGCGAGGCTGTCCGTCGCTCAGGGGTGGCCAGGGAAGAGTTCCTCGTCACCACCAAGTTGCCCGGTCGTCATCACGGATTCGACGAGACCCTCGCGAGTTTCGAAGAGTCCAGGGCGAACCTCGGGCTCGACTTCGTCGACCTGTATCTCATCCACTGGCCGCTTCCGAAGGTGGGCAAGTTCGTCGAGTCCTGGCAGGCGATGATCGCGCTCAGGGAAGACGGGCGCGTGGGTTCCATCGGCGTCAGCAACTTCACCGAGGCGCACCTGGCCATGCTGATCGAGGAGACGGATGTCACACCAGCGGTGAACCAGGTCGAGCTGCACCCGAACTTTCCGCAGGCCGCCCTCCGCGAGTTCCACCTCGCACACGGAATCGCGACGGAGAGCTGGAGCCCGCTGGCCGTATCCGCGTCGATCACCAGCAACTCGATCGTCACCGCGGTGGCCGATGCTCACGGGGTGACCCCGACCCAGGCGGTCATTCGCTGGCACCTGCAGCTCGGCGCCATCCCGATCCCGAAGTCCGGCGACCCCGAGCGGCAGCGAGAGAACCTGGACGTCTTCGGTTTCGAGCTGACCGAGGAGGAGATGGCGTCCATCTCGTCCCTCGAGTCCGGCCGGCTCTGGGGAGCGGACCCGGACACGCACGAGGAGTTCTGAACCTCTGAGCCCGGCGGGGACTTGAGTCCCTGGTATCGGGCGATGGCTCTACCTATGCTGGGGCCATGACCGAGCTGACGACGTCCACGATCTCGCCCGAATCGCCCTACCTGGATGTCGTCGACGGGTGGTGGCGCGCGGCGAACTACCTCTCGGTCGGGCAGATCTACCTGCTGGATAATCCGCTGCTCGAGCGGGAGCTGCGGCCATCCGATATCAAGCCGCGACTGCTCGGGCACTGGGGCACGACGCCAGCGCTTAACCTGATTTGGGCGCATCTCAACCGGCTCATCATCGAGCGCGATCTCGATGTCATCTACATCGCGGGTCCAGGGCACGGCGGACCGGGGGTGGTGGCCAACGCCTGGCTCGACGGGACGTACTCAGAACTGTTCTCGGATGTCTCATCCGACCGGGTGGGCATGAAGCGACTGTTCCGCCAGTTCTCCTTCCCCGGCGGCATCCCGTCCCACGCCTCGCCGGAGACTCCCGGTTCGATCCACGAGGGCGGGGAACTCGGCTACTCGCTCGTGCACGCATACGGGGCCGCGCTCGACAATCCGGAGTTGCTGGTCGCCTGCGTCGTCGGCGACGGTGAGGCCGAGACGGCGACGCTCGCTGCCAGCTGGCATCTCAACAAATTCCTGAACCCCGAGACCGACGGCGCCGTGTTGCCGATCCTCAACCTCAACGGGTACAAGATCGCGAACCCGACCGTGCTCGCCCGCATCCCGGAAGACGAGCTTCTCTCCCTGTTCCACGGGTACGGCTATTCGCCACGGATCGTGGCAGGCGGCTACGACGGCGAGGATCCGATGCGGGTACACGAGCGGTTCGCCGCCGCCCTCTCGAGCGCCCACGACGACATCGCCGCCATCCAGGAGTCGGCACGGGGCGGCGGAAGCGTTGCGCGCCCCGCCTGGCCGATGCTCATCCTCAGGACCCCGAAGGGCTGGACCGGACCGCGGATCGTCGACGGGCTTCCCGTGGAGAACACCTGGCGTGCGCACCAGGTTCCGCTGTCCGGCGTGAGGGACAACCCGGAGCACCTCGCCCAGCTGCAGGAGTGGATGGAGAGCTACCGTCCGGAAGACCTGTTCGACACGGACGGTCGACCGGCCGAGGCGCTGAAGACGAACCGGCCGGAGGGGGAGCGGCGGATGAGCGCGAATCCGCACGCCAACGGTGGCCTGGTGCTGCACGCGCTCGAACTTCCTCCGCTCGAACCGCATTCGATCGATACCACCGCCGGTCGCGGCGTGCTCGCTGAACCGACGAGGGCGCTCGGCGGCTGGCTCCGCGACCTGGTCACGGCCAACCCGAATAACTTCCGCATCTTCGGACCGGACGAGACGGCGTCCAATCGACTCGACGACGTCTACCAGGTGACGGCGAAAGCCTGGCAGGGCGACATCCTGCCGACCGACGAGCATCTCGAACGCGAGGGTCGGGTGATCGAAATCCTGAGCGAGAACCTCACCCAGGGGCTGCTGGAGGGTTACCTGCTCACCGGCCGCCACGGGATCTTCACCTCGTACGAGGCGTTCATCCACGTCGTCGACTCCATGTTCAACCAGTATGCGAAGTGGTTGGAGTCGAGTGCGGCGGTCGAGTGGCGCCGGCCGGTGGCATCCTTCACCTACCTGCTCTCCTCCCACGTCTGGCGGCAGGACCACAACGGCTTCTCGCATCAGGATCCCGGCTTCCTCGACCACGTCGTCAACAAGCAAGCGAGCATCGTGAGGGTCTATCTGCCTGCCGATGCCAACTCGCTCCTCGTGACCGCGGAGCACTGCCTGGCGTCACGCAACTACGTCAACGTGATCGTCGCGGGCAAGCAGCCGACCGCGAGCCTCCTCAGCCTCGACGAGGCGAGGGCGCACGGCGCGCGCGGGGTCGGGGTCTGGGAATGGGCCGGCACCGAGGTTCCCGGCACGGATCCGGATGTCGTGGTCGCCTGCGCCGGGGACGTCCCGACCGTCGAGGCGATGGCGGCAGTGCAGATCCTCAAGCACGAGATTCCGGAGCTGCGGGTGAGGTTCGTCAACGTGGTCGACCTGATGCGCCTGCAGGACAGTGCAGAGCATCCGCACGGACTCACCAGCGACGCGTTCGATGCGGTGTTCTCCCGGGATAAGCCGATCATCTTCGCCTTCCACGGTTA
>JAODMG010000154.1 GCA_025464895.1 Microbacteriaceae bacterium | reverse complement strand
GCATCCGAAGAGCACGTATTCCTGGTGATGGCAGGGCTCGGGCTGGACGCCAAGATGATCGCCATGACCGATTCGAAACTGAAGAAGGCGGTCGGCTGGCTCGCCTATTTCGACGCGGCGGTTCGTGCCTTTCCGAGCCTGGAGCCCGTTCTATTGCGATACAGCGTCGACGGCGATGTCGAGAAGCAACTCAGCGTCCACACCATCCTCATTGGCAACTGCGGGACACTGCCCGGCGGCATCCTGCTGATCCCGGATGCCAAACCCGACGACGGCATCCTCGATATTGCTGCTCTTCGACCGCAAGGCAAATTCGGCTGGCTGCGGGTGTGGAACAAGGTTGCCTGGGAAAACGGGGTGCTGCGAAAGTCCGCCGCGGGCCGCAAGATCATCGACCTGACGGCCGACGTCAAGGACGTGACCTATTTTCAGTGCAAAGAGCTGACGATCACCGTCGACGAGCCGCAGGAGTTCCAGCTGGACGGTGACGAATTCGGCAAGGCCAAATCGGTACGCACCTGGCTTGACGCTGGCGCTCTCACGGTCAAGCTTCCGGCCTAGGCGTCTTTCCGCGACCGTCGACTGCAACGCCGCGTGGTGTCCCGGATCGGTCTTCGGCTGTTCGTGTGGTCAGGCCGGTTCGCCCGCGATGAGTCCCCGCAACCAGTCGCGGGCTTCGGTGAAGACCTCGTCGCGATACCGCTGGTCGAACTGCACCCTGACGTCATCCGCCCGAGGGTATGACCCCAGGAAGATCACGTTCGGGCTGAACCTTCTGAGGCCGAGCAGGGCATCGGCGACCCTCTCCTCGAGGATGTGCCCGTCGAGGTCGATCACGAACCGGTAGCGTCCGAGGGCGTCCCCGATCGGCCGCGATTCGAGCAGGCTCATATTGATGCCGCGAGTGGCGAACTGCTCGAGCATGTCGAGGAGGCCGCCGGCACGATCATCCGGAAGCTCCGCGATGATGCTGGTCTTGTCTGCGCCGGTCGCCGGAGGCACGGCAATGGTTCGACTCACCAGCACGAAGCGGGTGACCGCGTTCGGGTTGTCGCCGATGTTCTCGGCCAGGACGACCAGGTCGTGGTGGGCGGTGATACCCGGGGGCGCGATGGCCGCGTCCGCGAGAGTCGATTCGAACAGCGCCGATGCCGCGGCGACGTTCGATGTCGCCGGAATGTGGCCGTGATCCGGAAGGGTCTTGTCGAGCCAGCGATGGCACTGGGCGTAGGCAACCGGATGCGCGTTCACGACCTTCACGTCTGCGAGCGTCGTACCGGGGACCGCGACCAGCACGAAATTCACCGGCACCAGGTATTCGCCGATGATCTGCAGGTTCGGGATGTTGGCCAGCGCGTCCTGGGTCGCGCTCACGCCACCCTCGACCGAATTCTCGATCGCGATCATCGCGGCGACGCTGCGGCCGGAAACGACGTCCTCGAACGCCTCACCGACGTTGTTGACCGAGCGCCAAGTCGCGCCAGCCGCCTCGGGAACCTGGGCGAGGGCCGCCTCGGTAAAGGTGCCGGCCGGACCCAGATAGCTGTAGCTGCGGGCGGCATCCGTCTGATCAGGCATGAGCCGAGTTTATTGGTACCGGCGAGTTCTGGACTGTTCGACGTCCAGCCGCCCGCCGCCGCGACTCATATTCGTTGCCCGGCATGCACTGCCGGGTGCGAGACTGGAGCGATGAACGATCGCGCCGGCCAGCCCGCCCAGCCCTCCGACCTCGTGGACACCGAAGAACTCGTCCATGCCTACTACCGGCTCACGCCAGACGTGGGCATCCCGGAGCAGAAGGTCGTCTTCGGCACCTCAGGACACCGCGGCTCGTCGCTCGACAGGGCCTTCAACGAAACCCATATCGCCGCCATAACCCAGGCGATCGTTGAGTACCGTACTGCCCAGGGGATCACCGGCCCCCTCTTCATCGGCAGGGACACGCACGCGCTCTCGAAGCCGGCGGAAACCACGGCGCTCGAGGTGCTCGTCGCGAACGACGTGCGCGTCCTAGTCGACGAGTTCGACGATTACGTGCCGACTCCGGCGCTCAGCCACGCCATCCTCACCTATAACCGGGCCGGTCACGACGACCAGGCGGACGGCATCGTCATCACGCCGAGCCACAACCCTCCGCGTGACGGCGGGTTCAAATACAACCCGCCGCATGGTGGCCCGGCCGACAGCGACGCGACCAGTTGGATCGCGAACCGCGCGAACGAGCTCATCGCCGGGGGCAATCGTGAGGTCAGACTGGCCGAGCCGTCCGCAGTCGAAACCTATGACTTCCGGAGCAACTACGTGGACGACCTCGTCAACATCATCGACGTCGACGCAATCAAGGCGGCCGGGGTGCGCATCGGCGCCGACCCGCTCGGCGGCGCGAGCGTGCATTACTGGCACCTGATCGCGGAGCGCTACGGGCTCGATCTCACCGTGGTCAATCCAACGGTCGATCCGCAGTGGGCGTTCATGACGCTCGACTGGGACGGCAAGATCCGAATGGATCCGTCGTCGTCGTCCGCCATGGCTTCCGTGCTGGCCCACCAGCACGAGTACGACGTTCTCACCGGCAATGACGCGGACGCCGACCGGCACGGCATCGTCACTCCGGATGGCGGCCTGATGAATCCGAACCACTACCTGGCCGTCGCCATCCAGTACCTCTATACTCACCGCCCGGAGTGGAGAGCGGATGCCGCGATCGGCAAGACCCTCGTCTCCAGCACCATGATCGACCGGGTCGCCACTTCGCTCGGGCGCCGTTTGTGGGAGGTGCCGGTCGGGTTCAAGTGGTTCGTCCCAGGGCTCATCGACGGATCGGTCGCGTTCGGCGGGGAGGAGAGCGCGGGGGCGAGCTTCCTGCGCAAGGACGGAACCGTCTGGACCACCGACAAGGACGGCATCCTGCTCGCACTTCTCGCAAGCGAGATCATCGCCGTCACAGGAAAGACACCGTCGCAGCTGTACGCGGAACTCGTCGCCGAGTTCGGCGATCCGGTCTACGAGCGAATCGACGCCGTCGCGACCAAGGCGCAGAAGGCCGCGCTCGGCAAGCTGACCGGCTCAGCGATCGCCGCGGGCGAGCTCGCGGGAGAGCCGATTGATGCGCGTCTGAGTGAGGCGCCGGGAAACGGCGCCGCCGTCGGTGGAGTGAAGGTCATCACCGCCAACGCGTGGTTCGCCGCCCGCCCGAGCGGAACAGAAGACGTGTACAAGATCTACGCAGAGTCCTTCCTCGGGTCGGAGCACCTGAAGCGGGTGCAAGCCGAAGCCAAGACCATCGTCGATGCGGCGCTGGGCGGTTGAACGGCTGAGCGGCTGAGCGGCGGCTACCGAGTACCGCGACAATGGCGGCGCCGAACGGCGAGATCGCCGCGCACCGGCCCCGAAAGCGTCCTGTAGTCGCTCATCGCGCGCTCCACCCGCCGTCCATCGCGTAGGAAGCGCCGGTCACCATGCGGGCGCTGTCACCAGCGAGCCACAGGGCCAGGTCGGCGATGTCATCCGGTTCGACCAGATGCTTGATCGCGCTCTCGGTGAGCATGACCTTCGCCAGCACCTCGTCCTCGGGGATGCCGTGCACGCGGGCCTGGTCGGCGATCTGCTTCTCGACCAGTGGGGTGCGCGCGTAGCCAGGGTTCACGCAGTTGCTCGTGACCCCGCGGGGGCCGCCCTCCAGGGCCGTGACCTTCGAGAGCCCCTCCAGCCCGTGCTTCGCCGCAACATAGGCCGACTTGAATTCGGATGCCCGCAGCCCGTGCACCGAGGAGATGTTGATGATGCGCCCGAATCCCCGCTCGTACATCTTCGGCAGTGACGCCCTGATCAGCAGGAACGGGGATTCCAGCATAAGTCGCAGGATGAGGGAGAACCGCGCCGGGTCGAATTGCTCGATCGGACTCACCGTCTGGATGCCGGCGTTGTTCACCAGGATGTCGACATCGAGACTCAACTCGGCGAGGGCTGCCGTATCGCTCAGGTCGACCTGCCAGGCCTCTCCGCCGATTTCGGATGCGGTGCGATCGGCCGCGGCGCCGTCCAGGTCGGCGACGATCACATGAGCGCCGGCTTTGGCAAACGCGTGCGCGCACGCGGCGCCGATTCCGCTCGCTCCGCCGGTGACCAGGGCTTTGCGGCCGGTGAGGTCGGTCATCGGATGTCCCTTCCATGTTCGCGTTTGCTTTCCGCGAAGGCTTACCATCCGGGGCTCCCAGCCTTCGCTGGCTGAACTCCATCATCTGTTCGAACACTAGCAAGGCGATGGGAGGTCATGGAGGACCGATCGAGCGGACCCCGCGGTCGAACGAACGAACGCGTGGCCTCAGCCCGCGTAGTTCGGAGCGGCGGCCAGCCCGAAGAATTCCTCGAGCGTGGTGAGCCCGGTGGTGTGCATCTCGGTCGACAGTTCGACGCCGACGTAGCGGAAGTGCCACGGTTCGAAGATGTATCCGGTGACCGCAGACTTGTCCGCCGGGTAGCGCAGGATGAATCCGAACCGCCAGGAGTTCGCGGCCAACCACTGCCCTTGGGCCGTGGTGGAGAAGCATGCGGCGATGTCGCACTTGCTCGGGTACGCGGCGATGTCGACGGCGAGCCCCGTCTGGTGCTCGCTGTATCCGGCCCTGGCACTCTGCGCATCCGCCTTGGCAGTGCCGAGGCTCGCCACCAGCCTTGAGTGCACCCGGAGCTGAGTTGAGTAGGAGCGGTAGGCGTTCTGAATCTGCAGCTGGCCGGCGCCCTCGGCCGCGGCAGCCGAGAACATGGTCTCGAGGCCGGTGGCTGCGGCCTGCCGCATCTGCCCGTTCGAGATGGCTCGCACCTTGACCGTGACGAGATCGGCCGGGACGTAGTCGATCGGGTTCAGCGGCCGGAGCTTGTTGCTCACTACCCACACGCTGGTTGGGTCGCCGATCGAGAGCCGCGCTTTATCGAATGTCGGGGTCGGCGTCGGGGTGGGGCTCGGGGTCGGCGTCTGAAGGGAACCCGCCGCGGGTTTCGACGAGAGGATGGCGGTCGGCTCGCCCGCCGAACATGCGACGGTGCCCGCCAGCACCGCGACGACGAGCAGCGCGACGACGATGTGGCGCATCCGGTTCATTGGCATGGTGACGATGATAGTTGGCGGGCGATTCCGAGGGATCGCGCTCCTAAGACTTCTTCACATTGAGGTAGATTTGCTGCTCTCGAAAATACTTTGCGATCGCAGGAATGCGAACGACAAGGGTGCTGTTAGTTAACTCGGTACAACCAAATCCATTCTTTAGAACGAGGTTTCATGTCACGTCTCGACTCCGCGGCCCCGCCGCGGTTAACAGCAGAATCAGGCTCGGGAGGCGTGATGTCCCACCGTCAGATCCTCCTCGTCATCTACGGCCTGATGGCCGGGATGTTCCTCTCCTCACTCGACCAGACAGTCGTCGGAACCTCGATCCGCACCATTTCAGACGACCTGCACGGCCTCAGCCAGCAGGCCTGGGTGACCACGGCCTACCTGATCGTGTCCACCATCGCGACGCCGATCTACGGCAAGCTGTCCGACATCTTCGGGCGCCGGCCGCTCTTCATCTTCGCGATCTCGATCTTCCTGGTCGGCTCCATCGCGTCCGGTTTCGCAACCTCGATGATCGAACTCGCCGGTTTCCGCGCTCTCCAGGGCCTCGGCGCCGGTGGCCTGATGGCCCTGCCGCTCGCCATCATGGGTGACATGCTCGCCCCGCGCGAGCGAGCAAAATACCAGGGCTACTTCCTTGCCGTCTTCGGTATCTCGAGCGTCATCGGGCCGCTGATCGGTGGACTGTTCGCCGGTGCGCCGTTCATCCTCGGCATCGTCGGCTGGCGCTGGGTCTTCCTGATCAACGTGCCGATCGGCATCATCGCGCTCGTGATGGTCATGCGATTCCTCCACCTCCCGAAGCGCAGCGTGAACCGCGGAGTCCGCATCGACTGGTGGGGAGCGGCAACCGTCGTCCTGGCCGTCGCACCTCTCCTCCTCGTCGCAGAGCAGGGCCGGGACTGGGGCTGGACCTCCGGCGGATCGTGGGCCTGCTACATCATCGGCGGCCTCGGCATCCTGTCATTCATCCTGATCGAGCGGATGATGGGCGATGACGCGCTGATCCCGCTCAAGCTGTTCAAGAGCCGCACATTCTCGATGGCGACTATCCTCGGTGTCCTGGTCGGTTTCGGCATGTTCGGAGCGCTCTCCTCCATTCCGCTTTTCCTGCAGATCGTGAACGGCTCCAGCCCGACCCAGAGCGGCTTCCAGCTGCTTCCGATGATCCTCGGCCTGATGATCTCGTCGATCGTGAGCGGTCAGATCATCTCGCGCACCGGGCGCTACCGCATCTTCCCGATCGTCGGCACCTTCGTGATGGGCGTCGGCTTCTTCCTGTTCACCTTCATTTCGGCCGCGACTCCGATCTGGTTCGTGATGCTCGGGATGCTGTTCGTCGGCCTCGGCCTCGGCCAGCTGATGCAGACGCTCACCATCGCCAGCCAGAACGCGGTCGGTCCGCGTGACATCGGCGTTGCAACATCCTCGTCCACCTTCTTCCGCCAGATCGGTGGAACCCTGGGCGTCGCCGTGATCTTCTCGGCGCTGTTCAGCCGGGTGCCCGACACCATCAAGAGTGCGTTCGCCGACCCGACGCTCGCCGCCAACCTGAAGGCGGCCCTGGGCGACCCGAAGGTGCTCTCCGATCCCAAGAACACCCAGATCCTGGGCATCCTGAAGGATCCGGCGAAGCTCGGCGATGCGCTGAACGGCGACACCGCGTTCCTGAACACGGCGACCCACGCCCTCGCCGCGCCGTTCCTGCACGGTTTCGCCGATGCGACGGTCGCCGGCTTCTGGGTGAGCCTCATCGTGATCATCGTCGCGTTCATCCTGAGCTTCTTCCTCAAGGCGACACCGTTGCGGCAGAAGTCCGCCCTGCAGGAGGTCGCGGATGATGACGCCGCGATCCTGGCCACCCGGGCGGCCGAGATGGTCGGCGCTCCACTCGAGCCGAACGTGTCGGCCACCGCAGATAGCTCGGGAAGGCCTCCAGCGGGTTCTTAGCCCGTCGTTCCCCGGCGCCTCCGCCTTCTGCCGCAGGTTTCTGCAGCGTTGGACACGGTGACGCCGGGGCAGCGACCTCCTAAGCTGTGGTTAACAGTCAGCCCGAGGCGAGGAGGCCCTGGTGACCGGGAGTGTCGCACCGACTCTCGAAATGGTTGCCGCGCGAGCCGGGGTGTCGCGCTCGACCGTCTCCCGGGTCGTCAACAACTCGCCGCAGGTGACTCCAGAGGTTGTCGCCATCGTCACATCGGCGATCGCCGAGCTCGGCTACGTGCCGAATCGGGCGGCCAGGTCGCTGGTCAGTCGCCGAACCCAATCGATCGCCCTGGTCATCCCGGAGAACACCGCGAGGTTCTTCGCTGACCCGTATTTCGCGGCCGTCATCCAGGGTGCCGCGATGTTCCTCGCCGAGACCGAGTACACGCTCACCCTCCTGATCGGATCGCCGGATGACTCGAACAAGGTCCTGAGATACCTCCAGGGCGGCAATGTCGATGGCGCACTCGTTCTGTCGCACCACAGTGACGACGGCGCATACCTTCGGCTCGCCCGCTCACTCCCGGTCGTGTTCGGTGGGCGACCGATGGACAACGAAGACAACGACAGCTTCTACGTGGACAGCGACAACGTCGACGCGGCCGCCATGGCGACGAGGCACCTCATCGAGCGAGGTCGCACCAGGATCGCGACCATAGCCGGCCCGCAGGACATGGCAGCCGGGATCGATCGCATCGAGGGATGGAGAACCACCGTCGAGGCGGCCGGGCTGACTCCTGGACCAGTCGAGGTCGGCGACTTCACTCCCCCGGGAGGTGCGGATGCGATGCGCCGGCTGCTCGAACGCGGCGGCGACTTCGACGCGGTGTTCGTCGCATCGGCACAGATGGCATCGGGAGCCCTCGGCGTGTTGCGGGAAGCCGGACTGTCTGTGCCGTCGGATCTCGGCATGACCACCGTCGACAACGACTACTTCGCGATAAACGCCGTTCCGCCGCTCACCGCGGTGGAGCAGCCGACCACCCGGCAGGGGGCGAAGATCGCCGAGATGCTGGTCGACCTGATCGAAGGCAGGACGATCGAACGGCACGCCACGATCCCGACCAGCCTGGTCATCCGCGATTCTGCGTAGTCGGCGTCTTCTGCGCGGCATCGCGGTGTCGCATGGCGATCGCGACCAGGTCCTCGGCCGCACCAGCGGCGGGCCTCTGCCCGGTTCGCCAGATTGCTGACAGTGGACGCAGCATCCGTTCCCCGGCGACAGGCACGACGACCAGCCGACCGAGCGCAACGTCATCGACGACCGCCCTCGCGCTGATCACGGATGGCGCCGCCCCGGACACCACTGCGGCCTTGGTCGCCGATGTGCTCCTCAGTTCACGTTCCGACGGTGCGAGAACGGCGCCCGGGATACGTTCCGCGACGAGCATTTCGAAGGACTGGCGAGTGCCGGACCCCGGTTCCCTGGTCACCAGCCGAGTGGCGGCGAGCTCGTCCATGGCCAGCAGAGTCGTGCGTCTGGCCCAGCGATGACCTGGCGCAACGATCACGACCAGTTCGTCGACGCCGACCTGAATCGCATGGAGACCGTCCGGCAGCCGTGGGGTCTCGATGAAGCCGAGTCTGGCCGAACCGTCGCGCACGGCGGCAATGACATCGTCGCTGTCGAGCGACACGAGGTCGATGTGAAGTTTCCGCTGCCGCTCTCGCAGGGCGACGAGCCATCCGGGCAGCAGATAGTCTGCGACGGTAAAACTGGCCGCGATTCTTATGCTCGACGCGGCGACGCCACGGAGGCTCTCGATCCCTGCCTCGAGATCGCCGGCGACTCGCAGTACCTCCCCGGCGAGGGCGGCGACACGACGGCCATCCGCTGTCAACACCGAGCCTCGCCGAGTGCGCGACACCAGCTCGAGTCCAATCACGGCCTCCATCGCCCGAAGCCGGGAGGAGACCGCCTGCTGCGAGAGGCCGAGCCGACGTGCGGTGGCGCCCAGGCTTCCGCAGTCGTGCACGGTGAGGAGTACCTCCATGCCGATAAGGTCTGGAACGTGCGGTCCTGGCATCCTGAGTCCTTTAGCCACAACCTGGCATTGTGACTTGACAACACTAGAGCGTCTAGCCTGAGCCTTTGCCTGCGTGGAGAGTTGAACGATGAGTTCCCCTGTCCAGGCTGATCCCCTAACCAAGAGCATCCAGAGCAGACGCCTGTTGTTCCGCGAGCTGGCGCGTCCTCTGCGCCTCTTCTCGAATATCACCCCGAACTGGTTCGGGTCCATCATGGGCACCGGAGTCGTGGCGAACGCCGCGGCGAGCCTGCCTCTGCAGTTTCTCGGATTGCGTGCGGCCGCGACCGTCATCTGGGCCGTTGCGGCAATCCTCCTGGTGCTCCTCCTCGCGGCTACGGCGATGCATTGGATTCGCTTTCCGCGGGTCGCTCGCACTCATCACCTGAATCCCGTGATGGCTCATTTCTACGGCGCCCCTCCCATGGCCATACTCACGGTGGGGGCCGGCACTCTTCTCGTGGGCCAGGCGGTGATCGGCTTGAACGCCGCCGTCGTGGTTGACACGGTGCTCTGGAGCATCGGCACCGCACTCGGTCTCGCGAGTGCCGTGGCCGTTCCGTATCTCCTCTTCACCCGTCACGAGGGGGCGGACGACAGCGCGTTCGGCGGATGGCTGATGCCGATCGTTCCGCCGATGGTGTCCGCGGCGACCGGCGCGCTCCTCATTCCTTACGCTCCGGCCGGCCAGGCGCGGCTCAACCTGCTCTTAGGCTGTTACGCCATGTTCGGTCTCAGCCTGATCGCCTCGTTCGTGGTGATCGTGCAGATCTGGTCGAGACTCGCCAGGCACTCTGTCGGCGCCGCGGCGGCAGTTCCGACCCTGTGGATCGTGCTCGGTCCGCTCGGGCAGGCCATCACCGCGGCCAACCTGCTCGGTGCCAATGCCCACCTGGCGGTGAACGCAGAGCTCGCGCGCGCACTCGAGCTTTTCGGTGTGGTCTTCGGTGTCCCGACGCTCGGATTCTCGCTGCTCTGGGCGGCGCTCGCGACGGCGATCACCGCGCGCACCGCCCGTCGGCGGCTGCCGTTCTCGCTGACCTGGTGGTCGTTCATCTTCGCGATCGGCACCAACGTCACCGGCATGAGCGCTCTCGCGCCGCACACCGGCTCCATCGCCATTGCCGTGCTCGCGGATGCGGCGTACGTCGTGCTGGTCGCGGTGTGGCTGATCGTCGCCTCGCGAACCTTCCACGGAAGCGTCATCCGCGGGTCACTGTTCCTGGCGCAGGCGGCCGCGGCGAACGCGGTGCCGACCGCCCAGGCGCCGGCTAGCGCAGTGCCGGATGGTGCAGTGCCGGTTATCGCAGGATCGCGAGAGCACTGTGACCGCGGCGGCCAACAGCAGCAGAGCATGACGATGCCGCTCGGCTAACGACTGTTGTTGCGACACCGACTCTTCCGGGCGGGTGGAGTCCGCACTTCGGTCACCTCGCGGAGGGAGAAGCCTGCTCGCGGCGGGAGTTAGGACTCCCTCCGCGAGCACGTTACTCCCGCCGCGAGCGTAAATTACTCCCGCCGTGACGCAGTATCTCCCGCCGCGAGCGAAAGGCGCACGCGAGCAGCACGCTCCGGTCAGCTGATCGTCGCCTCGCGAACCTTCCACGGGAGTGTCATCCGCGGCTCACTCTTCCTGGCGCCGGCGGCGAACACGGCGCCGACCGCCCAGGCGCCCGCTAACGCAGAAGGGCGAGCACGGTGACCGCAACGGCCAATAGCAGCAGAGCCGCGTTGACGCCGAGCACCTTCGCGTCGCCCTTGCGCAGGTGGTAGATGCCTGCGCCGAGTTGCACGAGCACCAGGCCGATGCCTGCGAGGACGATCAGGATGGGCGCGATGCCGGTCACGAGCGGCAGAAGGATGCCGAGGGCGCCGATGACTTCGACGACACCGATCGCCCTGACCCCGGTGACGCCCAGGTCGTCGACGAGGTCGGAATAGGTGCCGTCCGGCACACCGGCCGTCGCGACCTTCATGCCTCCGCTCAGCAGGTAGAGGGCGGTGAGCAGTAAAGCGGTAATCCAGAGTGCGATGATCATTGTGCGATTCCTTCGTTTTATGGTTACGATCGGTAACTAACAACACGACCAGTGACTTTTATAGCTCATCGCCGCCACGCACTGCAGTGTGCGCAGGGCACAGTGAGGTAAGAAATACGGATTCGTGGGCACCAGAACGGAGAATATGAGGATGTCTACTGCTATCGACACCGCGACGGTGGAGGCGCAGATGGCGGATGTCTGTGGCCACGGCGACGCCGTGCTCATCCGCGAACTGCTCGACCACCTCGGCGACAAGTGGACCCTGCTCGTGGTCGGGATGCTCGAGAGCGGGCCGATCCGCTATACCGAGCTGAAGGATCGGGTACCCGGCATCTCACAGCGGATGTTGACCCTCACCCTCAAGAAGCTGGAGCGGGACGGGCTGGTGCGACGCGAGAGTTTTCCCGAGATCCCGCCGAGGGTCGAGTATCGGCTGACCCCGCTCGGAGCGACTCTCATCCCGCCAGCGGTCGCCTTCGCGACCTGGGCCCGCGAGAACTCGGAACAGATCCTGGCCAGGCGCGCGGAGTTCGACAACCGCGACTGACCGGCTCGGGCCCGGAGTCGCCCCGGCTCGGCCTCAAGTTGGGCCTCAGGCGAAGGCGACGCCGGCCGACCCGAGGCGCGCGCGGATGACCGTGTGGGCATCCGGGCTCTGATCGACCAGCACGAAACGGCGTCCGAGCGCGGCCGCGACCACGCCGGTGGTGCCTGAGCCCGCGAAGAAGTCGAGCACCCAGTCCCCTTCGCGGCTGGATGCCTGCACGATCCTGCGCAGGATTCCTTCCGGCTTCTGGGTCGGATAGCCGGTCTTCTCCTTGCCGGTCGGCGAGACGATCGTGTGCCACCAGACATCCGTCGGCAGCTTTCCCCTCGCCGCCTTCTCCGCGGTCACGAGACCCGGGGCCATGTACGGTTCTCGGTCGACTTCCTCCGAGTTGAAAAAGTAGCCAGACGGATTCTTCACGTAGACCAGGATCGTGTCGTGCTTCGTCGGCCAGCGATTCTTGGACTTCGCGCCGTAGTCGTAGGCCCAGATGATCTCGTTCAGGAAGCTCTCCCGGCCGAACAGGGCATCCAGGAGCACTTTGGCATAGTGCGCCTCGCGGTAGTCGAGATGCAGGTAGAGGGTGCCGTCGTCGGCGAGCAGCCGCCAGGCCTCGGACAGCCGCGGCTCGAGAAACGTCCAGTAGTCCTCGAACTGGTCGTCGTAGCTCATCAGGTCCCCGCGGATACGCTCGTACAGCTCGCCCTTGAACCCCTTGACCGTGCCGGATGGGCTTCGAATGCTCGTCGTCGACTGCCGCCTCTGGCTGCGCCCGGTGTTGAACGGCGGGTCGAGGTAGATGAGGGTGAACGCTTCATCCGGAAGATCTCGGACGACCTCGAGGTTATCGCCGTGGATCACCCGGTTGGCGCCGGTCGGTGACCAGATGGTTGGCACTGGATGACTCAGCGCTTGCGGTTCAGGTCGATGGTGACCTTACCGTCGAAGATGCCCTTGTCCCCGTCGCCGGCGATCGGGGCCGAGGCAGGCAGGATCGTCTGGCGATCCAACTCGAGAGCAGCCTCATGCCTGGCCGGTGCGAACACCTCGTCACCGATGCCCATCAGGCCGGAGCCGTGACCTGCGCTTTTGCGCTGGCCGCCGGAGGACAGGTCGATCCAGCGAAACCGCTGTGCGACGAAACCGAGCAGCACAATGGCTACCACTATTCCGCCGAAGATCCACCAGTTCACCAAACAAGGGTAACCCGACGGGCTAGGGGACCCGGTACAGCCAGTCTTCTGTCCCGAACTTCTCGACCACCAGCTGCCGTGCCTTCGCGAGCTCCTCCGCCGTCACATCGTCTCTGCTCGCCCCGTAGAGCCCGGTGAATGTGCCCTCCATGCGCTCGATGATCGCGGCCCGGCTCAGCCCGGTCTGGCTCCTGAGCGGATCGACCCGCTTGTTGGCACTCTTGGTTCCCTTGTCGCTCATCTTCTCGCGCCCGATGCGGAGCACTTCGACCATCCGATCACCGTCCATGTCGTAGCTCATCGTGACGTGATGGAGGACGGCACCGGTTCCGAGCCGCTTCTGCGCGGCTCCCCCGATCTTTCCGGTCGGACTGGTGATGTCATTGAGCGGCTGGTAGAACGCCTCGATTCCGAGTGACTTCAGGGCGGTGATCACCCACTCGTCGAGGAACGCGTACGAATCCGCGAAGGTCATCCCGTGCACGAGGTCGGTCGGCGCGTAGATCGAATAGGTGATGACCGACCCTGCCTCCATGAACATCGCGCCGCCGCCGCTGATCCTCCGAACGACCTGGAAACCGTATTTCGCCGCGTTCTCGATGTCGACCTCGTTCTTGACCGACTGGAAACTGCCGATGACAACGCCCGGCTCGTTCCACTCCCAGATGCGGAGCGTCGGCTTGCGTCTGCCGGATCCCACTTCCTCAGCGAGGACCTGGTCGAGGGCCATCTGCAACACCGGCGGATAAGGGTCACCGTGGATGAGCTGCCAGTCGTAGTCGCGCCAGCTGGTCGCCCGCGCGAGCGAACGTCGAACGGCCACGGCCACGGCATCCGGTGAGAACCCGAGGAGGGTCGCATCCCCGGGAAGGGCCCTAAGCACCGCGGAGGCGATCGAGGATGCGTCGCTGCTCTCGGAGAGGCCGTTGACCGCCGCGTTGATCTGGTCGAGCGCACTGTCCGGTTCGAGGAAGAAGTCCCCGGCGAGCCGAAAATTCTCGATCCTGCCGTCTACGACATCCAGGTCGACAACTACGAGTTTGCCTCCGGGAACCTTGTATTCGCCGTGCATCTGCTGCCTTTCGTCGCACTCAGCCTAATCGCGACGACGACGGCGAACGGATGCCCGGCGCGGCTCACTGGCTTGCCTCACTCGTCTCATCCCGCTCGCCTCAGCCCGCTCGCCTCATCCCGCTCGTCTCATCCCTCGGGGACGAACTCGCCGAGACCTCGCAGCCTCAGCCTCGCCCGCAAACGGACCGCTGCATCCTCGAGCGCCTCCGGCTTGGCGTTGCGGTCGATGCCGACCGGATGAAACTCGTACGGCGACCACGACGGCCAGACATGGATGTGCAGCTGCGGCACCATGTATCCCTCGATCATGAGCCCGGCGCGGTCGGAACCCCACTCCTCGCGCTGGGCCAGGCCGATCTTGTGCGCGATCGCCATAAGGTGCGCGATCAGCTCCTCCGGCGCATCGAGCCAGCCATCCACCTCGAGCCGCGGGACGATGAGGGTGTGCCCCGGGTTGCGCGGCTCGATGGTGAGGAAGGCGACGGCGAGATCATCCGTCCAGACAAACCGGGCGGGTGCGCGGCCGGCCATGATGTCGGCGAAAATGTTCGGCATTAGAAGCACCGATCACGAGAAATACCGAGCACTATGGTCGCGCTGCCGCCCTGGCCGCAGCCCCTGGAAGGCGCGAGATCAGCCATTCGATGGTGTCTGCGATTACCTCGTCCCGGTTGATCTCGTTGAAGATCTCGTGCCTCGCGTCCGAGTAGACAATGAGCTCGACATCGCTCAGGGCGCTGCGGCTCAGGTAGCTCTCCGCCAGCATCTCGGCGCTGATGGGACCGCCGAACGGATCGTCGCTTCCGATCTGGATGAGCACGGGGAGATCGTTCGCGAGGTCCTTGCGGGGGCGCCCGAGCAGTCGCAGGCTGTCGGCCAGGCCGAAAAGCTTCAGCGCCCTCGCGGTGAAGGTGAGGTCGTCGTCGAGGAAGTCCTGCGCGACTGCGGGGTCGCGGCTCAGCCACTCGTAGCC
>JAODMG010000137.1 GCA_025464895.1 Microbacteriaceae bacterium | reverse complement strand
ACCGGCGTTCATCTGCTGGACCCGGCAGCCGGTGCCAACTGCCGGCTTCGCGGCACGGCCTGAGACAGAACTGGTCCGGCTCGCCTAGCCTTGAGGCATGGATACACTCTTCAACGTTTTGCATGTGGTTGCGGCCGTCTTCATCGTCGGGCCGATGGCCATCCTTCCCATGACCGGATTGAGAGCGATTCGTTCCGGGAATGCCGCCCAGATCACGACGTTGGCGAAGTCTGTGTTCGTCTTCACGCTAGTTTCACTCGTCGTCGTGTTCTTCGGATTCGCCGCGCTCGGGATGAGCGACCCCAAGGACAACTTTTCTATTGCCTCCCCGTGGATCTGGATTTCGATCGTGGCGTACGTCATCGCGCTGGCGTTGAACCTCTTCCTTGTGGTCCCAGCGATGCGGAAGGCCGGCGCTAGTGCTGCAGCGTCTGGAACTCCTGGCTCTGCCGCCGCAGTCGACGCAAAACCAGAAGGCTACTCGCGAATCGCCGCCGGATCGGGGATCGTCTCGTTGCTTCTGGTCCTCGTCGTCGTGCTCATGGTCTGGAAGCCGTAAAACACGACGTCATTTGTCGCAATTTTTCCGTGTCCCTGTTCGTTGCACTGAAGGACCTGAACAAGGATGGACGCTATGACCGACACGACGACGACCCCGACTCCCGAAGATCTGCTCGCGATCTACCGCCAGCGGCGGGAGCTCGCCGTGGTGCAGCCCAAGGGCAGCCTCGCACTCGTCAACACCCAATGGGTGGATTCCGAGCAGCCGATCTACGGGGTCCCCGGGGTGTGGGCACCGCTGCCAGGCGGAGAGTCTGGGCTGAAGGTGACGGCCGCGGCATCCGAGGGGATCGTCGTCGACGGAGTGCTCGTCGACGGTGTCGCGGTGGTGCGCGGCAAGGACTCCGAGTCGCCGAGCGAGATCGTCTTCAGCGATACGGTGAGCGGTTTCGTGATCGCGAGTGAGACCGGAAGCTATGCGCTGCGGGTCTGGGACGCCAAGTCGGAAGGTATCGAGAATTTCGGCGGAATCGACGTGTTCCCCTACAACCCGGAATGGGTGATCACGGCGAAGTTCACCGAGATTCCCGGAGGCGCGACCGTGGGATTCGAGCACCTCAAGGATGACGGAAAGACCCGCGACCTCGCCGTGCCAGGTGAGATCACGTTCAACAAGGACGGTACCGACTACAACCTCGCGGCGTTCAAATCGGGGCGAGCGCTCCAACTGGTGTTCGCCGACACGACGAACGGTGACAGCACCTACAGTGTCGGCCGGTTCCTGTTCGTGGCGCCGAACGCCGACGGCACCATCACTCTGGACTTCAATCGCGCGGTGATTCCGCCCTGCGGCTTCTCCTACGCGTTCAACTGCCCGATGCCGCCTAAGCAGAACCGCTTCCCGGTGCCCATCGAGGCCGGCGAGAAGAACGTGCTCAACAAGGCCGGCGGACTGCTGCACTGACCCGACCGCGCCGTCCGCCGCTCGCGCGACCCGGGCACGCGAATCCCGCCCTTTCGGCACCCGCATGCCGCGCTGGCGCATCCGCCACCCCGCATGCGCGCTAGCGCAACTATCCCGCCCCCTTTCGGAAATTCAGGAATTGCTGCTCGGGCTAGTTGCCTTTGCCCCGGACACACGGGCCGCAAAGGGTCGGGCTCTGCGTCTCTTCCTGAATTTCCGAAGGTGCGCGGTGACGTGCCAGAGGCTAGTCGCCGCACGCCTGCCCCGTCTTCGTGGTTTCCAGGAGCGGCCAGAAGCGCGGCCGGAGCGGCAGCGGCCGGATGTCGCAAGCCCACGGCAGACTGTAGGGGTGTACGCCGCGCTCAGCTCCCAACCCGACGGCACGGTGTTGGTCACTACCCTGGACGACGAAGGCAGCACGATCGGGCAGCCGCAGATCGTCGACGGGCGGTCGCTTCCCGCCGCGGTGGCTGGGCTCGAGCCGCAGCATCCGCGTTGGGTGTGGGATGACACCAGCCGCTGGTACTCGGCGCTGCTCGACGCCGGGGTGCGAGTCGAACGGTGCGTCGACCTGCGGCTGTCACACGCGATTCTGCGCAGGTCGGAGCTGACCGCGGCATCCGAGCTCGCCGGGTTACCGCTGAGTTCCTGGGATCGGGGTGCCATCGAGAGCGTCGAGGTCGCCGCCGGCGATGTCCTCTTCGATCTCGATCGGCCGATGGAGTCCGCCGCGGAAGATCCGCTCGAAGAATTCAGGATGCAGCGCAAGGCGATCGCTTCTGCCACCGACCCTGGACGCATCGGCCTGCTTCTCGCCGCGGAATCGGCCGGCGCTTTGGTCGCGGCTGAGATGCAGTTCGCCGGGTTGCCGTGGCGAGCCGACCTGCACGATGAGATCCTCGCGAGCAATCTGGGACCGCGGCCGAAGCCGGGACAGCGTCCCGTGCTGCTGGAGGAGGTGCTGGAGCGGGTGAGGGAGGCCTTCGATGCTCCCGAGCTGAATCCGGATTCCCCCGCCGAGCTGCTGAAAGCGCTGAGCCGAGCCGGCATCGTGGTGACCTCCACCCGGTCCTGGGAGCTCAAGAAGATCGAACATCCGGGCATCCCGCCGTTGCTCGAATACAAGAAGCTCGCGCGACTGCTGAGCGCGAACGGCTGGCAGTGGCTGGATGTCAACGTGCGCGGCGGTCGCTTTTACCCGGACTACGTTCCTGGCGGTGTCGTCACCGGGCGCTGGGCGAGCAAGGGTGGCGGGGGAGCGTTGCAGCTTCCCAAGCAGGTGCGTGCCGCTGTCGTCGCCGACGATGGCTGGAAACTGGTGGTCGCCGACGCGTCCCAGCTGGAGCCGCGCATCCTCGCGGCGCTGTCGGGAGATCGTGGGATGGCGGAGGCCGGGCGGTCCAAAGACATGTACGCGGCCATCGTCGCGAGCGGTGCGGTTGCCACACGCGACCAGGCGAAGGTCGCGATGCTCGGCGCGATGTACGGCGCGACCACTGGCGAGAGTGGGCGTCTGATGCCCAAGTTGACCCGGGCATATCCGCAGGCGATCGCGCTGGTCGAGATGGCGGCGAGGGCCGGCGAGCGAGGTGAGATCGTCACCACCCGACTGGGTCGCAGCTCGCCGTTGCCCGGCGAGGGCTGGCGAGAGATCCAGGGCGATGCCTACGGTGAGGCTGCGACGGACGCCGACCAGAAGCGTGCCCGCAGCCAGGCCCGCGGCTGGGGCCGGTTCACCCGCAACTTCGTGGTGCAGGGCAGCGCCGCAGAGTGGGCACTCTGCTGGATGGCGACGGTTCGCCACGGACTCAATGAGATGGCGGGCACCGCCTGGTTGACCGACGCCCCACATCTGGTCTTCTTCATGCACGACGAGCTGGTGGTGCACTGCCCAGCGGATGTCGCGGCCGAGGTCGAACGGACCCTGCGGGACTCCGCGGCGCAGGCCGGCCGGCTCATGTTCGGCGAGCTGCCGGTGGAATTCCCGCTCAGCGTCGCGATTGTCGACAACTACGGTCAGGCGAAATAGCTGACAGAAGTTACCTGTCCCACCGCGTCGTCCCGTGACCGATGGCGAGGCTGGCGGCATCGTCGGAGTCGTCCGCCGGGATCAGCGAGCGCGCGCCGAGGGACGCGAAGCCGACGGCAGCCAACACGGGGCCTGCGATCGGCAGTGCGGCCATTAGCGTTCCGTTGACGGCGAAGACGACCACCGTCGCCACGCCGGCGGCACCCAGTTCGAAGCGCAGGGCGACGAGTGTCTCCCACCAGCGGCCGAAGCGACGCACCGACTTCGGGGTGACCCTGAAGGTGGCGCGCTGCCCGAGGAGCACTTTCCAGCTCGCCCGTAGCGTGACCAGGAGTGTGGAGGAGTAGAGCGCACTGGCTAGGGCGAGGAATCCGAGTGCCCTGAACAGTCCACGACGGCGCGCGACCCGCACGGTCTCCGGCAGCAGGGGAGCCGCTGCGAAGAAGCCGGTCGCCAGGACCGTCCAGAGCGGTTGGTGCAATGGGCCGCCGCCGAACGCCGTGAGCACGATGCTTGAGAGGATGAGAACGAGCCCGCTGAAGCCGAGCAACGGCACCATGGTCTGCTCGAACAGGAGGTCGGCCTTTTCGCTCGGGCGGAGTGGTGATGACAGGATGCGTCGCCACGAGCGCCGCAGGAATTCGGTGGTTCCCTCCACCAGCTTCACGTGCTGGCTGCGGAAGGCGTGGTAGTCGATCGGGTAGTCCTCCATGCAGACCAGCTCGCGATCGAAGGCGATGGTGAATCCGGCGATCCTGGCCTCGAGGCTGAAGGCGACATCCTCGATCACCAGCTCCGGAATCGGGCCGGCAGCTCGGTAGCAGTCCGCGCTGATCATGGCGCCGCGGCCCATGAACGCCGAGAAGCCACCGTGGCTGCGGGCGGGCTGGGCCACGCTGATGTGGCTGCCCAGCATGCCCGAGAATGCGGCGGTGAACGCGGTTTCTCCACGCCAGGCGCGATGATTCGCCTGCACGATCCCGATCTGGGGGTCGCCCGCGAACCACGACAGGGCGCGGGTGACGAAGTCGGGTGGGATCACTTCGTCACTGTCGAGTACGACGAAATAGTCGAAGTCGTCGAGGATTGCGCCGAGGGCGTTGTTGAGGTTTCCCGCCTTGAAACCGGTGCGACGATGACGGCGCACCACTCGGCATCCGGCCTCCTCCGCGAAGTCGTCGATGATGCCCTGGTTGGCGGAATCGGCGGAATCGTCCAGTATCAGCGTCGTCACCCGGTGCTGCTGCGCCATGCTGCGGCGAAGCGCTGCGGCGTTGAAGTCGTCGCGGGTGCAATAGAGCAGCGCCACCCGTGCCTCGTCCTGGCGGCTCGCCCTCCGCGGCTCATTCCTGGCGGCCATCCTCGACCAGATCGGTCCGGTGAGCCACATCACCAGGTGACGGATGCCGTTCAGCCAGATCACACTCGACGCGAGGCCGGCGAAGAGCAGGACGATTGTCGCGACCAGCGGTCTCGCTGCCGAGGCGAGTTCGACTGCCACCGCGTATCCGGCGAGGAGGGCGAGCCACGCGGCAGCGATGAGCACCGCCAGGATCCGCGGGATGGCGCGGTCGGACCTTCGGGTGGATGGGCGCAGTGCGGTCATGCGATCGTGGCCCGTCGCAGGATGCTGTGGGTGCGACTCGCCATCAGCCAACTTCCGCAGGCGATCACCAACGGCAGCACGGCGGCCGTGAGGGCGATCTGCAACCAGGGCGGATCGAACGGGATGCCCGGATTGGCGCTCAGCGCCAGGGCGGGGAGCACGCCGAGCGCGGCCCCGAATACGGCGCCGACACCGGTTATGATGAGCGCCTGCCAGAAGGCGAAGCCTCGGCGGACGAGCCGGTTGGCACCGAGGGAGGCGAGGATCGAATCATCCTGGCGTCCATCGAACCGGGCAAGACCGATCGCAACCGCGGCGGAGGCGATGGCGATCAACGCGGTAAGTCCGACGACCGCCCACACCCACGGCGCAAAGCTGGGCGGCCCAGTTTCGATCCGAGCAGAAGGCGTATCACCGGGGAGGGCGCTGAGGGCGGCAGTAAGTGCATCCGCCTGGGCTGTGTTTGGCTGGTTATTAAGGGAGGCGAGAATGGTCATGTCCTGGTAGGCGAGCCCGATCCGGTCCGCAGTTGCTTTCGTGATGAACAGGCCGAAGCGGATCGGGTGCTCTGGCTTGTCGATCACAGCGGCGAGCTTTTCGATGCGGACTGCCTTATCGTGCGGTGCGGGACTCGGCGCTTTCGCCAGCTGCCGATTCGTCCACCACCCGATCGAGACCTGGTGGTTGTCGACGTATTCGGGATACAGGGACACTGCACCACCGTCCGAGAGGGTGCGGGTCGAGGCGCCACTCGGCTGGCGGCCGAGGATCATGGCCAGGTCGGCTGCGTCTCCCACCCAGATGTGAGAATAGCCGTAGCTTGCCCAGACGTAGCTGCTCCGGCATCGTGGATCGGAGCGGGCCGCTCGTCCCTCTGCGGTGGAAGCATCATTCACTCGGTCAGTGTATTCGGGCGAGTTGGGACTGTACTGGCAGAGGTTCTTCGGCGGTATCACCGGGAGCGGCCGGGTGATCGTGTCATCCGATCCAGTTGCGCCGGAGCTCGCCGAAAGGAGCTCGGGAACCGCCGCGATTGTTCGGCTCTCTTTGACGTCGAGCGTGTTTCTGATCGCGTCGGAGATGGAGCTGGGAGGCGCGTATTGGACGAACGAGGAGTCGGTCGGGTAGCCGATGTCCGCTTGAACATCGCCGACTGCCGAGCTGTACTCGTAGCGATCCCGAGCCGACTGCTCGCCCGATGCCACCATGCTCATGGCGAACACGGCGAGGAAGACCGTCGTCATGATCGCCGAGAGCGCGGGAACGGAGCGGGCCGGATTGCGGGCAGCATCCCGTGCCGCCAGCCGTGCACCGATCCCGCCGCGACCCAGCGCACGGCCGACCAGCCGAAGGATGAGGGGTCCGCAGAGGGCCAGGCCGAGCTGGGCGAGAACGGGGCCAACGATGAGCAGCACGATCGGCAGCCAGAGAAGTGGGTGGCCGCCGGACATGCCCTGTCCCGCCAGCTGCAGGCTGGCGTAGAAGATCCCTCCGCCCAGGCTGGTGGCAGCCCCGACGATGAGCAGCGCGAGACCGGCCAGGGGTCTACGGAAGCTGGGGACCGGCGGTCGCCGAGAGCCGCGCAGCGCGGACACGATGTCGACCCGGGAGGCGTTTCGCGCGGGGACCAGCGAGGACAGCCAGCCGATGACGACCGCGAAGGCGAAGATGCCGGAAAGCAGGAACCATGGCAGGTGATAGCCGTAGTACCGGGTCGCGCTTCCGTCTCCGGTGAGTGCCATGAATACAGAGCCGCTCAGGATGCCGACACCGACTCCGAGGACGCCGCCGATCGCGCCGAGGACCAGGCCGCTCGAGGAGAGCACCCGAAAGAGCGTTGCGCGGGTCGCCCCGACGCTGGCGATGGTCGCGAGCATCCGCTGCTGTTGCCGGCCGCTCACGGCGAAAGCCGCGCCCGCGAGCAGGATCACTTCGAATGCGGCGAACCCACCGGCAATTGCGGCGACCACCAAAATGCCCCAGAAGGTCCCGGATGATGCGGACGAGTACGGTGACTCACCCGCGGGGGAAGGATCGGAGAGAACGGCACGAGACAACACGGTCGCACCCTGCGCGTTCAGCAGTCGGACAGCAGGCCAGTCGACCGTGGTGTCGGGAAGATAGAACACCGTCTGGGCCAGGCGGTCAGCGGCGCTCGTCGTGGAGAACGCACCGGTTCTGCCGAAGAACATCTCCGCCTTGTCCGGCTGGAGCTGGTTGTCGAGGACGCCGACCACCGTCACCGATGCAGTCGCGGGAGAATCCAGCTCGACGCTGCCACCGAGCGGCACCCCGAGGTGCGACAGGGCGGATGCCGTGACCATCACTTCATCGTCCGCGCGAGGTGCGCGACCGGCGAGCATCTCGAAGTGCCCGGTCAAGGACTTGTCCCAGCTGGGTCCTTCGATCGCGTCGAAGGTGGCGCTGCCGGACTTCGTCGTCGCGGTGACGGAGGTCCTGAACAGCGGCAGGATGCGAGTCCCCGATGGGAAGAGTTCGGCGGGGGTGCGCAGCGGTGCCGCCACTGTGGCTGGGTCTGGGGCGGTGTATGCGCCCGGCCCATGGTGACCCCACAGCTCCTCGTTCGTCGGACTCTGCACGAGCAACGGATCGGGAGGGTTGACGACCCGGAATCTGGCCTGAGTGTTCCCGAGCTGAGTGGTGATCTGCTCGTCGGGAGTCATCTGCATGCTGCTGCCGACGAGCGCGACCGCCGCAAGCCCGGAAATGGGCAGCGCGATCATGGTGGCGATCAGCGCGCTGTGCCCTAGTGACCGAACGCTGGTTCTCCTGGCGATCCTCAGCGCGACGCGGTTGGTGGCGATGGCAGTTCGAAGCGATGACGCCCCTCCGCCCCGATCGATAAGAGCTCGCCGGTAGTGCCGCCGTGCTCGGCGTTTCACAGCTGTGCTGCCGGGGAGAGAAGACGCTCGACTCCGGTCGAGGCGCTCTCATCGACCACCCGTCCATCGCGAAGGAACACGATGCGATCGGCCCAGGCTGCGTGGCGGGCGTCATGGGTGACCAGGATGCCGCCGGCTCCCGCGTTCACCCTGCGCCGCAACATCCGCAGCACGACTTCTCCCGTGGTGCTGTCGAGTGCTCCGGTCGGTTCGTCAGCCAGGATGATGCGGCGCGACCCCACGACGGCCCGGGCGATGGCCACCCGCTGCTGCTGTCCGCCGGAGAGATCGTCTGGGTAAGTAGCAGCGCGATCGGCGAGCTCCACCGTGCGGAGGGCGTCGATGCCCGCGGTGCGAGCCTTGTGCCGCGTCCAGCCGTCGAGCTCGAGCGGAAGGATGACGTTCTCGAGGGCGGTGAGCGCCGGGATGAGGTTGAAATCCTGGAAGACGAAGCCGAGGGTGCGGCGTCTGAGTGCGGCGATACCCTTCGCCGACATGGTGGAAAGCCACTCGCCCTCGACGATCACCTCACCGCTCGTCGGCGTCGCCAGGCCGCCGGCGATGGTCAGCAGCGTCGACTTGCCAGATCCGGATGCTCCCATGATCGCCACCAGCTCGCCGGCGTGCAGCGTGAGGTCGACCCCCGAGAGCGCGGTGATCGCGGTAGCGCCTTTGCCATACTGCTGGGAGACTCCAGCCAGTTGCAGGAGCACCTCGTCGTTCACGCGCGGCTCTCGGATTTGACCGGCCGCCCGCGCTTCGGGACGTCCGTGCTGAGCGGGAGGGGTACGGCGAGGCCGGCGGCGGCCGCGCGCGCAAGCCTGGTCTCCGAGTGGTCGAGCCAGCGCACTTCGGCCTCCGCCGCGAAGATCAGGGAATCGATGACGAGAAGCCAGGCCAGCTCCTCGGAGGTCTCCGGATCATCCGTCGCATTCTTGGTCTTGGTGAGGTCCTGGAGGTTGCGGAGGGTCGCGGTTCGCTGCACCTGGATGACGCGGCCGATGTCGATCCCCGGCAGGGTCACCGCGATCGCGAGTTTGATCGCCAGCTCGTCCCTGGTCGCGGCCGAGCGGAGGACGGGGGAGCCGAGCCAGCCGGACACTTCGCGGCGCCCCGCTTCGGTGATCTGGTAGAAGACCTGGCCATCTGTGTCGTTTCCGGTCTTCAGTCCGCTGGTTTTCTCGGTCTTCTCCACCAGCTCGTCCCGTTCGAGACGGTCGAGGGTGTTGTAGATCTGTCCGACGTTCAGCGGCCAGGTCGCCCCGGTCCTGCGGTCGAATTCGCTCTTCAGCTGGTACCCGTAACACGGCCCCTGGTCGAGAATGGCGAGCAAGCTCAAGCGGACTGACATGGCGGCCTCCGTAAAGAGTTACTGGGTATGTGAGTACCGAGTATAGGGATAAGTCGAAGGCGGCATTTTGGCGGCTTCGGCGTGTCGCAAATCACACGGTTGTCATTTGCTCGGATAATCCGCAATAATTCAAGGAACGGCTCGCCGTTTCAACTGAATACGTCACACGGTCCATTCCGAGGTCGATGGGGAAGTCGTACCTCAACGGAATGGAGAAATTGTGGCTGCACCAACTGCTCGGGGAGTGTTGTATGTTCACTCCTCCCCTCGTGCACTCTGCCCGCACATTGAGTGGGCAGCGGGGCGCGCGCTCGAACGCGCCGTCAACTTCGCCTGGACCGACCAGCCGGTGCTCAAGGGCTCCATGCGCACCGAGTTCTACTGGGAGGGTGGCGCAGGAACCGGGGCGGCACTCGCATCCGCGCTACGCGGCTGGGAGCACCTCCGCTACGAAGTGACGGAAGACCCGACCCCCGGCAGCGATGGCGGCCGGTGGCTGCACACCCCCGATCTTGGCATCTTCTTCGCGCAGACGGACACCGTGGGCAACGTGGTCATCCCCGAGGACCGCATCCGCTACGCCATGGAGATCGCCGGCTCAGACGCATTCGAGCTGCACCGCGAGCTGCGGCTTGCCCTCGGGCAGGCCTGGGACGACGAACTCGAAGCCTTCAGGCACGCCAGCGAGGACAGCCAGGTGGTCTGGCTTCACAAAGTTGGCTAGCGAGCGTTAACCAGTGCGAGTTGGCCAGTGAGAGTTGGCTGACCAGCGACTGCTCAGCCCGCGTAAACGCCGAGGACGCGCTCGACGTAGGTGTCGGGAGAGAACTCGTCGCGATCGGCCGCAGCGCCTTGCGAGAGCCCGACCAGCAGTGCCGGATCGGTGACCAGGTCGACGATCGCGGCGGCGAGGCCCGAGGCATCCGTGCTCTCGGCCAGATAGCCGGCATTGGTCAGACCCTCGCGTAGTTTCGGGTCGCAGTAGAGCACCCCGCGGTTTCGGCTGACCGCCTCGGCGATGGTCATCGGCTGGTTGTCGAACCCGACCGAGGTGAGCACGACGGCTGCGGCGGCATCCATCAGGTCCAGAACGTCGTCGTGCGGAAGGGCACCCTGGATCCTGATCTGCGGATGGTCGGCTGCTAGTTTCTGCAGGGCCCCGAGGTCTGCTCCATCACCGACGAAATCGACGCTGAAACGATCGCCGACGACCGAGAGCGCCTCGATCGCGGCCTCCGCGAAGACGAGCGGCCGCTTGACCGGCTCGCATCGCGCGACCCAGAGGAATTTCGGCGAGCCTAGCTGCTCGATCGAGAGCGGAACGGCGACCCGCGGCGAGGTCGCGATCGGATTCGGGATGACGGCGACGGGCGCCTGGACGCCGGCGGCCTCCAGATCCCTGGCCTGGTGAGCCGAGGGGGAGATCACGGCATCGACACTGGTTGCCATCCCGAGTGTGAGGTTGCGGAGCAGGTTATCGGCGGGCCGTTGCACGAAGATCTGCGCGGGGATCTTCGATTTGGTCAGCCCTTGCAGCCCCCAGCGGAGGAAAGGGGCGACCGAACGTTGCGGCCCGCCTTCGCTCGCCCAGTAGAACGTGTGCACGGTGTGAACCACTCGAAGCCCGAGGGTGCGCGCCGCCGAGACCGCGGCGTGTGCAAGGCCGAATTCTGTCTGCACGTGGACGACGTCGATCCGGTTGTTGCGAAAGAAGTTCTCGAGCACCCCGGCGGTGCGTGCGTTGTTCGGGATGACCGGCAACTCGAGTCCCGGCAGGGTGAAGTTGGGCTGGATCTCCAGGCCGGCCGCTACCTGGCGGACCCGGCCGCCTCGGAATCCTCGACCGGCCGAGACCATGACGACCGTGTGACCGGCTTCGGTGAGCGCGAGGTGCTGCTGGCGCATCGACGTTTGAGCGCCCCCGACGAAGTCGAGAAAATAGTCACTGACAATTGCGATGCGCATGAGGAGTAGCCGGAAAACAACCCGACCTAGACACTCCTGAATGCGATT
>JAODMG010000125.1 GCA_025464895.1 Microbacteriaceae bacterium | reverse complement strand
GAGTTCACCGAGAGGTTGCCGCTCTCGATGCCCCTGGAGACCCGGATGGCCCGGCCGACATCCCGGGTCCAGATCGATCCGCTGAGGCCGTAGACGCTCGCGTTGGCGAGGGAGATCGCGTCGGCTTCATCGTCGAACGGGAGCACGGTCACCACCGGACCGAAGATCTCGTCTGTGACGGTGCGATCGGTGCGGGATTCCGGAAGGAGGACCGTTGGCGGGAACCAGAAGCCCGGACCGGATGGCGCGCTGCCGCGAAACGCCACCCGCGAGTCTTCCGTCACGTAGGAGCGCACCTTCTCCAGGTGCTCCGCGGCGACCAGCGGTCCCATCTCGGTGCTCTCGTCCTGCGGGCTACCGACTCGAACGCCTTTCACCGCCGGTTCGAGCAACTCGAGGAATCGATCGTAGACGCTTCGCTCGACCAGGATGCGGCTGCGCGCGCAGCAGTCCTGGCCGGCATTCTCGAACACCGCGTACGGCGCGGTCGCCGCGGCCTTCTCGAGGTCGGAATCCGCGAAGACGACATTCGCACTCTTGCCGCCGAGCTCGAGGGTCACCGCCTTCACCTGCTCCGCGCATCCGGCCATCACCCGTTTGCCGACGGCGGTCGACCCGGTGAACACCACCTTGCGCACCCGCTCGTTCGTCACGAACCTCTCGCCGACGACCGACCCCTTTCCTGGTAGCACCTGGAACAGCCCGGGAGGCAGCCCCGCCTCGAGCGCGAGTTCCCCGAGACGGATAGCGGTCAGCGGCGTCCACTCCGCCGGCTTCAGCAGCACGGCGTTGCCTGCGGCGAGCGCGGGCGCGAATCCCCAGCTGGCGATCGTCATCGGAAAGTTCCACGGCACGATGACCCCGACAACGCCGAGCGGTTCGAGGAAGGTGACGTCGAGACCGCCTGCCACCGGGATCTGCTTGCCGATCATCCGCTCAGGGGCAGCGGCGTAGTAGTCGAGAACGTCGCGAACGTGCCCGGCTTCCCACCTCGCCTGGGTGATCGGATGACCGGAGTTGGCGGTTTCGAGGAGCGCCAGTTCATCGACCGCCGTATCCACCACCGCGGCGAACCGCCTGAGCGCGGCTGCCCGGCCCGCCGGCGGCAGGGCCGCCCACGCACGCTGGGCGGACACGGCTGCCTCCACCGCGTCATCCACCTGCTCGACGGTACTGTGCTCGACCTTCGTGATCAGTGTCTCGTCGGCGGGGTTGACGATCATGGTCGATGTCATTTCATGGCCTTCCGTGCCGCATCAACGAGGCCTTCGAACAGGCGGAGGTCGTCGGCATCCTCCTCCGGATGCCACTGGACGGCCACCCCGAACGGTGCGGACTCGAGCTCGACCGCCTGGATCGTTCCGTCGTCGGAGCGAGCCGTCACCACGAGGCCGTCCGCCAGTCGGTCGATCGCCTGGTGATGGTGCGATTTCACGTCGAGCGTCGGCGTGTCCCGGAGCAGTCGTGGCAGTACGCCCTCCGGGGCCACCGTGACCTCGTTGACCTGGAAGGTGCCGACGCCGGTGCTGTAGCGGGTGCTTCCGATGACATCGGGAAGGTGCTGGTGGAGGGTGCCGCCGAGGGCGACGTTCAGCACCTGCGCTCCACGGCAGATACCGAGAAACGGAAGCTCTCGATCGATCGCTGCGAGGAGCAGTGCGTCCTCCCATGCATCCCGATCGCGGCGGGGTTCGTCTGTGGTCGGATGCGGCTCCTGGCCGTAGCGGGCCGGGTCCACATCCTTGCCTCCTGTGACGATGAGGCCGTCCAGTCCGTCGATGACCCGGTTCGCGATCGCCGAGTCCACCGGTTGGGGAGGCAGGAGCACCGCGATGCCGCCGGCCTGGGTGACCGCCTCGAAATAGGCCTTCGGCAGGAAGGACGCCGGCACGTCCCACGCACCGGTCTGGGCCTGCTCGAGGTAGGTGGTCAGCCCGATCACCGGGCGTTTGGCCGACCCAACAGCGGGCACATCAGAACCGGACAGCTCAGAACCTTTCGAAACCACGAACTCTCTCCCAATCGGTGACCGCTGCGTCGAAGGCGGCGACCTCGATCCGCGCGTTGTTCAGATAGTGGTCGACCACCTCGCTCCCGAAGGCGGATGCGGCCAGCTCAGATCCTCCGAACAGCTCTGCGGCGTCGCGAAGGGTGGCAGGCACTCGCGGGGCATCGCTGCCGTAGGCGTTGCCCTCGAAGATCGGCTCGAGTTCCAGTTCGTTCTCGATGCCGTACAAGCCGCCCGCGATGAGCGCGGCAACGGCGAGGTACTGGTTGACATCGCCGCCAGGAACCCGATTCTCGACCCTGAGACCGAGACCGTGGCCGACCACCCGGAGCGAACAGGTGCGGTTGTCGAGCCCCCAGGCGACCGCCGTCGGGGCAAAACTGCCCTCGACATACCGCTTGTACGAGTTGATGTTCGGAGCGAAGAACAGCGTCAGCTCACGCATCGCCTTCAGCTGGCCGGCCAGGAAGTGCCTGAACATCTTCGACATGCCGAGTTCGTCGTCATGGTCAGCGAAGACCGCGCTCCCGTCCGCGCCGCGGAGGCTGATGTGGATGTGGCACGAATTGCCCTCTCGCTCGTTGAACTTCGCCATGAAGGTGAGCGCCTTGCCGTGCTTGTCCGCGATCTCCTTTGCACCGTTCTTGTAGATCGAGTGGTTGTCGCAGGTCTCGAGGGCTTCCGCGTAACGGAACGCGATCTCCTGCTGGCCGAAATTGCACTCCCCCTTAACCCCCTCGCAGTACATTCCGGCCGCGTCCATGCTGTTGCGGATGTCGCGCAGCAGCGGCTCCATCCGCGTCGACGCGAGCAGTGCGTAGTCGATGTTGTAGTCACTCGCAGGAGTGAGGCCGGTGTAGCCCTTCTTCCAGGCATCCCGGTAGCCGTCGTCGAAGACGATGAACTCGAGCTCCGTTCCGACCATGGCGACGAGGTTCTTCTCGGCGAGACGGGCCAGCTGGGTCTTCAGGATCTCCCGCGGGGACTGGGTCACCGGCTCGCCCGCATCCGTCCCCTTCTCGGGCAGCCAGCGGAGGTCTGCCATTACCATCGCGGTCGCCGGTAGCCACGGGACCAGCCGCAGTGTGGCGAGATCCGGGATCATCGCCATGTCGCCGTACCCCTTCTCCCAGGAGGAGATCGAATACCCGTCGACGGTGTTCATCTCGACGTCGACGGCGAGCAGGTAGTTGCAGCACTCCGCACCGTTTACGGCGATCTCTTCGGTGAAGAGGCGGGCGGACGCGCGCTTGCCTACCAGCCGACCCTGCATGTCGGTGAAGGCGACGATGACGGTGTCTATCTCGCCGGACTTCGTCATGACGGCGAGTTGATCGGTGGTCAGCATTCCGGTGCGGGTGGTCACAGAAGCTCTCCTTTAGGGGCGATGTCCGACCATTAGATCACAGCATCCACATCGCCGAGCCACCACCGTACCAAGTTTTTTGCCCTCAAAGGTAGACAACAGGTACCAATAGAGCAGTACGCTCTGCAGTACTCACACGCGCGCACCGACGCGCGCGAACTCGCCAGGCTCCACTTCCACAGGGAGAGACCGATGACAGTTGACAGCAACAAGAGCGTTTCCGGCGTTACATACACGAAGGCCGAGGTCGGTTACTTCGAAAAGCGCTCGCTGAAGCGCAGCGCCGGGCTGTGGGGTCTCTGGGGCCTCGGCATCGCGGCGGTCATCTCCGGCGACTTCTCCGGCTGGAACCTCGGCCTCGCCAGCTCCGGCTGGGGCGGGATGGTCATCGCCTTCGTCATCGTCGTTGTCATGTACTTCGGCATGCTGTTCAGCATCGGCGAGATGTCTGCGGCGATGCCGCACACCGGCGGGGCGTACTCGTTCGCCAGAGCGGCCATGGGGCCGTGGGGCGGATTCGTCACCGGCCTCGCCGAGACGATCGAGTATGTCGCGACCACCGCGGTGATCGTCTACTTCTCGGCCGGCTACGCCAACGGGATCACGGATGCGCTGTTCGGCTTCACCCTTCCCGCCTGGCTTTGGTGGGTCATCCTCTATCTCGTCTTCATCGCCCTCAACACAGCGGGCGCGGCGATCTCGTTCAAGTTCGCCGTCGTCGTGTCGATCATCTCCATCGCGATTCTCGCGGTGTTCGCGGTGATCGCGCTGTTCTCCGGTGCCTGGAGCGTGGACAAGCTGTTCGATGTCGCCCCGGACGCCGGCGCGAGCGCGTTCCTGCCGCACGGCATCCTTCCCATCCTGTTGGTTCTCCCGTACGCGATGTGGTTCTTCCTCGGGATCGAGGAGTTGCCGCTCGCCGCCGAGGAGGCACACAACCCGGCGAAGGACATCCCGAGGGCCGGCATCATCGGCATGATCACCCTCGTAGTCTGCGGGGCGGTAGTGCTCGTCCTGAACCCCGGCATCACCGGATCGTCGAAGCTGTCCGCGTCCGGCGAGCCGCTGCTCGACGGATTCCGCGCGATCCTGCCGACGGGGCTCGCCGCGGTGCTCTCCGCCTTCGCGCTGATCGGCCTGCTCGCCTCGCTGCAGGGAATCATGTTCGCCTACGGGCGCAACATGTACTCGCTGTCCCGCGCCGGCTACTACCCCAAGTTCCTCTCGCTGACCGGAAAGCGCCAGACGCCGTGGGTTGCACTGGCGATCGGCGCGATCATCGGATTCATCGCGCTGGTGATCGTGGACGCGACCGGTGGTGCCGCCGGTGGCGGCGGCGCGATCGTGCTGAACATCGCAGTCTGGGGCGCCGTGCTGGCCTATATCCTGCAGATGGCATCCTTCGTCATCCTGCGCAGGAGATTCCCTAATGCGAAGCGGCCATACGTCAGTCCGACCGGCGTCTGGGGAGCCGTTGTCGCCGGTGTCATCGCGCTCGTGGTCTTCATCGGATTCCTGCTGAACCCGCCGTTCCTGCCCGCCATCGCGGCCATCGCCGTCGTCTACGTCGTGATGCTGGTGGCGTTCGCGACCTTCGGCCGCAACCGGCTGGTCCTGTCGCCCGAGGAGGAATACGCACTGAGCGGCGGCCTGCACGGCGACCCGCAGCTCGAAGGCTACGACTCGATGGAGGGCGACGTCTTCAGACCGGACAGCGACCTGACCCCAAAGTAGCGGAGTTGGGCCGAAGTGGACGCGCCCGGCCGAAGTAACGGCCGGCCGCAGTCGGTTTGCGGCACTCTGTTACGGCGTCGCTAGCGTGCCGCCCAGACGATGGCTAGCCTCGGGAAATGTCCTCGAAACCGTTCCTTCGCGTCATCGGCGGCTCGGTGCGCGTGCCTACCCTCTCGAGGGGCGAAGTCACGTACGCCAATCTCGACTACGCGGCGAGCGCCCCCTCCCTCGTCGCAGTGCGTGACCACATCGAGGAGGTGCTGCCCTTTTACGCGAGCGTTCATCGCGGGGCAGGCTACCTGTCCCAGCTCAGCACCTCGCTCTACGAGTCGGCCAGGAACACGGTTCGGGAGCATCTCGGCGGGCGTGCGGATGACCTGGTGGTCTTCACCAGGAACAGCACGGATGCGCTGAACCTGCTCGCCCGCTGCACTCCCGGTGCCGTGCTGGTGCTCGACATCGAACACCACGCCAACCTGCTGCCGTGGCAGAGCCACGACCACCGGGTGTTGGCCGCCACCCGGAGTCTCTCCGAGACCCTCGAGCTCGTCGGTGCCGCGCTCGAGGCGGCTCCGTACGCCCTGCTCGCCGTCACAGGGGCATCGAACGTGACCGGTGAGATACTTCCCCTTCGCGAGCTCGCGATTCTCGCCCACCGTTTCGGTGCCCGCATCGCCGTCGACGGTGCCCAGCTGGTCCCCCATCGCCCGGTCGACCTCGCTGCGACCGGAATCGACTACCTCGCGTTCTCCGGGCACAAGGTCTACGCACCCTTCGGGGCCGGCGTGCTGATCGGAGCCTCGGACTGGCTGGATGCCGGTGAACCGTATCTGCTCGGAGGCGGCGCGGTGCGCAACGTCACGATCGAGCACACCGAATTCACCAATGGCGAGGCCCGTCACGAAGCCGGCAGCCCCAACGTGATCGGTGCGGCCGCCCTCGCGAAGGCATTGCAGGTGCTGCACGATTCAGACCGCGGCGAGTGGCTGGCGCACGAAGCGCGGCTGGTCACCGCGCTGCGTGTCGGCCTCGACGCCATCCGCGGCGTAACCACGATCCGCATCTGGGAGGACTCGACCGACTCCGTCGGCGTGGTCAGTTTCGCCGTGGACGGGTACGACGCCGGACTGGTCGCGGCCTACCTGTCGGCCGAGCACGGCATCGGTGTGCGGGACGGGCGATTCTGCGCGCATCCGCTACTCGCGGCCCTCGGGATTCCGGCCGGTGCACTCCGCGCGAGCATCGGGGTCGGCTCGATCGACGAGCACGTCGAACGACTGCTCGTGGCGATCGGCGAACTGGTCGAATCCGGTCCGAGCTGGCAGTACGAGATCCAAGACGGGCGTTGGATCCCGAAGAACGACCCGAGGCGCTTCCCCGACTGGGCCCCGAACCTGCCCGGTACAGCCGGGGCCGCCCCCTGCGCGATCTGAGCTAGTCGATCCGAGTCGGTCGATCCGAGCTGCGCGGACAGGCTAGTCGACCCTGCTGTCGGGCGTCGGGTTCGTCCAGGTGATCTCCTTCTCCAGCTGGGCGACTTTCGGATCGTTCTCGTCTGCGCCGTAGTCACCCACGGTGGTGCTGTCGACGCCATCCTTGACCTTCGCCGCCTTGAAAACGATGGTGAGGACGACCGAGACGATCGCATTGATCACAAAGGCGGTGACTGCGATGTACACCGGGATGTCGGTGAACGGGATGGTGGCGATCGACCCACCGAAGTGGGCCTTGGTCGCGGGATTGATCACGTTGTAGGCCGACACCGTTCCGTAGACGATGCCGACCGCCCAGCCGATGAGCAGCGCCCAACGGTGGAACCACCTCGTGTACAGGCCGGCGACGATCGACGGGAAGGTCTGCAGGATCCAGATGCCGCCGAGCAGTTGCATGTTGATCGCCGCGAACTGGTCCATGAGCAACACGAATGCCAGCGCGCCGACCTTCACGACGAGCGAGGTGAGCTTCGAGACCTTCGCCTCCTGCTCCGGCGTCGCATTCGGTCTGAACAGGTCGCGATAGACGTTGCGGGTGAACAGGTTGGATGCCGCGATCGACATGATCGCCGCGGGCACAAGTGCCCCGACAGCGATCGCCGCAAGTGCGACACCGGCGAACCAGGACGGGAAGTTATCCAGGAACAGCTGCGGAACCACCAATTGCGGGTTGATCTTGCCGTCGACGCCGACCGGGACCGTCCCTGCCTTGATCGCGACGTAGCCGAGCAGCGCGAGAAATCCGAGCATGAGCGAATACAACGGAAGTACCACCGCGTTCCGGCGAATCGTGTTTCGGCTCTTCGTCGCGAGCACACCGGTGATGGAGTGCGGGTACATGAACAGTGCCATCGCGGAGCCGAGGGCGAGGGTCCAGTACGCGTTGAAACTCGTCGCGCCGGGGATGATCGATCCGACCGCCTTCTGGGTGACCGGATTGATGGCTGACATTTTCTGATCGGCGGCATCGAAGATCTGCGCCCATCCACCGAAGTGCGATGGAAGCCAAACGATCGCGACGATCACCGCGACATAGATGAGGAGGTCTTTCACGACCGCGATGGATGCCGGGGCACGCAGGCCAGCCGTGTAGGTGTAAGCGGCGAGAACGACGAACGCGATGATCAGCGGGAGATCCTGCAGGAATACGTTGTCTCCCCCGCCAACCCCGAGAACCGACAGCACGGCCTTCAACCCCACCAACTGCAGGGCGATGTACGGCATGGTTGCCACGATTCCGGTGACCGCGACGGCGGTGGACAGCGTCTTGCTGCCGTAGCGACCGCCCACGAAATCCGCCGGGGTGACGAAACCGTGCCGGTGCGAGACCGACCAGAGGCGCGCCATGAGAAGGAACACGATCGGGTAGAGGACTACCGTGTACGGCACCGCGAAGAATCCGGTCAACGCGCCGGTTCCCCACATCGCCGCGGGGACTGCGATGAAGGTGTACGCGGGGTAGAGGTCGCCGCCGAGGAGGAACCAGGTGATCCAGTTACCGAAACCGCGTCCGCCCAGGCCCCATTCGTCCAGGCTCTTGAGCCCGCGTTCGGCTGGCTTCACCCGCCAGCGGGAGGCAAGAAACCCCATGGCCGCGACGAGAATAAAGATCAGGATGACGACAGCCAGTGCAACACCATTGATCGGTTTCGGAGTGGTCGCCGCTGGCACCGTGCCGAGTACGGCGGCGGCGGCGAGAGAGGAGGCGCTCACGAGCGGTCACCAGATCCGTCGCTCGCCCGGCGGGCATCATCCGACGCCGGACCGTGAATCAGCGCTCGACGACGTCGATCCTCGCGGATGACGATGCCGTAGACGATCCAGAGCAACAAGGCGTCGATGAAAACCCACAGCATCTGGTACCAGTAGAAGAACGGAATGCCGAAGAAGGTTGGATCGGCCCTGGCATAAAGCGGAACCATCAGCGGCATCACGATCCCGATGACGAGCAGGACGCCTGAAACGACGTAGGGTGCCGGTCGCGCCGGCCCGCGAGTGGGTGAATCTGTCCTGGACATCGTCGTCCTCCCGAGAAGCCATCGCCGCCGGACCTTCCGACGACCAGGGCACCGGCCGGCATCGTCAATCGGTCGGACTGCCCAGGGCTATCCAATCGACACTACGCCCGTACTCGACTCTCGCTCAGGGGTTTTTCCGGATTTCCTACTCAGACCGCCTCGTCGACGGTGTCGAGTCGAAGCGGGCGCCATCCGAGTTCACGCGAGATCGTGGAGGTGGTCTCCATCAGGTCGGGCAGGTGCTGCAGCAACTCGTCGACGTTCGCGGTCTCCCGGAACGCGGTGATCGAAATCGCGCCGGCGACCTTACCGGAGTGATCCCAGACCGGTGCCGCGATGCAATTGGACACCCTCTCATACTCCCCGCGATCCGCCGCCCAGCCTTGGGCGCGCACAGCATCGAGCACCTCGTCGAATGCCGCCCTGGAGGTTATCGTCTGTTCGGT
>JAODMG010000120.1 GCA_025464895.1 Microbacteriaceae bacterium | reverse complement strand
CCCGCCCCTGTGGACAAGAAGCCCGCGGGCGCGAGCCGCTGTCGGATGATTGCCGCATGTCGAAGGCCGTGTCGATCATCACCGAGCAGGTGCGCATCCGAGTGCGGCGGGACGGGGTCGACCTCGGCAGCGATCATGCCCTTGCGCACCGCTACGTGCACGACGAGGTGCAGCGGTACAGCGAGCGGGCACTCGGCGGATCCGTTCCGCTTTTGGCGGATGAGGGTCTCGCCACGAAACAAATCGTGGCGACGCTCACCGGCTTCGGTGCGCTCCAGCCGTTTCTCGACGATCCGGAGATCGAGGAGATCTGGATCAACGGCCCGGCCAAGGTGTTCGTCGCGCGCCACGGAGTGCCGGAGCTGACCGGTCTCGACCTGACCGATATCGAGGTGCGGGACCTGGTGGAGCGAATGCTGCAGTCATCCGGAAGACGTGTCGACCTGAGTTCGCCCTTCGTGGACGCGGCGCTTCCAGACGGATCTCGGCTACACGTCGTCAGGCCGGACGTCACGCAGAGGTATTTCGCCGTCAACATCCGCAAGTTCGCCAAGCGGCTCGGTGACCTGCGGAAGCTCGTGGAGCTCGGTTCGCTGACCCAGCAGGCCGCGGAGTTCCTGCGGATTTGCGTGCTGGCCGGGCAGAACATCCTCGTCTCCGGCGCAACCCAGAGCGGAAAGACGACGCTGTTGAACGCCCTGTTGGCGTCGGCGAGGGTGACGGAGCGGATCGTGACTGTCGAGGAGACTTTCGAGCTCGACCTCAGCGCACGGGACACGGTCGCCATGCAGTGCAGGCAGCCCAGCCTCGAAGGAACCGGCGAGATCACCCTGCGGCGCCTGATCAAGGAGGCGTTGCGGATGCGCCCGGACCGGCTCGTGGTCGGCGAAGTCCGCGAAGCCGAGGCCCTCGATCTGCTCATTGCACTCAACTCCGGATTGCCGGGGATGTGCTCGATCCACGCGAACGGGGCGCGCGACGCGCTCTCGAAATTGTCGACGCTGCCGCTGCTCGCCGGCCGCAATATCGATTCGTCGTTCGTTGTTCCCACCGTCGCGGAGAGCATCGATATCGTCGTCCACTGCGAGCTGGAGAGTCACGGTGGCCGGAGGATCACCGAGATCATCGCCCCGAGTGGACAGGTCAACGGCGCGGTTATCGAGGCGAGCACGATCTTCAGCCTCCTGCGCGGCACGCTCGAGCCGACCGGCAGTTACCCAACGAAGACGGCGAAATTCCGAGCATCCGGATTCGATCTGGCGACGGTCCTCGCCGGGCGCACGGCATGACAATCGCCCTCGGATGCCTGCTCGGCCTCGGCCTGGTTCTTCTGCTGTCTCCGTTTCTTTGGCCGGCGGGGAGGCTCGGTGTTCGCCGTCGGGCGAGGATCTCGACCGTGGTGCACGAACGCCTGGCTCAGGCGGGCATGCGCTCCGTGCCGATTCCCGCCTTCGTCGTGGTGTCGGTGATCATCGCCGTCGCCTGCGGGGCGGTGGTTTTGGCGGTTGTCCAGGTCGTCGCGCTCGCGGCAGCGGTCGCCATCGTCGCCCTGTTTCTTCCCACTGTCGTCGTCACCGCGAGGGCGGGGGCCCGTCGCCGGTCGAACCGGGTGATCTGGCCGGACGTCGTCGACCATCTGGTGTCGGCCATCCGCTCCGGGCTCGCGCTGCCGGACAGCGTCGTCACTCTGGCGCACACCGGCCCGAGTGTCACGCGGGCCGCGTTCGGCGAATTCGAGGGCGAGTACCGACTGACCGGCAACTTCTCCGACTGTCTCGACCTCCTGAAGTCCAGGCTTGCCGATCCGATCGCCGACCGGATCCTCGAGACCCTGAGGATGTCGAGGGAGGTCGGCGGCAGCGAGCTGACCACGGTGCTCCGAAACCTGGCCGCGTATCTGCGGCAGGACGCGGCCATCCGCTCAGAAGTCGAGGCGCGCCAGTCCTGGGTGATGAACGCGGCAAAGCTGGGGGTCGCAGCCCCGTGGGTGATCCTGCTGCTGCTCGCGTCCAGGCCGGAAGCGGCCGCGGCCTACAACACCTCGGCCGGGGTCGCGCTGATCGTCGGTGGGCTCGCGGTAAGCGTGATCGCCTACCGGATCATGCTGGGGCTCGGTCGGATGCCGGAGGAGCGCCGATGGTTCCAATAATCTCACTCTCCGCCTGGGGACTTCTCTGCGGGATGGTGCTCGGCCTCGGCCTGTGGTCGTTGGCCAGCCTGGTGCCTCGACTCGGTCGTCCCCGGTTGCTCACCCGCGTCGCCCCCTACCTGACGGATGTCTCGGCTGGCGCGAGGGAGCTTCTCGCCAGGCGGCCGACCGATCCGCTGCCGGTATTCGGCACCCTGGCGTCGCCGATCTTCGGGCGTGTGCGCGGTCTCCTCGACCGGATACTCGGTGGAAGGAGCGCGATCGAGTCGCGGCTTCGCCAGTCCGGATCGACGCTGACCGTCGAGTCGTTTCGATCCAGGCAGCTCGTGTGGGCGATGTGCGGGGTGGTATCCGGCGTGATCGTGGACCTCGCCGTTGCCAGGGTGCAGCTTCTTCCGCCCACGGTCAACATCATCATCGCCGTCCTGTTCGGAGTGACCGGCGTGTTCGCGAGGGACCATCTGCTCCAGCGAGCCGCGAGGGCACGCATCGCGCGGATCTCGGCCGAACTGCCGACCGTCCTCGAGTTTCTCACCCTCAGCCTGTCGGCGGGCGAGGGGATCCTGGATGCACTTCGACGCGTCTCCCGAATCAGCCACGGTGCGCTCGCCGGAGAACTCGCCGGCGTTGTCGCCGGCGTGAACACGGGCCTGCCTCTCGGGGAGAGCCTCACCGAGCTGGCGGGAAGGCTTCGCCTCCCAGCGTTCTCCCGCTGTGTCGACCAGCTCACCGGCGCGCTCGAACGGGGAACGCCGCTCGCCGAAGTGCTTCGGGCCCAGGCGCAAGACAGTCGTGACGATGCGAAGCGCGTACTGCTCGAGGTCGCAGGCAAGAAGGAGGTGGCGATGCTCATCCCGCTCGTCTTCCTCATCCTGCCGATGACGATCGTCTTCGCGATCTTCCCGGGGATCTTCGTGCTCCGGATGGGGTTCTAGGCGCGGGGTCAACAGACAGGTCAGCGGAATTATCGAAAGGACGAACAATGAAGATCGAGAGTACGGTGCGTCGTTTCTTGCGCACAGCGGTGCGAGACGATCGTGGGGATGTTCCCGGCTGGGTTTTGATCACTTTAATGACGGCGGGCTTGGTGATCATCATCTGGGCCATCGCCGGTCCGGCCCTGAGCCAGTTGTTCGAACAGGCCATTGCCCGGGTGAGCGGAATCTGACCCAGTGGCGCTTCTGGGTGTGCCCGCGCGCTGGCGCCACGACGACGGCTCGGCGGTTGCCGAATTCGCGATGGTCGGCGGCCTGTTGACCGTGCTCACCCTCTCGGTGATTCAGCTCGGGCTGGTGCTGCATATTCGAAATACCGTGCTCGATGCCGCCGCGGAGGGTGCAAGGTACGGTGCGCTCGCCGACAGCAGCCTGTCGGATGGTGTGGCCCGCACCCGCGATCTGATCACGGTCGCGATCGGAGCGTCGTATGCGCGTGACGTGACGGCGAGCTACGGCAGCTACCTGGGGCATCCGTCCGCCACCGTGACCGTGCGCACACCGCTTCCCCTGATCGGATTGGTCGGCATCGACGACGGGTTGGAGGTGGTCGGGCATGCGGCGGTTGAAGAACTCGAGTGATGACGATGGCTCGGCCTCGCTGGAATTCATCATGACCGGGATGATCCTGCTGCTGCCCATCGTGTACCTGGTGTTGACCATGGCCGCGATCCAGGCCGGGGCGCTCGCCGTCGAGGGTGCGGCCCGCCAGGCGGTCAGGGTGTTCGTGCAGGCAGGGACCGAGGATGAGGCGGAGGCCAGGGCGGCCCGCGCCGTCGAGTTCGGGCTCGCGGACTACGGATTGGATGCCGCGGATGCCACCGTGTCGATCACCTGCTCGCCCCGCCCGAGCGAGTGCCTCAGCAGGCTCGGCACCGTCACGGTGCGGGTCGGTGTTTCGGTGCGACTTCCGTTGGCGCCGCCGGTACTCACCCTCGACGTTCCGGTCAGCGTTCCGCTCCAGGCCGTGGCGACCGAGCGGGTGTCGCGGTTCTGGAGTGGACCATGATCCGGCTACGCGACGACGACGGTTCGATCCTGCCGCTCACCATCTTCTACGGATTCCTCTCGCTTGTGCTGGTGCTTCTGGTGGTGTCCGCGACATCCCTGTACCTGGAGCGAAAACGGCTGTTCACCCTTGCGGATGCCGCGGCTCTTGTCGGCGCAGAGGCCTTCGAACTCGATGCCGTGACGCTCACCGCCGCCGGATATCGGCCGAGTCTCGCCTCCGGCGACGTTGCGGATGCCGTCCAGGAATTCGTCGACACGACACCCCACCAGGAGTTCGAGTCGCTCACCATCGATCGGGCAGAGAGCATCGACGGCAGGAGCGCGACCGTCGAGCTGTCCGCCTATTGGCGCCCACCGATCCTTTCGCTTCTGGTGCCGGACGGCATCAGGATCGACGTCACCGGGGTCGCCCGCTCGGTGTTCTACTGAGCGTTGGCGGCTAGGCCACGCGATTGGTGCTGTCCCGCACGATCAGTTCCGGTTGCAGGACCGACCGGTGTGGGGGCCTCGGCGGCGCATCGCCCATCAGGTTCTGCACCACCGAGACCGCCGCCTCGGCGATGGCGTCGATTGGCTGGCGGATCGTGGTCAGCGAGAGCCTGGTCAGGGCAGAAAACGCGATGTCGTCGAATCCGGTCACCATCACATCGGCTGGCACCTTGATTCCGAGTCGGTCGAAACCCTGCAGCACCCCGTAGGCGATCACGTCTGCGCCACAAATGACGACATCCGGCAACGCTCCGCTCTCGCTCAGGCGCTGGCTCGCCGCCTCACCTCCCGCGATCGTGACGCTGCCGAGCAGAACATTCTGTTCGTCGAGTGCCACCCCCTGCCGCAGGCACTCGGCGCGCGCGGCATCGAGTCGACTACGCGCGGACGAATCGGTTGCGCTGCCCCCGATGTAGGCGGCAGTCCTGGCCCCCCGTTCGACAACGTGTTGGATGAGCGTGCGCATCGCCAGAGCGTCATCCAGCCCGACCCAATCAGTCTCGACCCCGTCGGCGAACTGGTCGATCTGGATCAGCGGAACCGTTCGAGCGATGGTTTTGAGCGCGTGGGCGCTCTCGAATTCGTGGGTCGGACTGATCAGCACGACCTCGACCTGGCTTCGCTGGAGCGAACGCAATCGCTCGGCCTCGATCGTCACATCACCGTGAGAGCTGCAGAGCAGCAGCGAAATCTGCAGGTCTTGCAGCCGGTGCTCGACCCCTTCGACCAGGAGCGTGAAGAACGGGTTCGAGAGGTCTGGGACGATCATGCCGACATTGGTGGTCCGCTCCTGCCGAAGCGCGCGAGCGATCGAGTTGGCCGCGTATCCGAGCGAATCGGCCGCAGCCTGCACCTGTTCTTTGACGTGTTCGCGAACCGGCAGACTGCCGGTCAGCGCGCGGGAGACCGTGGCGGTCGACACCCCCGCGAGGCGAGCTACATCGGAGATGGTTGGTTTGCCCATAGCCTGATCATCCTCCCGTCGCACAGTCGAATCTTCTCGCCAGTATTCCAAACCCACCACGATCCACAGATTTAGCACGCCGGAATTCTGTGCGAAACAAAGTCTACCTATTCTGTCTGTAATCGATTACATTGTTCTCATCGATTAGGGAGACCTATGCCAGACAATGAAGTTCAAAACGCAACGCCCCTTCTTGATGTGCAGGATGTCGTTAAGCGATACGGGCACGTCGAAGCTCTCGGTGGCGCCAACTTCTCCGTGTATCTGGGAGAAGTCGTGGCCCTCATCGGTGACAACGGAGCTGGTAAGAGCACGCTGGTGAAAGTGCTCGCCGGCGTCGTCATTCCTGATGATGGACGTATTCTGCTCGACGGCGAACCGATCAGCCCCAAGCGGCCGTCGGACGTTCAGGAATACGGCATCGAGACCGTCTATCAGGATCTGGCCCTGGCGCAGGACCTCTCGCCCGCGGCCAATCTTTACCTCGGGCGAGAACTCATGAAGAGTGCCCCGTGGGGCTGGTTCGGCGCATTGGATAAACGCGCAATGCTGAAGGAGGCGACGGCGGCCTTCTCCCGGCTCGGCGTCAACCTCCGAGACGCAAGAACCCCCGTGGTGAACCTCTCCGGTGGCCAGCGCCAAAGCGTCGCGGTGGCCCGTGCGGCTGTCTGGGCGACGAAGCTGATCATCCTCGACGAGCCGACCGCGGCGCTCGGGGTCGAACAGACGAGGAGGGTGCTCGACCTCATCCGACGAGTGCGCGACTCAGGCATCTCCGTGGTTCTGATCAGCCACAACATGCCCGATGTGCTCGCGGTCAGCGATCGGATCGAGGTACTGAGACTCGGCAAACGAGTCGCCCGATTCGACGCGCACAACGTGCGCAGCGAAGAACTGGTGTCCGCAATGACCGGCGCCGACGCCCTGTAGAAGTCCAGTCGGCAGAGAGAAGAATCCCATGTCAACAACTTCCAGTTCTGTTCGGCGGTCGACCAACGCCACCGAGGAGTCGCGCCCGGCGCCTATCCGTTTCCTCCGGCAGCTGGCTTCGAAGGGCAGCGTGTGGATCCTGCTCGTGCTGATCGTCATCTCGCTGATTTTCACCATCATGCGACCTACGGCATTCGCCACGACCTTCAACTGGACGAACATTGCGATCGATGCATCCAGCCTGCTGATCCTCGCGGTCGGCCAGACCTTTGTGATCGCGACGTCGGGGATCGACCTGTCGGTCGGGTCCGTCCTCGTCTTTTCGTCGGTCATCTCGGCACAGGTGACCATTTCGATGACCGCGGCCCTGCACGACAGCGAAAGTTCGACGGCGATCGTGCTCGGCCTGGTCGCGGGCCTCCTCGCCGGCCTGGCCTGGGGTGCCATTAATGGGGTGCTCATCGCGTTGACCAAGATCCCCCCGCTCATCGTGACCCTGGGTACAACAGGCATGGCATTGGGCTTCTCGCAGATCATCACCGGCGGGAATGACCTCCGCGGACTGCCGCAGGCACTGACGGTAGGAGTGGGCGGCGGCCGCCTATTCGGGGCGATCCCGTACCTCGTGCTGATCGCGGTCGTGATCGCCATCCTCGGGTCACTCCTGCTCAATACCACTCGCTTCGGGCTTCACACCCTCGCCATCGGCTCAGATGAAGAGGCGGCGCGGAGAAGCGGAATCCCGGTGAGGTTCCACCTCGTCAGGGTGTACATGCTGTCCGGCCTCCTCGCCGGGCTCGCGGGGTGGCTGTCGATCGCTCGATTCACCGCGACGACCCTGAACGGACATACCTCCGAGAACCTCGGGACGATCGCCGCCGTCGTGCTGGGAGGAACCAGCCTGTTCGGAGGGATCGCGACGATCTTCGGAACTGTCATCGGTGTCTTCATCCCGACCGTCCTCCAAAACGGCTTCACCATCATCGGTGTGCTGCCGTTCTGGCAGAACGTGGCCGTCGGCGCCGTGCTTATCGCCGCCGTCTACTACGACCAGCGCCGCAGAAAATCGCGCTCGCGCTGACGTCGCATCCCTAGCTCTA
>JAODMG010000094.1 GCA_025464895.1 Microbacteriaceae bacterium | reverse complement strand
CGTCTCGTCATGGATGATGAGCTCGGGAAAGTTCGTCGCCTTGAGCGCGGCAAGAACATCAGACTTCGGTTTCCCCACCATCTCCTCCGACACGGCGTTCACGGTCGGGATCCAGTTGGTGTCGAGGCTTTGTTTGACCTCGCGTTCCAGCGCGTCGAACCCTTCCATGTTGAACTCCAACTCCACGCCGCTCATTTCTCCGCCTTCTCGACGGAATCGACACCGCGTTTGTCCACGCTCAGAACTTGCCCGTCGTCGAAGTCGTAGAACGTGATGTAGTTCCCGTCCTCTTTGTAGCGATAGGCCTTGACGCTTCGTTCGCCGATGCCGCCTTTGTTGATTATGAAATTCGTCACGATGTACTCCTATTGGTAAGCGCCTCTCAGAATGAGGGACTGTGCCAATGCTCTAACGCCCGGATGACGTTCCCGGTTCCGACACGCCCGGGAGTGTCGAAACCCTTCGAACATCGCGTTTTCGTGATGTCGGTGTGCTAGTCCCGGCGTATAGGAGTCCCGCTCGCGCGTATTTCGCGACTGCGGTGACCATGCGACCCGAATCCTGAGGGAAACACCCGGATGGGGATGAGGCCCTACATTTGGGCAAGCGCGACAACGCCCCGGTTCACCAGTATTCCTTTCTGGTGTGTGCTCGCGAATCGAACGTGGCTGCGACGAGTGGACATCAGATCTTGAACATCTCGCGCGGGTATGACCGCACGACCCATGAGCAGCACGCACAGGTCGCGTACCTCGGCGGTTAGTTCATCGGATAATTGGGATTTTGGCCTCACGCATTTCATCGCGAAGTCGCTCTTTCCAATCGCTACCCCGCGAGAATCCTATATAGACCAGCCCTTCAATGTCCGATGGCCTTTCAACCCCAGGTTGAACAAGGGCAGCGACATGGGATCGTCGCAGCGTTCCAACGAAGTATCCGAACTCGAACACGACATTTTGACGAGGTCTGGAGTTCAGCTGCGGCGGCGATGCATTTGCGTGTTCGTTGTCGTTTCCCTGATCGTCGTCTGTCATCAGGATCACTGCGTAAGACGACTTATCGGCGTATTCCTCAAACTTCTCGATAACGGTTGATCCCCGACTCGGTTCCAGCATCAGCACGATTGGGGTGAGGCCAGTTGTGCGCACGATGAAGCTCTCTACTTCAAACCGAGCGTGGTCGTCGTGACCGTGCACAAGAAATATTCTCGGTGTCACCCAAACTGAGGGCGCTGCATCGCTGGCCGCGCCCTCCCGGATCACGTCGCCCTCGGAGTATCCGCCGGAGATGCGGGGCGGCGTGGGTAACTCACTCCGCCCCAGGGCAACCTCGGTTGCTCGATCTCTATCGGCAGCAGCTCGTTGGACTTGGCGGACTGCCCCGGCCGCCAACCTGTTCTGCGGTTCCACATACGATGACAGGTTGTCGTCCCAGTCCACGTTCCCATCGGCATCGAGCGCCCAACCCGCGCGTTGGAAGGCGGAACGTGCACGCTCAACCCAGGCTTCGTGCTGATCGTTTCTAAACGCGTGGTCGCCACGGATGACGATAAGTAGCTCAATGATGAGGTGGTAACTCTGCTCGCGCATAGCTCTACGGAAAGCCCCGACCACCCGCGACTCTTTAGCTCCAGCAAGGCTGCCCGTATCTGGCTTGATCTCCGCCGCCGCAAAGACGGTGGTCAGGTTGGAGTGTGTGGGCGTGGATCCGGGCGTGAAATAGCTCGCCAGGGCGGCGGCAATGTACTGCGGTACATTTCTGTCGGGATAGTTGGACACTCTCACCTCCGGTTTGGCAGGCCAATCATATTGCCCGGCGTAGGGCGACTTAACCCAAGTGACCCCTGCCGACGACCAATGCTCAGGGCCGGAGAGGCCCTAGCGCCCAGCGAGCGGGACGTCGTGCAGCGGCTCGACGCCATCGTCGACGACTCGAAAGCCGCCCATGGCATTGTCGCGAGCGCGCTGAGCGTAGGGATCATGAGTAGCCCTCATCGACGGTGCGTCGACGCTCATGCGATTCCACGGAATGCACCCTCCAGTGGTCATCCAACCGCTGCCGACGCTGCATGGTGCCACTACGGTCGCCGACGTGGTGCGCCCGAGGCGGACTCGACATCGCGTTCGCCTGGTCAACCACGGTGACGAGCACCGAACCGCTCGTGGAACCGCTGGCATCCGACCACTTCGTGCCGGTCACGACCCACCAGCGGGACTCAAACGATAGACCGGCAACAGCCGAGTCAGTGGCGAATATACCTTTCGTCGAGCTCCCGCTGAGCTGGGCTACGCGAACAACCGTCGATCAGGCTTTCTCGCGAGCTGGCCTCACGCGGTCGGTCACTGCCGAAGTGCGGACCTGACGATGTGCATCGAGCTGCGAGCGGGTCTCGGCACGGCCATCCTCCCCAGTTCCTACATCTCGAATGCGCGAGGGCGGCGAACCTGTCCATTCGTCGGCACCGGTGACTGGACGATCTCAATCATCCGGTCGGGCGCTCGACAGTCGCCGGGCACTCGCGAACCTTGACATGAACGCCGCGGTCGCAAGTCGCGCGACAGATCAGTCCCGCTGACCGATGTTTCGCAGGAATTGGATGCTCCCGCGAACCGACATCGACGGTAGGTACGCCCGCGCTAGCGCCACTCCTATTGCCGGCAGGGCGAGGGCGTCAGGATATGCCATCGCCAGCGGCCGGAATTCGGGCTGGAACTTGCGTTTGAAATTCAGCAACGAACGAAAGCCATAGACCGGCTCCAGGCGCGTTCCGATGTACTCCAGTACTCGCGCCGCGCCCGAGACGGCCTCTGCGTCGTCCTCCCCTCCGCGGGCGAGTGGCGCGGTGGACAGACTCATGAACTCCACCCCGTCATCGCGGAACCGTTCCGCTGACCGTGCGATGAGGAACTCCATCACCCCGTTGGATCCGTCCGGGGTTCGGCGCATGAAATCGAGCGTCCACCCGATCACCTCGCCCCCGCGGTAGGACGGAAGCCAACTGGTGATGGCAACGACGTGATCACGGGCATCGCGGGCGATCATGAGCCTCACCGCCGGGTCGCGCAACTCGTCGAAGCTGCCCAGGGTGAATCCCATCTCTGGAAGGTCTTTCTCGGCCACCCATTGCTCGGAGATTTCGACGATCTGGCTGAGATGCCGAGCGCTGAGCTGTCCGAAGCTGGTCCATTCCGCTCGCACTCCTTCGCGCTCGGCGCGGTTGATGGATGAGCGGATGTCCTGCCACCGCTTGCCGGTGGTGTCCCACTCAGACGGATGCACGACCGTCTCGTCACCGATGACGGTGGACGACCAACCCATCCGCTCGCAGGCATCCGCATAAGCGCCATGAATGGCGTAGAAGACTGGTGTCCAGCCATTGTCATCGCAGTGGCGGGCAAACTCCACGATCGCCGCGAGGGACGCCTCGTCATCGCCGATCGGTTCTGACGTTGTCACGGCGACCCCGTTGATGACTCGGTACGCCACCGCCGCGCGTCCGTCCGACGAGAACCAGTAGCTGTTGCCTGCCCACGTCGCCCAAAAGGCCAGCGAGCCTCCCCCGCCGGCGCGCAACAACTTGCCAACACGTGCACGCCCGGAGGCGGAGCTCCCTCGGGTCGGACGAAGCGTCACCAGTAGCGCGCCCGCTACCACCAGAATCCAGAACGCCGGGCCGATCCAGTAGTAGAGGATGCCTGTCAGCGTCTGGTCCGGCGCGAATGTCAGGGGTTCGATCTTGAGGAACCCCACTGGCACGAAGCGGTCCGGGAGATCCGACAACAGATCCAGGAGGGTCACGTTGGGGCTGAATCCATCGCGCAATAGCCAGCCGAAGCCGACGTAGACCGTCGCAAGTCCCACAAGTGCAACGGCGACGCCGGCGAGGTAGAGACGCACGGCACGGCGCGAGACATGCACCGTGAAATGCTCGAGATTCGCGAGTACGACAATGGCGATGATCAACGGGACAAGCGTGCAAATGACAAGGTCGAGGGTCACTTCCCAATAGCGCGGAGTGGAGACCTTCACCTGCAGGCTCTGGCTGAACAGCGGAAGCAAACCGTAGAAGAACGCCGCGAGCGCAGCCAAAGCCACGTTGACCACAACCGCGAGCCAGGCTCCAAACCGACGACCGCGGAGCAGCGCAAAGGCGGCAACCAGCAATGTGAGCAACGGAAGCAGCGTCAGCAGGACCGGGCCAACCCCGCTAATTCTTTCCAGGTCGATGTCATGCAAACAGGTTCGGGTTACCTGGAGGGCTTGGCAGCGATCGAGAACACGCAGGCTCGCCGGCCGCGCATCCGCCAACAGCAGCCCAAGCGGTGCCAACGGTCCAAGTCGCATCTGGCTCAACAACGTGACGACGGGACCGAGCGCGCTGATCGCAACGACGGCGGACAGGAGCACCCGCGTCTCGTGATGTGAACTGCGGTGCCAACGACGTCGACCGTCCGGTGAACTCAGCGCGTAGCCGAGGCCGAGGCCGGCCAGGGCACCGACAAAACGATAGAAATCGGACGGTTGACCGGAGTACAGCAGAAACACCACAACGCTCGACAAAGTCAACACCCTGATCCGTCTGCGCCAGAGCACTCCCACGAAAGCGCTGGCCGTCATCAAGGTGCCGGCGATTGCGGTCATCGGATCCGACGTCACAAGCTCACTGACACGGCGGGCCCACAGCTCCCCGGCGGCGTTCGCGGCCGTTTGGGCGACTATGCCGACGCTTGCGCCCACTACAGCGGTGGTGACGAAGGCGACTGCAGTTCTCCACGACCCCATGATCTGTTCGGAAACACCGACAAGCACCGCGGCAGCGAGTACGACGATTGCCAGGTGGATTCCTCCATCGGTGAGAAAAACCGATGCCAGCGGCGTCCACCATCGACCGTTCTCGACCACCTGCTCGTAGCCGGTACCGAGAGCGAATCGAAGGGCTGCGCCGGGACCGCGGAACCCTCCCCCGATCGCGGCCGTCCCGAGCAGGATCGCGATAATCGCAAGCGTTACCGGATTCCGTCGCAACACTCGCCCAATCACGAAGCCCCTGCGGTCGTGCGGGACGTCGGCGATTCGTGCGGGGCTGAACGCCTGCCGGACCAGTGGACGGTAGCGGCTATCCGGGGCTCCGTAGCTGACAAACGCGGCCGTGTGACTGTAGTGACCATGCGCCTTCGTGCTTGTTCGCGGGGGTCGCTGCTTCGAAAGTGGCTGACGACCGGATTTCCACCTTCAATCGTATGCCGAATGCTTCAGCTCGACGGCGCACGCATTCGCCACTGCTTTCGGTCAGGCGCTGCGCCGAGTCCAGCCGACCGCGTCCGAGGCGAGCGGGCAATTGGCACCTCGCGCTTCGTGCGCGAGGAGAGTTCCGATGAGCTGGGCGTACTCCTCGAGGACAACGCCCGCTGTCGGGGTGTCAGGGTGCCGGATGCTGATGTGCAGGCCATCGTGTTGGCGGGAGATCCAGACGTGGCTGTCATCCGCCTCGGTCACCCGACCCATCGTGCTCGCGTTCCATTCATCGTGTCGACCAGCTCCCGGGAAGGTGCGGTAGTCGGTGAATGAGACCATCGAGAACAGATCGCGCCGGGTGATTCGAAATTCGTCACCGAGGAGTTCGACTATCCGCAACGCCGGAACGCGTGCCAACCTGAGAGCCGAGTTGACGCTGAGCTGTGCACGGTTCAGGATGTCGGCGAAACTGCCAGCGCCGGCCAGCGAGAACGACAACGGGGAGCAGGTGACGAACCAGCCCATTGCGTGCCGCCAGTTGGATTGGCGCCGCGTCTGCATCGGCGTCACCGTTCTGAATTCCAGCTGGCCGGTCAACTCATGAATGGATATGGCCATGCAGGCGAGGATGCCGGCGAACATTCCGCTGCCGGCGCCTTCGCAGATCTCTTCGAAAGCCTGGGCTTCATCCGCCCCGACGATGAGTCGCGTGTAGACGCTCTGCGGCCAAGCGTCTCCCGCCGTGACACCGAGATCCAACGGGAAGGTGGGGCTCGTTCCTCCGCAAGCGCGAATGAATTCGCGCCAGGCGCCCACCGCCGGATCGGTCGCACTGATCTCGGCTCCGCGAGCCCGCTCGGCCAGGCACAATTCGAGAAAGCTCCCAGTCTCGGGCAACACAGGAACCTGCCCTTCCAGGAATGCCTCATAGCTGGTCTGCAACTCCCACACGGCGAGGGCCAGCGAATATCCGTCGCCTGCCACATGGTCAAGTGCGACGAAGACCGTGGACCGTGTCTCCCTACTGACGACACCGAGCACAAGCGGAGGCCAGGAGAACGGGTTGGTTCCGCTGGCGAATCGACGATCGAGGTGGTCGTGAAGCAATTCGGATGAGGTGAACCTGGAGGCTTCTTCCTGCCTCAGATCGACATCGTCGGCGGACAGGGTAAATCGCTCGATCGTGTCGTCGCGGTCTCGGAACCCACTCCGCAGGGCTTCGTGCCTGCGCATCCAAACGGCGAACGCCAGTCCGAGCGAATTCAGGTCGACACCGCCTTCGATGTCGAACGACGCGCCGATCCACGGGTTGCCGGACGCGCCGAGCCGACGAGCCGCAATAGCGGAGCGAAGATGCAACTCCTGGTTATACGAGAGCGGCACGGGGTCGATCGGCGCTCGCATTGCCGCAGCGCCGGTCTCCGCGCTGACCGTCCACTCGACCAGATCACCCGGGAGCGGACGAAAGTCAAGGAAAGAGATTGGTTTCATTGTGACGGCCCCACTTCATAGGTGACATGCGCCGCGGATCGACTCATCGACCTCAGGCACGAAGGAATCTCACGCACCTAGAACACGCTGTCTAGGTAGACAATAGGTTCTACCTATTAACGGGGGGTTACGAACTCGGTCTCGCCAAGTAAACAGGGGAATTTGCCTGCAGGCACGAGCGAAGAGACACCCCCGATTGGGGGCCAGCGGACAGATTCGTTTGTCCTCTATTATGAGGACACCAAACCCCGAATTGCCCCACCTCGGTAGGGCACACGCCGCACCCGAACTGCCCTGCGGCAGGGCACCTCAGGATCGTCATGTCTATTGCGTTTGCCCCCGAAGCAACCCAAGTACTCGCCGAACACCGCGCCTTCGAGAACCATGCGGCCGCGGCTGATCTTGCCGCGAAGGAAGCACAGCACCAGCCGGTGCCGACTGCACCCTTCGGTTGGTACCCCGACCCGGCAGGAAGCCCCAAGCTGCGTTGGTGGAATGGATCGAGCTGGACCGATCGACTCGAGGCCCCTCGTCCGGCACTGCAGATTGCAACCGGCTACTCTATTCGCGACCTGAACGGCCGCTAGATTGTCGACCTCGCCGTTACCCGAGCGGCGAGGTCGTCACACTTTTCCGTTACCCGGAGCAGCACGCGCTCAGCGTTGCAGCCAGGCGAGAACGGCGAGTACCCGACGATGATCGGTTCCTGAATCATCCAGTCCCAGCTTCTGGAAGATCGACGTCACGTTCTTCTCCACCGCGCCGACGCCGATGACCAAGCCGGATGCGATGGCCGCATTGGTGCGCCCTTCTGCCATCCAGGTGAGCACGTCGCGCTCACGCGGCGTGAGGGTTGCCAGCGGGTCGTGCCTTCTGCCGACCAGTTGCGCGACCACCTCAGGGTCGAGCACGGTTCCCCCGGACGCTATGCGGTCCACCGCATCCTTGAGCTCGTCAAGCGATGCGACCCGATCCTTCAAGAGGTAGCCGATCCCGCCGCTGCCGGACGAGAGCAGTTCCTGCGCGTAGGCAACCTCGACGTATTGGGACAACAGCAGGATGCCCACCCCGGGGAGCAACTCCCTCGCCCGGATCGCGGCGCGCACGCCCTCGTCGCGAAAGGTGGGCGGCATCCGAACATCGAGGACGATGAGGTCCGGTCGAAGCGTCGGGAGTTCTGCGAGGAGTTGTTGCCCGTCGGGGTATGAGCCGACGATGTCGACCCCTGCTTCCACCAGCACGCGTACGAGCCCTTCCCGCAGCAGCACCGAATCATCGGCGACGACCACGCGAAGGGCTCCCATGCCCCTAACAATATGGGTTTGGCACTAAGGGTCGGGCACTACGGCCGGCGACCATCGACCGGAGCTATGGGCTGGGCGGTAGCTGGTCGGTAGCGTCTACCCTGGAAGTGACGGATGCCGTGACCGGCAGATGCGAGGACACGACGGTCGGGCCGCCTTCCGGACTCAGCACCTCGAGGGTGCCGCCGAGCCCGCGAAGCCGTTCCTCGAGCCCGGCCAGGCCATGGCCGTCGGCCGGCGATGCGCCGCCGCGCCCGTCGTCGGTGATGGTCAGATCGAGCCAGGTCTCGTCGCTCTCCGGTAGGCGGCGGAGGCCGACGGTCAGCTCGATCCTGGTCGCGCCCGAGTGCTTCGCCGCGTTGGTCATCGCCTCGCTGGCGACGAAGTAGGCGCCTCGTTCGATTTCCTGCGGAAGGTCGAGCCCGGCGGGCAGCGCGCTTGAGATTCGCGCCGGAACGGTGCTGCGCACCGCGGCAGACTCGAGAGCTGCGACGAGCCCTCGGTCCATCAGGATTGGCGGGGCGAAGCCGCGAGACAGGGCGCGCAACTCGTCGAGAGCGTCCTTGGACTGCCGCATTGCCTCCCCGATCAGTCCGCGGGCCTTTTCCGGGTCGACCCCGAGTTGGCGTTCGGCCGCGGCGAGATCCATCTGCAGGCGCACCAGCCGCTGTTGCGGACCGTCGTGGATGTCCCGTTCGAGCCGCCGAAGCGAATGGCCCTCCGCCGCGAGCGCAGCTCCCCGCGACTCGCTGAGGTGGGCGACCTGCCGCTCGAGCGCATCCGACTTGAACGCACCGAGAAGTACACGCGCGATCACGTAGTGGAGCGTCGTGAGCCCACGGGTCACGAACGGGAGGGTCGCGAGCATGACGACACCGAGCAGGAAGTAGACGAGGGGATCGAGAGCTTTAGCGTCGACGCTGTCCGCGGGCACGCGCAGGAACCAGAGCACCGCGTCGGAAAGATGCCACTGCTGGGTTCCGTCCTGTGGAAGGAATCGGCTCCAGAACCAGTAGGTGATCCCACCGAGCGCTGTCGTGCTCCAGACGACCGCGATGACCCAGGTGATCGTCTTCACCACGAAGTCGATGGCCATCGTGTGCAGCAGGTAGAGCCAGTAGTGCGCGTTCGCGAGCACAGAACGCAACCAGCCGAAGAAGCCGGTTCTGGCGCGAGCATGCTGCCAGTCCGGCCTCGGGATCGGCTCGTAGCCTGCCCAGTCGAGCCGCACCAGTTCGAGTGTGCCGAACCCACGGGAGACGTAGAGCGCGCCGATGATCGCGACGACGCCGACGAAGAAGGTAACGAGTGTTCCGATGCCGGCCGAGAACAGGGCGATCGTCGCGCTGTAGCCGACGACGGCAATGGGAAGGCCGAGCAGCAGGAAGCCGAACTCCTTCGGCACCCGCCGCCACAGACGGAGGTAGAAGTTTCCGCGAGCCGTCACCTGCGGATTGGCGGCGAAACCGGCCGCCGGGGTCGAGGTGTTCATCGTGGTTGTCATGCTCCCACATTGGCGAGCACCGGGCGCCGGCACCATTGGGGCGCCACCCGAATCGGTTGTGGGGTTATCCCCCGAGTTCGTTGTGGGTCCAGCGACCGCCGAGCAGTGTTCCGGACACCGGCATCGACCGCAACCGGTCGCCGGTCGCCATCAACGGATCGATGGCAGTGGGGTCGAGGTCGGTGATGACCAGGTCGGCTGGCTCGCCCACGGCTACGCGAGTCCTGCTCGATGCCGCCATGGCCTCCCCCACCGAGATCGCCTGCTCCGGATGCCACGGCTCCCTCCCTTCCCTGCTGCGGTCGACCGCTGCGGCGATGGTCACCCACGGGTCGAGCGGGGCGACCGGGGCATCCGATCCGAGCGCCAACTCGGCGCCGGCGTCGAGCAACGACCTGAGGACGAACGTGCGATCGGTGCGCCCGGCCCAGTACCGGTCGGCAATGTCACGGTCATCCATCGCATGCTCCGGCTGCACACTCGCGACGATGCCGAGCTCGGCGAATCGGGAGACATCCCGGGTCGCCAGGAGTTGGGCGTGTTCGATCCGGCCGCGAATCCTCGGCTTTTCGCCGCGCTTTCCAGATGCGCCCAGCCTCTCGAACAGGTCGAGCACGATGGAGTTCGCGCGGTCGCCGATGGCGTGAACGGCCGGGGTCAATCCGGCGTCGGTGGCGCGACGGATGAGCTGCTCCAGCTCGTCCGTCTGCACCGCGAGCAGGCCGTGGGAGTCGGGGCCGGTGAGTCCGGGGTACGCGTCGAAGCAGTACGCGGTCCTGGTGTTCAACGAGCCGTCGGTGATGACCTTGAACGGTCCGACCGTCAGCAGGTCGCCGATGCGCTGACCGGTGCGCAGGCCGAGCGCGATCGCCCGGTCCAGATCGTGCGGATAGATGCCGAATTCGACCCGGAGCGAGCCCGTGCCGGCCGCGATGCGCCGGTTCCAGGTGTCCAGGTTCCAGTCCATCTCGAGATCGACGATTCCGACGACGCCCCGGCGCGCGGCCTCGCGGGCAGCGGCATCCGCCCACACGTCGAGTTGTCCCTCGACCGCCGTGTCGAGGCGCCGGATGACCTCGAACGCCGACTCCTCGCGAAGAAGGCCAGTGGGGTGACCGGTGTGTCCGAACCGGGCGAGCGCCGCGGAGTTCAGCCAGACCGCGTGCAGATCGGCAGAAATGAGGACGACTGGTACCACCCCGGTCGCCGGGTCGAGAATCTCGAGACCGGGTTCGTCCGGCCACAGCCCGCCGCGGAAGCCGACCCCCACGAACGGGTTGTGTTCAGACCCGACGAGCGCGGCCGAGACGATGGCGGCCGCCTCGCGGGCGGAGGTCGCTCCCGACACGTCGATGCGCTGTCGCAGGAGCGACCACTGGCCGAAGTGCACGTGGTTGTCCCAGAGGCCGGGGCCGAGCCACCGGCCCTCGAGCGGGACCTCCTCCGCCTTGCCATCCACACCGCGGAGTTCACTCCCGGCCGGCACGATGTCGACGATGACCCCTCGATCGACCAGCAGGTCGACGATCGCGCTTCCGACCCTGGCGTCTCGAAGGACCAGCGCACCCTGCCTGTCGATCGTCATTCCTCGCCGGCCCGACCCTCGCCGACCCGACCCTCCCTGGCCCGACCCCCTCTGGCCCGACGCATCTCCTCGGCGAGCGCGGGCCGCGAGTAGTTCTGACCGTGATCCAGTTCGTCGATCACTGAATCGAGAATCGCGTCAGACTTGTTCTGGCTCAGTTTGGCTCGCGCGTCGAAACGGGTGACTACGAGCCGGAACCCGACCGTTCCACCCACGATCGAGCGCCCGTATTCCTCGTTGTCCGCGAGACGGTGCGGATGCGGCATCCGGCCCTCGAACTGGTCGACCAGCTCACCGAGTACTCGCCAGTTCTCCTCATCGCTCAGGATCTCCGGCCTGCCGTAGAGGTGCGCTGTCAGATGGTTCCAGGTCGGCACAGCGGGCTGGTCGCCGTACCAACCGGGTGAGATATAGCCGTGCGACCCCTGGATGATGATGAGAACCTCGTGCTCTCCGAGTTCGTGCAGCCGGTCGTCCGGACGACCGACGTGACTGACGATACTGATTCGATCGGCACCGTTCCGATCGCCACCGTTCCGATCCGCGTCGGCTTCGAGCACGACCGGGTAGTGCGACGCGATCAGGCCGGACGCGGTGTTCGAGACGATCGTCGCCCACGGATTCTCACGAATCAGCCGCCTGACCTCGTCCGGGTCGGTGATCAGGAACTGCGGTGTGTGGCGCATGGCCCTAGCTTGCCAGTTCAGGCCGGAGCGACGTCGGCCGCCGGACCGTCCGCTGCGGCGTCGGTGAGCGATGCCCCGCCGACAGGGGCGCCGGTCCAGCTGTCCACCGTCCAGCCGTCGATCACCGATCCGTCGAGGATGACAACCCCGGTGTTGCTCACCGGGCGAACCGCGACGAAGTCGCCGTCGATGTTGCGGCCGACCCATCCTGCCCAGGCTCGGATGATCGCGCCGTGGCTGAAGAACGCGACGGTGTCGAAGCTATGGGCGGATGCCTCCTCCACGACGGCATCGAAGCGCGCGAAGACCTCGTGGCCGCTCTCCGCCGCCGGCATCCGCGAATCGAGTCGGCCGTTCGCCCACTCGAAGCAGGTGGAGAGGTAGCGTTCGACCGAACGGCGGTCGCTGCGCATTTCGAGGCTCCCGGCATCGATCTCGCGGATTCCGTCGCGGATCATCACCTCCAACCCGAGAGCGTCGGCGAGCGGGGCGGCGGTGAGCTGGGCCCGTTGCTGGGTCGAGGCGACGATCGCGTCGATGGACTCGCCGACCAGGACCGCCGGCAGCATGGACGCCTGCCTCTCGCCCAGCTCGGTCAGCGGAGGACCGGGCACCGCGGTGTCGAGGCTGCCGGCGACGTTCGACGCCGTCTGGCCGTGCCGGATCAGGATGAGGCGCATCCGACTACACCTGGTCCTTCGGGCACCAGTACAGCTTGCGGCCGGCTGCCAGCTCCATAGCGATGTTGGTGCCGCAGATCCGGCACGGCAACCCCTCGCGGTGATACACCCAGTGCCGATCCGCGCGGTTCGCCAACGCCTTCCGGTGGCCATCGGTGTCCAGCCCGTCCATCGTCATCATCTGCCCGGTCTCGACCCCGATGTGCAGCAACCTGGACCAGTCCCGCCACAGTTCGCGAACCAGTTCTTCCGGTACCAACCTGCCCGGCCTATGCGGATCGAGCCTCGCCCGGAAGAGCAGCTCCGCTCGATAGACGTTGCCGATGCCGCTGACCACCGCCTGGTCCATGAGCAGCAGACCGATCGGCGTCGGCTTCTTGCGCACAGCCATGACGAAGCGCTCCTCGCCCTCGCGGTCGTCATCCACGAGCGGATCCGGACCGAGCTTCGCGATGGTGGCGGCGACGCGATCGGGGGTGAGCACCTCGCAGGCGGTCGGTCCGCGCAGGTCGGCGACCGCATCCGACACCAGGAGCCGAACCCGAACCTGGCCGATCGGCTCCGGCGGGAAGGTGTCGATGTCCGGCTCGAGCTTCTCCTGCTCCGCCATCCGCAATCTGGTCTTTCGCGGAGCCCCGATGCTGTGCAGCGAGTCTTCGCCGGCACTATCGAGCACGGTGCCTCGCTGGTTGGTCTGGCCCATCCTGCCGTTCGCGGATGCCGTGGTCGCGTCGGCGGTGATGTCACCGGCGAAGTCCCATGCCCCGTACATCCCGAGGTGGACGCGCAACCACAATCCGTTGTCGAACTCCAGGAACAGCTGCTTGCCGACCGCCTTCGCGGCCGTCATCAGCCGTCCGTCGATCTCGGACGCGCCGACGGCGAACCTGCCCTGCGGCGAGGAGACCGCCACGGCCTTCCCGACGAAATGAAGGGCGAACTGGCGGGAGATTCGATGAACGGAATGACCTTCTGGCATGGCGTCCCTAGCCGAGTGGGTGGCCGGCGATCGCGCCGGTGTTCTCGTATTCGGCGAGTTGCGCAATGCGGCGCGCATGCCGTTCCTCCCCGGAGAACGGGGTAGCGATGAAGGTATCGATGAAGCCGATCACTTCGTCGATCTCGTGTTGCCTCGCGCCGATCGAGATCAGGTTGGCGTCGTTGTGCTGACGCGCGAGCTCGGCAGTCGAGGTGTTCCAAACCAGGGCGGCTCGGGCACCGATGACCTTGTTGGCCGCAATCGCCTCTCCGTTGCCAGAACCGCCGAACACGATGCCGAGCGCTTCGACGCCGGCCCGCTGGTCCGCGACCACCGCCCGCGCCGCGCTGATGCAGAACGCGGGGTAGTCATCGAGCGGGTCGTAGCTCTGCGGGCCATGGTCGGTGACCACATGGCCAGCCGAAACCAGGTGCTCCTGCAGGTCCTTGCTGAATTCGAGTCCGGCATGATCCGTGGCGATGTGGATGCGCATGATTCAAGTGTAGAAGTCGGTCACGGCACGTCTGGTCGATGCGGTGCCGGCTACGGAATCCAGAAACCGGTCTTGCCGAGGAGCTGGGTTTCGCGATCCGCTCCGGCCGGCACGCCGACCTCCGGGCCGAACACGCCCATCGTGCGCCAGTCTTCGACCTGGGGAAGCACCTGTTCCCACAGCTCGTCGACAAGAGCGGTCGGCAACGAGTAGTCGATGCCGAGGTGCTTCGGAATCAGCCAGGCCTGGAATGCCCGATAGGTGCTGATGTGTTCGAGATAGACGGCAACGGGAAAGTCGCCATAGCTCAGGTGCACTGTCTTGTCAGGATCGAGGTCACGCTCCACCGCTGCGGTCGCCAGGTCGTTGAGCCGGTCGTAGCTCGCGACCGGATCGTCGCCGAGGAGGTCACCGGCGTAGCGGTCGCCGATCTCGTCGATGGTGCGGCCGGCCAGCACGTCAGGAACCCAGGCTTCGTCGCGGGCGTGGTACGCGATGATGTCGCCCACGGTCGGAACGGGAGTACGCGACCACTCTGCCGGGGCAGGCATCGCCAACTGCGCAGGAGTGATGCTGTCGATGAAGGAGCGCAACGCAGCATCCGCCACGAGGAACAGTTC
>JAODMG010000033.1 GCA_025464895.1 Microbacteriaceae bacterium | reverse complement strand
GAGTTCGCGGAGCATCTTCGGCACCAGCTGGAGCTGGTAGTCCTGCACCCAGACGACGGCATCCCGGCCACTCGTCGCCGCGGCGGCCTCCGCAAACCGCTGGTTGACCCGGAGGTAGGTCTCCCACCAGTCCCTGCGGTAGCTCGGGGAGGAGATCACGTCGTGGTAGAGCGGCCAGAGCGTGTCGTTCGAGAAACCTTCGTAGTAGTTCTCGATCTCCTCCTGGCTCAATGCGACAGGGACGACGAGGATGCCGTCACTCTCGAATGGGGAGAAAGTCAGGTTCGGTTGCCCGGCCCATCCGATCCAGGCTCCACCGTTGGCCCGCATGACCGGCTCGAGAGCGGTGACCAGCCCGCCGGGAGAGTGTTGCCAGTCCGCCGCCCCATCCGGCCCGATGACCCGGTCGACGGGAAGTCGATTCGCAACCACGACAAAGGAATAGTCATCGTGTTTCGATTCTGGTTTGCCGCTCATCCTGCTGCTCACTGTTGTATCTCTCGTACCGCGCGCCATTGCGAGGAAAGCCGCTTCAACGTTACCAGCAGCCTCCACCGCTACGATTGCCCGAATGGTGACTACGCGGCTGTACCGTGACGGAACGATCGAGAAGGAAGACTTCCCGGTCGCCGACATTTCGGATCATCTCCTCGAGAATGGGTGCACGGTCTGGGCCGACTTCGTCTCGCCCAGCGCGCAGGATCTGGCAGACATCGAGGAAGAACTCGGCCTGCACAGGCTCGCGGTCGAAGACGCCCTGCACAGCTTCCAACGACCGAAGCTCGACCGCTACGACACCCATCTCTTCCTCGCCGCGTACGCGGTGAAGCTCGACACAACGACCGGCGCCCTCGACGCCACCGAGGTGAAGGCGTTCATCACCCCGCACGCGCTGGTGACGGTGCACGATGCCGACTTCGATATGGCAGCGGTCGTCGAACGCTGGACCCGCGACAGCGACCTGGCCGTCCACGGCGTGGCCTACCTGCTGTGGGGGCTGCTCGACCACATCGTCGACGGTCATTTCGAGACCGTGCAGCAGCTGGACGGCGAGATCGAAAGCCTCGAGGATGCACTGTTCGACGATCAGCCCAGGGACAAAGAGGTGCAGAAGCGTTCGTTCGAGTTGCGCAAGTCCCTCGTGCGCCTCAGGCGAGTCGTCCTACCGATGCGCGAGGTGGTCAACACCGTGCTCCGACGCGATCTCGACACGATCGACCCGGCGATGATGCCCTACTTCCAGGACGTCTACGATCACGTCCTGCGAGCAACTGAGTGGACCGAATCGCTGCGGGACCTCGTGACAACGATCCTGGAAACCAACATCAGCATCCAGGGCAACCGGATGAACATGATCATGAAGAAGGTGACGAGTTGGGCGGCGATCATCGCAGTTCCGACCGCCATTACCGGATTCTTCGGACAGAACCTGGCGTTCGCGGGTTTCGGCACCGGCTGGGGGGTCTGGATGTCGATCGGGTTCATCGCAGCCGCCTCAGTGGCCCTGTACCTTGGCTTTAAGAAATGGGACTGGATCTAGACATCCGCCGTTCACACTCTCGTGCCTAGAATTAATTCGATGATAAACGTCGGCATGAGCACGTCGTGCGCATTCCCGCAGCCAACCGAGCATAGTTTCAGGCTCGCGAAACTGGCGGGCTTCGATGGCGTCGAAATAATGGTGACCAACGACCAGGACACGCAGGATCCGGATGCCCTGCTCTCGCTCTCCACACGCTACGACCTCCCCATCCTCTCCATCCATGCGCCGGTCCTGCTGCTCACCCACTTCGTCTGGGGGCGCGATCCAAGGGTGAAGTTGGAGAAGTCGGCGGAACTCGCGCGTGCCGTCGGCGCGACGACGGTGGTCGTGCATCCCCCGTTCCGCTGGCAGACCGGCTATGGTCGCGATTTCCTGCGGATCGTGCGGGAGACCGCATCCCACTACGGCGTCGAGATCAGCATCGAGAACATGTTCCCGTGGACGGCGCTCGGCAAGACGCTCAAGGCGTACTCGCCCGGCTTCGATCCGAGCCTCCTGGACTGCGACGCGATGACCCTCGACTTCTCGCACGCATCACTCGCCGGCCGGGACTCCCTCGACCTTGCAATGGCCATGGGCGACAGGCTTCGCCACGTTCACCTCTGCGACGGGTCCACGTCGATGGATGATGGCAACGTCTTCGACGAACATCTCGTGCCTGGGCGCGGCAGTGAGCCGGTCGCGGAGGTGCTCGACTACCTGGTCGCCAGAAAATGGTCTGGATCGATCATCGCCGAGGTCAACACCCGCAAGGCCAGGTCCGAGCAGGAGCGCCTGGAAATGCTGCGCGATACGCTCGAATTCGCCCGTCGGCATCTCGGTCAGACCGACCGTCAGCGCCTCGGCGGTCGAGCGGGGCCGCAGGTGCGCAGCATGCTCCGTCGTGCGTCGCTCCGGGCGATTACCGCGCTGCGGCCCAGTACGAACTAGGCGTGTCTCCCAATCGTTTTACTAGCCTCAACGATGGCCCTTCCGGCGGTGAGATTGCCGGCGCAGTAGCGCTTTTCGTCTTTCAGATCGCGACAGCAGTCCCCTTCTACATCCTCACAATATTCTTCTCATTGGCCTCGGATGGCTGCTCCGGACGACAATGCAACTTCGTCGTTGCCGCAGGCGCGATATACCTGGCGCCGGTTACTGCACTATGCGCCTTGGCTGTCACAATTCCACTCACTATCCGTTCGGGAAAGCGCGGGGGCTCGGTGATAGTTCCTCCGCTGTCCGGCGTAATGTCGGTTATCGTCGTCGGCGTCCTTGGACTCGTTCTGAACCACGTCGCGTTGAACTAGGCGCGCCTGGCAAAAGGTTGGGGCGGCGGCTGAGGGGCTGTCGGCGCGTCTCGGTTTCAGGTACTCGCGGATGCCCAGTGGGTGCTGGTTTCTGATCCGCTCCTTCACAGGGCAGCGTGAACTGAGTTCTCCACCAATAGCTGAATTTGCTTCGTATTTGTGTTCGAGTCTGTGAAACTAAAGGCATGACAGATTTCGTAGACACGTTCGGGGCATCGCTTGATGCCCTGGTGTCTGCCGCCCAAAAGGTCGCATCACAGTCGGCTGCGGCCCGCGGCCTATCGGCGACGGCGCTGATCGCCGCGCAGGGTGCCATCGCCGGCGCCCGCCGTGACCTCGACGCGTCCGCAGCGGTGGTCGCGGGGGAGATCGCGGCCCGCTCGCGGCCAGAGGCCGGGCATGCCGGGTTGGCGCAGCAGGAAGGTTTCCGCACGCCGGAAGCTCTGGTGCAGCACGCGACCGGGTCGACCGCGAGGGAGGCGATGGCGCTGGTACGGGTCGGGGGAATGATTCGCGACTCGATGGTTCATGACTCGACTGTCGATGCGACTGGGGCGCCGACCAGCCCTGCCGCGGAACCGTGGCTGGCCCCGGTGGGTGCCGCTGTCGCTTCCGGTGCCCTGTCGGTTGCTGCGGCCGAGGCGATTCGCGGTGGTCTGGGCGGCCCGAACGAGACCGTCAGCATCGAGGCGCTGAGGGATGCCGCTGTCGAGCTCGTTCGTGTTGGTTCCGGCGATGATTCCGGACCCGGCCTCGGTGCCGGCTTCACGGTCAATGCCGACCAAATGTTTCGGCGGGCGCGGGACGCCCGCGACGACCTGGATGAGGCGGGCATCGCCATCCGGGAACGGGAGCGCCGCCAACTACGGTCCCTGCGCCGCTGGCGCAAACCCGACGGGATGACCCGCTACACCTGGGAACTCGACCCGGAAAGCGCAGCCCTGGTCGACGGGATCTATGACCAACTCACTTCGCCGCGGCGAGGAGGTCCCCGAATGGTCGACAAAGCCGAACAGAAACGCGCCTTGGCGGTCGAGCGGGATCCGCGGACCACCGATCAGCTGGCCTCAGACGGCCTTCTGGAACTACTCGGCATCGGCATCGCCGTTGGCGGCGACATCGGCACTGGCACTGGCACTGGCAGCAGCGCTGGCTTGCGGCAGCTGATCGGTGTCAGGAACCCGGCCGTCCGGGTCCTCGTCAGCGCGGAGCACCTGGCCGCGGGAAACCTGACCAGCCGCACCGGTCACGGGCACATCGAAGGCCACCCCGACCCGATCTCCATCGAAACCGTCGAACGCATCGCCTGCACCAACGGCATCATCCCCATCCACTTCGACGCACACGGCCAAGCGGTCGACGTGGGCCGGGAACAGCGACTCTTCACCCGACGACAGCGAATCGGCCTCGCCGCCAGGGACGGCGGATGCCGCTGGCCAGAATGTCAAAGACCGCCTGGTTGGACCGAAGCCCACCACGTCAACCACTGGCAACGCGACCACGGAGAAACCAGCATCGACAACGGCATCCTCCTCTGCCGACACCACCACCTACTCCTCCACGACAACCACTGGGAAATCACCCGGCGCGGTGCCGAATACTGGCTGATCCCACCACCCGGAATCGACCCGGACCAGACCGCCCGCCCCATGCCATCCAAGAGCCCCGCCCTGCGCGACCTCCTAAGCAAGCGATCCGCATGACCGACGCAACACCGGGCCTGTCCTGGGCCACGCGGATCCAGGGTGACAGACCGACCGCCTTCGACACCGCCGCCCACCGCGGCCGAACCGTCATCGAACGCGGCATCTGCGACCTCGAAGAATGGTGCGGCTCTGCTACCTGCTACCTGCCACCTGCCACGACAAACTCGCCACGCCACGCCACGCCACGCCGAAATTACCAGCTACCGCGCCGCCGCCATCCTCCACACCACCGTCACCTGGACCGCATGCTTATCGAACACGCCCTAGGCGCGGTTCAAGCCAGGGGCCGCTTCCAGCACCAGTGATCCAACCCGGCGCGTGCGCCTGATCGCGACAAGCGCGAGTAGCACGCTGCCGACACCGAATCCGAGCAGGGTGATCGCCGCGACGACGACGGTGCCGGCATCAGCTCCGGCGATGATCGCCTGCATGCCCTGCACGCCGTAACTGAGCGGGAGAAGCGGGCTGACCCACTGGAACGGTGCGGCCAGCAGCTGGATCGGGTACAGCCCTCCGGTCGAGGTGACCTGGATGGCGAGCAACAGGAGCGAGATCACGAGCCCAGCCCTCCCGAGGCCGATGGTGAGGAGGTAGTGGAACGCCGTGAACGCGAGCGCCATCAGTGCCGCGAAGCCGAGCGTCGCCGGCAGCGCAGACCAGGCGACGCCGAGCGAGAGGTGGAGCAGGGCGACCAGGAGGATGGCCTGTCCGACCGTGATCGCGCCGGCCTTGGCGAGAGCCGAGAAGACCAGTCGCCCATTCGCCGCGGTGGACGATAGCGCTCGACGAGTCACCGGACGAAGCACCAGGAACACGGCGAGCGCACCGATCCACAGGCCGAGCGGCACGAAGAAGGTGGCGATGACCTGGCCGATGTGCTTGATCGGGTTGTCGGTGGTGACCGTGAGTCCGACCGGATCCGACGCCACCTTCGCCGCGGTGGCGCTGGCCTTCGAGTTCGACGCAGGAATCTGGTCTGCACCGCTCTTCAGCCCGGAGGCGAGAGAGCTCGCCCCGGTTCCGAGGCCGGCGGATCCGGCGGCGAGCTGAGATGCTCCCGCGGCGCTCTTCGCGATTCCACCCTGGATCCCCGAAATACCCGCGGTCGTCTGCTGGCTGAGGGTCGTTCCTCCAGCCGCAGCCGCAGACAGTTGCGCGCTGATCGCGTTGACGGTCCCGATCGCGACGGGGTCGTTCGGCGTCGCCTGGAGCTGGGCGTTGGCCGCCGCCAGCGCCGCGGCGAGTTGGCTCACCCCTCCTGTATAGGTCGACACTCCCTTGCTGATGCCGGAGAGTGCGGCGGCACCGGAGTTCAGGGTGCCGAGTCCTCCCGCGAGCGAATCGACACCCGCCGTGTACTGGTTGACTCCGGTGGAGAGCTGGCTCGCGCCATCCGCAGCCTTGCCCAGGGCGCCGCCGATGTCTCCGATGCTCGAGTAGAGGCCGGAGATGTACTGCGCGGTGATCGCCTTGCCGAAGGTGCTTGCCATGGTGTCGCCGACCGTCTGGGCGACGGCCCCGGTCAGATAGCTGTGCGCGTCGTCGGTCTTGATGGCGAGGTTCGCCTGCTTGGGTGAACTCGAGGTGAGCGAGAGTATCGATGAGGAGAAGTTGCTCGGGACGGTGAGGATGGCATACACGGTGCCGTCGGCCAGCGCCTTCTTCGCCGCGGCCTCGTTGGTGATCGTCCAGTCGAAGCCCTTGCTGCCTCCCGTGAGTTCCGTGACCAGCTGTCGCCCAGCGAACACCGGGGTCTTTGTGCCGTCTGCGGCGGTCGTGTAGACCAGCTTGTCCTGGTTGACGATCGCCGCCGGGATGTGGTCGATCGCGGAGTTCGCGTTGGGGAGCGCGCTCACGAACAGGCCGGCGAAGGCGAGCGGCACGAGGACGACCCCGACGATCGCGACGATGCGGAGCCACCTCCGGTCACGGCCCCAGCGGGTTCCGGTGCGGTTTCCCGGTGTCTCGGGGCTTTCGGGGCCATCGACCGCTGCCGAATTGAACTGGCTCATTGGAGTGCTTCCCTGGCGTCTGGCGTTGTGGTGAGTGTTCGAAGGTCGATGGTGACGACGGTCCTGCCGTCGAGACTCGCCCCGTGGGCGTGTGCCGACAACGGCCTGCCGAGTACGATCGTCGTCTCGCGATCGGCGAGTGAGCACACCGCGGCTACGAAGGCCTCGTCGTCCGCATCATCCGAGAACGGATCGAGCTGATCGAGCATGATGACCGGCGTACGTTCCGCGATCGCCACCATCGCGAGCGCGACGGCACGCTCGAGCATCGGAAGCTGTTGCAGGCGGGTCTCCTCGTGGAGTCGGTTGTCGCTGCCGGCCGCGGTAATCGCGGCGAGCACGGAGTTCGCCCCATCGATCCACCGCACCGCCCGACGACGAACGAACAGTGCGCGATACCAGGGCTGGGTGATCCGCAGCCTCTCGGTCAGGATCTCGCCGAGCGTGATCTCGCTCTCGGCTCGATCGAGCCCGGCGACCTCTGCCAGCGCCACCAGGCGAGACACTGTCGCCGATTCGGATGGAAGCGGATGCCCCGCGAGCTGGGCGTTCCCGGAGACGGGCCGCAGTCGGCCGGCCAGCGTCGCCGCCAGCACCCTGCGGTCCGCGGGATTTCCCGCCACCAGGACGAGCGACCCGACCGCGGCGCCGAAGGTCAACGGGCCGACCGGTTGCTCGTCCGACCCGGTGACCATGGCTTCGGCGGACAGCGCCGCCCCACCCTGCGTGCGCGCCCAGGCCACGGCATGCTGGTGTTCGCGCAGCTGTTCACCCTCGATGTCCATGTTCGGCAGGATCCTGGCCAACCACTTCGGCATCCACCAGGCAGCGCGGCCGAGGAGCGTCATGAGCGCCGGGATGAGCGTCATCCGAACCAGGAACGCGTCGAAGGCGATTCCCACAGCGAGGCCGAGCGCGATCGGTTTGATCGTGCCAGAGCCGTCGGGGACGAACGCGAAGAAGACGAAGAACATGATCAGCGCCGCGGCGGTCACGACCCTCGAACCGTTCGCGAAACCGCGGGAGACCGCGTGCCGTGCGTTACCGGTTTTAACGAATTCTTCTCGCATGCCGGACACCAGGAACACCTCGTAGTCCATCGCGAGCCCGAACAGCACCGCCATCAGCAGGATCGGCATGAAACTCAGGATCGGACCCGGAGTGGTCACGCCGACCAGATTGCCGAGCCAGCCCCATTGGAAGATCGCCACGACGACACCGAACGATGCGAGCACGGAGAGGAGGAACCCGAATGCGGCCTTCAACGGCACCAGGACGGAACGGAAGACCATCATGAGCAAGACGACCGAGAGTCCCACCACGATGAGTCCGAACGGAATCAGGGCGCTGGTCAGGCGATTCGAGATGTCGATTCCGACCGCCGTCGAACCGGTCACCGAGATCGGGGTGTCGTACTTTGACGCGATCGCGGGTTCGAGATTGCGGATGTTCTGCACCAGCGCCTTGGTCGCCACGGCATCCGGTGCACTCTTCGGAATGACCTGGATGATCGCGGTGTCGAGACCGGCGTCGGGAAGCCCCTGGCTGACGTAACTCACGTCCGCGAGCCCGCGGAGCTCCGTGCCGATGCCGTTCAGGTCTCCCTGGATGTCGGTGACCTGGGTGATGTCGACGGCGATGACCAGCGGCCCGTTGTAGCCGGGGCCGAAGCCCGTGCTGATCATGTCGTACGCCTCGCGCTGGGTCGAACCGACCGGCTGCGAACCGCCGTCCGGCAGGTTCAGATCGAGACTGAGCGCGGGGATGGCGAGGGTTCCGAGCACTCCGAGCACCGCGACGGCCGCGACGATCGGATGCCTCATCACGAGCTTCACCCAGCGGAGCCCCATCGTCGGCTTGCCACCCTCGGTGTGCGAGGTGGCCCTCATGGCCGCGCGCGAACCGGGCTTCGGTGCGAGGCGTCCCTTGGCCAGTCCGAGGAGGGCGGGCAGGAGCGTCGTCGCGACTCCGATGGCGACGAGTACCGCGAACGCCGCGCCGACACCCATGACGCTGAGGAACGGGATGCCGACCACGAGAAGCCCGAGGAGCGCGATGATCACCGTGACCCCGGCGAAGACTACGGCGCTTCCGGCGGTGCCTACCGCGGTCGCCGCCGACTCTTCCGGGTCGTCTCCCATCGCCAGTTGGGTTCGATGCCTGGACAGGATGAACAGGGCGTAGTCGATGCCGACGGCGAGCCCGATCATGAGGGCCAGCATCGGCGCGGTGCTCGACACGCTGGTGAACGCGGACACAGCGCTGATGCCGCCGATCACGACCCCGACCCCGACCAGGGCACTCAGCAGCGGCATCCCGGCCGACACGAGCGATCCGAAGGTGATCAGCAGCACGATGCCGGCGAAGACGATACCGAAGACCTCGGTGACGGTGATGCCGAAAGTATTGTTCTGGAACACCTCACCCCCGAAGGCGACGGTCATTCCTGCGGCCCTGCCGATCGACGCGGTGTTCGTGAGTTCGGTGACCATCTTCGGGGTGACATCCGCCGCGACACCGGAGAACTGGACCTGGGTGCGCGCCATCGTGTGGTTGGTACTGATGGCCTTGCCCGCGTACTGGTTGAACGGCGACACGACCGTATCGACGCCGGGTATCGTCTCGATGGCGGTGGCCATCTTCTCGATCGCGGTCTTGTACTGGGGATCGTTGACGGATGCGCCTGCCGGCACCTCGTAGACGGCCTGCGCGCTGGCCCCGGCCACCGACGGGAACACCGCCGTGAGGCGGTCGAGTGCGTTCTGCGACTCGGTTCCCGGGATCGCGAACGACTCCTGGGTCTGGCCGCCGAGGGCGATACCTCCGCCGAGAACCGCGATAAACAGCACGATCCAGACGCCGATGACGGTCCAGGCGCGACGGTAGGCGAACCGGCCGAGTCGATAGAGAAGGGTGGCCACGGTTACTCCTGCTCCGTTGGACGGTTGATAGGTGACTGCTCGGCTATGGGCCGCGCGACGTCGGGCTGCGGGACGATGGCGACCGGGGCGAGAAGCTCGGTGACGATGGTGATGAGCGCCGCCCTGGTCTCCTCGATCGGAGCCGCTGCCAGCTGAAGGGATTCCTGGGTGACCAGCATGTACGCGGCACCGCCGAGGGCGATGCCGAATCGCATGGCATCCTCGGTGCTCGTGAGCGTTGAACGGAAGTAGGTGGCCAACCGGAGGACCAGGTCGTTGGCCCGCTGGATCACCGGCACGTCCTCGAGCGACTTGCCCTGGTTGATGAACGTGTGCACCTCGAGTGGATGCTCGAGCAGGAAGTCCACGAAGGCGACGATGAACTCATTCCGGGAGCGGGCGGTGAGGGGCTCGGTCGCGACGGTCTCGAGAATCTGCTCCATCCGTTCGATCGCCGGACCGATCGCCGCTTCGAGCAGGGACTCCTTCGATGCGTAGTGGTAGAGCACGCTCGATTTGGAGAGTCCGGCGATGGCGGCGATCCGGTAAATCGAGGTGCCCGCGTATCCGGCCGTCGCGAACTCGGCGAGCGCGATCGCGCGAAGTTCTTCGGAACTGGACATCCCGCAACGCTAACTGACCGATCGGACAGTTTCTGACCGATCGGTCAGTTTGCCAGCGACTTGGCAGCTTGCACGCAACTCGGCTACTGCACCAGCGCGAGTCCGAGGGTGGCCAGCGCGACCGTGACCGGGGCGACCACCAGCCCGAGCAGGCTGTACTTTCGCCAGGAAATCGAGACCCCGAGCGAAGTGAGCCTTGCATGCCAGAGCAGGGTCGCGAGCGAAGCCCACGGCGTGACCAACGGACCCGCGTTCACCCCGATCAGGAGGGCGGCGAGCCGCACCGGGCTCCCGGCGACCGGTTCGAGCGCGAGGTAGGCGGGCAGATTGTTGACCGCGTTCGCGCCCACCGCGCCACTTGCCGCCAGCTGCAGCAGGTCGAGCGGCCCAGTGCCGTGTCCGGACGCCGTTGACAGCAGCGCGCCGAGACCCAGGGAATGGGCGGCCTCGACCACAATGAACAGGCCGGCAGCGAGCAGCACCAGCTGCCACGGGAACAGGCCGAACCTGAGCACTGCCGGTCGTCGTGCGACGAAGAATCCGCCGAGTGCCAGGGCGGCGGCGATCGCGGGAATCCACACCGGCAGCCCGGAGACGAGGAGAGGGATGAGCGCGGCAACCGTGACACCGCTCGCGACGAGCAGCACGCGATCATCCGCGGCGGTGCTCGGAGCGGGCTGATAGCGCTGGTGCAGCTCACGCCGATAGATGAGGAACAGCGCGGTCGCCGGAATCACGATCGCGATGATTGCGGGCACTGCCATCAATGCGGCGAAACCCGCGGGACCCACCCCCCGCAGCGTGTGTTCTGCCAGCAGGTTGGTGAGATTGGATACCGGCAGCAGGAGCGACGCGGTGTTGGCCATCCACACCGTGGTGAGGGCGAAAGGCAGCGGGGACAGGCCGCTGTGTCTCGCGAGCAGCACGACCACGGGAGTGAGCAGAACCGCCGTGGTGTCGATGGAGAGGAACACCGTACTCACCACGGCGAGAACGAGGACGAGGAGCCAGAGCAGGCAGGCACGACCGAGCCCCCAGCGGGAGGCGCGTTCCGCGACGACGGTGAAGAGCCCCGCCTCCGCCGCGAGCTCTGTGACGACGGTGATGGCGATCACGAACAGCAGAATCGGCCACACCCGATCGGCGACGGCAAAGGCAACCGGGACGGGAAGGATGCCGGTCGCAATCGCGATGGCACCGACCACGAGCAGCGCGCCACCCAAGATCGCAGAGCGCACGGCATCCTTTCCTAAGTCGGTCAGTTCACTGTATTACCCGGTCAGCGGCTGGCTAGCCCCACAACCCAAGCGGTACGGTGTAGAGACTGGCGGGAAGGAATCATGAGAAAGTTCATTTTCAACGGACACATGCTCAGCGCACTCTTTGTCGGTGTGAGCACATTCCAGGCAACTCGTCGTGGCCCGCGTGACTGGCGATTGATTCTCAGTTGGGTAAGTTGGGGGCTCACTGTCGCGGTTGCTGTCGGCACCGTCATCAAGGAAGCAGACGACGCTTCCCACGAATTGGAGGACAAACCATGAACTATCCAGGATTTGGATGGGGCGGCGGTTTCGCGTCGATCGTCTCGCTGATCGCATCCGGGCTGTTCGCGGCGCTCCTCTTTGTCGTCGGGGTCGGCCTGGTATTCCTCCTGGTGAGGTTCCTGCTCATTGGCACGCGTGCCGCGCAACTGTACGTCGCACAGCACGAGCCTCCTCGCCCGCTAGCGCCGCAGCCTGGTCCGAACTCCGCGCCGCCCACATCCGACGCGGCACCGACCGGCGCGGCACCGACTTCGCCCACACCGACGGCAACGGCGCCCATCGCATCCGCATCGTCCACTCCGTCCACTTCGGCGACGGCAACCACATCAGCGTCGGCTGTGCCGTCCACAACGAAGGCCGCTACGAGCAAGCCCGTCGCGACCAAACCGATCGCAACGAAACCCATTGCAACGAAGCCTGCCGCGACGAAGCCGATCGTGAGCACGCCGGCATCCACGACTGCGACGACGAAGCCGGTCGCGAGCAAGCCGGGAACGCCACGCACACCGAAGACTCCCCCGATCAGCTGACCGGCCGCGGCTGGCGCGGCTATCCGCCGATCCGCTCGACGTGCTCGCCCGCCGCCCTGGCCTGGCTGAATCGCTCAAATGCAGGACCGCAGCCGGTCGTCCGCGCGATAGTTGCCGGAATCCTGGCATCTAGCGGGATGCTCGAAGGCTGCGGTCCTGCATTTGAGCTAAGTGAAACCGACGGGATCGATCAGCCGAGCGACACCAACGTCATGGCCGGGTACACCTAGCCCAGGAAGCCGCGCAGCAGGGCCGCTGTGCCCTCGAGGTGTTCAGCCATGGCCTCTGCCGCGCGGGTTTCGTCGCCGGTGAGAATCGCGGCGATTATTGCTTCGTGCTGCTCGTTGGAATGCTCGATGTTCGGGGCCAGCAGCGGGATGTGCCCGAGAAGCTCGTTCACCCTGGTGCGATTGTCCGCGAGCAACGAGACGAGTGACGGCGTACCGACCACCTCACCGATGGCGAGGTGAAGGCGGGAGTCCAGACGCCGATAGTCGACGACGGATGCCGCGGCCGTTTCGGTGAGGCGCGTCCAGAGCATCTCCCGATCGGCGGCGCTGAGGCTTCGCGTCGCCGCCGCTCGTGCCGCCCCCACCTCGAGGATCCCCCGGAGGCCGAGCACATCCTCGATCTCAGCGGCGGTCGGAGGAGGACCGGAGATGTCGAGCGCCGTCCGGGCCGGCAGCGTGTCCGCCACGAAGGTTCCGCCGTAGCGGCCGCGCTTCGACACCAGGAATCCGGCATCCGCGAGGGACCGGATGGCCTCACGCACGGTGTCGCGGCTCACCGAGAACCGGCCGGCCAGGTCACGCTCCGGCGGGAGCGCATCACCTGGATGCACCATGCCGAGCCGGATGGTCTGCAGCAGTCGGGCGACGGTGTCCTCGAATGCGTTCCCATTGCGCACTGGACGCAGCAGGGCCTCGTCGAGGACACTCTCGCGGGTCGAATCGACGGCGTCAGTCACGGTCGTTGGCCTTCACGATTGGTCACAGCGGGGTGACGTAGGCCGAGCTGATCCCGCCGTCCACCAGGAAGGTGGATGCGGTGATGAACGACGCGTCGTCGCTGGCGAGGAACGCGACCGCGGCCGCGAGTTCCTCCGGCTCGGCGAAACGGCCCTTCGGGATATGCACGAGCCGCCGTTGGGCACGCTCGGGATCCTTCGCGAACAACTCCTGCAGGAGCGGCGTGTTCACCGGCCCAGGGCACAGGGCGTTGACCCGGATCCCCTGCCTCGCGAACTGCACCCCGAGCTCCTTGGTCATGGCCAGGACGCCGCCCTTCGATGCGGTGTAGGAGATCTGGCTGGTCGCAGACCCCATCACGGCGACGAAGGATGCCGTGTTGATGATCGAACCACTCTGCTGCTTGACCATGTGCCGGAGCGCGGCACGCGAGCACAGGTAGACCGACTTGAGGTTGACATCCTGCACCCGCTCCCAGGCCGGAAGCTCTGTCGTCTCGATGGAGTCGTCCTCCGGCGGCGATATCCCGGCGTTGTTGAACGCGATGTCGAGGGATCCGAATCGTTCCACCGCGGTGTCGAACAGGTGGTTCACCTCGGCTTCGATGGTCACATCGACCTTGACGAAGATCCCACCGACCGCCTCGGCCGCCGCCTGCCCGGACTCCTCGAACAGGTCGCCGATCACCACGGTCGCTCCCTCGGCCGCGAACCGCTTCGCCGTCGCGAACCCGATGCCGCCCGCGCCACCGGTGATGACCGCGACCTTTCCGGCGAGACGCTGGGTGAGGTCGATCCTGTCAATGGTCATCTGGTGCTCCTGTTTCGATCGCTGCTGGCCGGTCGGTGCTGATTCAATCGGTGCTGGTTTAATCGGTGCTGATGAACACGTTCTTGGTCTCGGTGAATGCCGTGGCAGCATCCGGTCCCAGTTCCCGTCCGAGGCCGCTCTGCTTGAAACCGCCGAATGGGGTCGAGTAGCGGACTGACGAGTGCGAGTTCACCGAGAGGTTGCCG
>JAODMG010000013.1 GCA_025464895.1 Microbacteriaceae bacterium | reverse complement strand
GAACTTGGTCGACGCCGCGCGAAGCTGCGCGGGCGTCGCGAGCGAGCCGCAGATCAGGAAGGCGACCGAGATCCCGGACATCCGGTCGGCGGTCACCCTGGCGACATCCACTATCGACAGCGACGATTCCGCCTTCTCCACCACGGCCAGGTCATCGAGCAGCCGGGTACGGGTCAGTGTGCTGAGCGGACGCACCGCGAGCACCTTGCGCTTGGCGAACTCCGGAGTTCGCTCGCCCGCGACGACAGAGACGGTTCTGGCATCCCGAATCGCCCGCGCCCCAAGCGACCCGGCCACGCTCACGGCCATCTCGAACTCGTCGTCGTCGGCATAGTCTGCGGCCGCGAGACTGAGCGCGATCACCAGGTGGCTGCGCCGGGTCTCCTCGAACTGACGCACCATGTATGTGCCGGTCTTTGCCGTGCTCTTCCAGTGGATGTTGCGCCGCTCGTCGCCCGCGACGTACTCGCGCAGCGCGTGAAAGGACACATCGCTGTTGCTGAGGTCCCTGGTCGGATTGCCCTCGAGGTCGCGGATGAAGCCGGTGCTGGTGCTCGGGATTCCGACGGTGCGCGGATGCACGAAGAGCTCCGCGGCTTCGGTCCAGACCAGTTCGCGGCGCACCAGCCCGATCGGATCTGCCCGCACCGTGCGCACGGGGCCGATCGATAGCCTGCCGCGCCTGGCGGTGGGGATGACGAACTCGTGCTGGATGGCGGCGCCGCGCCTCAGGCTTGGCATGGTCAGCTCCGCGATCCCGCCGCCGACCAGCACCTCGACCTTGGCGCCGGGCAGGCGCCTGCGAGTGGGATTGGTCAGGGCGACGACTCCGGTGGCCCGCTCGCCGACCACGACCCGGCTGTGGGCAACGCTGAGCGTCACGATGAAGGCGTTTCGGCCGACCAGGTAGACCGCCGCGACCATGATCAGCACGGTTCCGGCGTAGGCGAATGTCACGAGTTCGAGCCAGGCGAAACCGTATCCGAACAGGAACGCCGACGGGACCAGCACGGCAAAAAACCACCCGAGCGGCGTGATCACCGCTGCCACCCTCGCCCACCAGAGAGTGAGGACGATCGTGATCCCCTTCGACAGTCGCACCGCCGCGATGATCGCGTCGGCGAGGAAACCGGTGCGGTTGCCGACGATACGGGTCCTGGCGTTGGTCAGCCCCTTGGTGGCTGTGTCGAAGCCGGAGTCGAACCGTGCCGACGACGTCGAGGCGCGAGAACGGACCGATACCCCCGTTGTCCCTGGCGATCCCGGTCGGTTGCTCACACCGCTTGCCGATCGCTGGGCGGGGGGGTTTCGATGAGAATCTGGCCGATGATACTCGAGGCGGTGACTCCCTCGAACTCCGCCTCTGGGTCGAGAACCAGCCGGTGGGCGAGTACGGGCTCCGCGAGCGCCTTGACGTCGTCCGGGATCACGTAGTGTCTCCCGTTGGCCGCGGCGAGGGTCTTGGCGGTGCGGATCAGCGCGAGGGCACCACGGACGCTCGCTCCGAGCCGCACCTCTGAGGCGCTTCTCGTCGCATCCACGATTCTCGACACGTAGTCGTTGATCGACGGATCGACATGCACCGTGCGAGCCAGTGCGCCCATCTCGACGATGACTTCCGCGGTCGCGATCGACGGCACGGTCGTCTCGTGTGCCTTGGTTCCCGCGCCCTCCAGGATCCTGAGCGTCGATGCGTGATCCGGATATCCGATGGACGCCTTCATGATGAACCGGTCGAGCTGGGCCTCTGGGAGCCGGTAGGTTCCGGCCTGCTCGATCGGATTCTGGGTCGCGATGACCATGAAGGGGGCCCCGACGTCGTGGGTGATCCCATCGACCGTGACGTGCCCCTCCTCCATCACCTCGAGGAGCGCTGCCTGCGTCTTCGGGCTGGCCCGGTTGATCTCGTCCGCGAGCACGATGTTGGCGAAGACCGGCCCACGATGGAACTCGAACGTTCCGGAGCGCTGGTCGTAGATACTGACGCCGGTGATGTCTCCCGGCAGCAGATCCGGGGTGAATTGGATGCGGTTGTTCACGCCTCGCACGCTCTGCGCCATCGCGCGCGCGAGCGAGGTCTTACCGGTGCCGGGGTAGTCCTCGAGAAGCAGATGACCCTCACTCAGCAGCGCGGTGAACGAGAGCTTCACCACGAAGGTCTTGCCGAGCAGCACCTGGTCGACATTGGCGACCAGGCGATTGAAGATATCGGAGAACCAGCTCGCCTGTTCCGGGGTCATGGTCATTGCGGTGCCCTTTGCCTTGGTAGGTTCGGCCGGTCCAGCCAAATACGACGTCTCTATCATTGCGTGCAGGTTCCTTCCCCGTAACCAGGGTCGGTGTATGACGTGCCGCCGACCGTGACCGTGGCCTTCACGCGCACACCGGTCGTCCCCGCTGGCACTGTTGCTGATGGGCCGAAGGCCGTCCAGTTCGACCCGGATCCGTCGTTGTACGAATACTGGTAGCTCACCGTCGGGCTTCCGGCGTTGCGCGGAGGCGTCGGGTTCGGCGCCTCGCCGACCACACAACTCTGGATGGAGGCGCGAGTGTTGACCGGCATTAGCACGGTGGCGGCGGACTCCGGCCCGCAATAGCTCTCGCTCTGGTCGCGACAGCCGCGGAAGGTCACCGAGATCGCGTTGCCGTAGACGCTCGAATCGCCCGCGGAGGTGAGCCACTGTCCGGCCGTGACCTCCGCCCAGCCGCCGCCGTTCAGGCGGTATTCATACTTCGCCGCGGAGCCGGATGCCACCGTGAAGCTGCTGCCGGCCTGGATGTCGTACTGCCCGGAGCCCAAGTGGTCCTGCACTGTCGCGGTCCCGGTTGCCTGGCCGGGCGGGTCGAGACGCAGGACGGTGCCGGATGCCGTCGCCGTGCAGTAGAAGCCGTTGTCCGCGTAGACGAAGTAGGTGTAGCTCTGGCCGTCGGCGGTGTTGGTGTCGCGCCAACCGCCTGGGCTGCTGACCAGCGTGATCGGATTCGGTTTGTTGCTCGGGCTGCAATCCGGGGCGGATGCGCTGCCGTTCACCCTGCCGTACGAGTAGCTCACCGGGTGCCCGTTTCCATCACTCGCACCGTAGTTGAGCAGCACGTCCCCGCTGCCATCCGGAGCGATCGTCGCCGACGGCGCCGGGCTGTTCGCACCGGGCGGCCCGACCGCCGTGACACTGACTGGCGCGCTCTGCCTCCAGTCGGAACTGCTGGTGACCTGGGCGGAGTTCCGTGCGTAGACGCTCACCTGGTATTCGGTTCCCGGCGTCAGTCGCGTGGTCACCGATTGGTCGCCGCGCGCAGCCTGGATCGTCTGGTCGCCCCCCGGACCACCGATCACGACGGTGTAGCCGGTGACACTGCTTCCAGGGTTCGGATCCGGAACCGAGTTCCAGTCGATCGTGACGGTGCCAGGCGATGCGGGATCGGGCCTGGGAACGGCCGAGACACCGCTCGGTGCAGCCGGAAGATAGTCGGCGCTCAGTGGAACGCTCTGCGGGCTCGACGCAGAGGTGCCCTGGCCGTTGGTTGCGGTCACCGTGAACTGGTAGCTCTGGCCAGGGGTCAGATCGGCCAGGTCGCATCGGAGAGAGACGCCGCAGTCCTTGTAGTAGTTGCCGTGGCTGGAACTCCTCACCTCGTACTTGGTGATCGGCGAGTTGTTGAATTGGGGTGGCTTGATCGCCAGCGAGAGCAGGCCCTCCGTGTAGCCACCGTCCGCGCGGGTCGGCGCCTGCGGTGTATCCGGCTTGTCCTGCACGGAGACCGTCACCGATCCCCACACGTAGCGATCGGGGTCACCCGTTACATCCGCCACTTCGTATTGGATGTTGCTGTCGCCGGGCGGCGCAGAGCCGGTGACGGTCACCGTGAGTCGGCCGTTGTAGGCGCTCGGCTGGATGGAAACCCCGGCCGGCAGCGATCCGCCATCGAGCCCGCGAATGGCGACGACCCGCAACGGCTTGCCTGGGAACGGATTCGTGGCCTCGTCGTTGGCGAGAACGTCGACCGTCGTCGTCTTGCCTCGCGGGGCGATCACGGAGTCCGGTGCCGGCTTCGCCAGCGGACGACTCGATGCGACTACGTGCAACATGATCCGACCGGACTTGCCAGCGCCGATGGCGTCCCTGACACCGAGGACGAGCGAGGTTGTCGATCCCTTGGTCGCGTTCTCGTTGGCGTGCAGTGTCAGCTTCTGGCCGGTGAGGGTGTAGCTGAAGCCCTCTGGCAGCGGGGCCAGCGCGGTATAGCCGAGCTCGGCGAGGTCGTTCGGATACGGATAGGTGGTCAGCTTGAGCAGATCGAGATCCTTGGACTGGCCCGGTTCGAAGTCGATGACGCCACCGTTGAACACCGGAGGCTGGTTCTCCCGCGGGGTGACCCGGATCGGCAGGACAATGGTCGCCTTTCGCCCGTTCGGATCCGTCGCCGAGGTACCGTCCGTCACTTCGAACGAGATCGATGCCGGGCCGAAGTACTGCTTGGCGGAGGTGAAGCGCAGGGTGTGGTCGTTCACGACCAGGTTCGCGCCGTTGGAGTGGGTCGCCTGCACGGTGGTCGCTCCGGTCAGTCGCACTGTCTTGCCGCCGACCGCGACGACGTAGTCGTTCAGGTCGATGGTCAGCGTCGACTCGCTGGGAACGCTGAGCGGGGGTGCCTTGCGGTTCAACTGGGGAAGCGCGTCATCCAACCCCGGCACCCAGACGAATGCGTAGGACACGATGCTCGGGTCATCCGGATTCGCGACGGCGAACGGGATGATCTGGCTCTTCGCCTCGACCTGGACCTTCACCCTCTTGGTCGCGGTGATCGACGCGGACGAGTTGTATCCCGGCAGCAATGACACGCTCAGCTGGCTCGGGCTGCCATCCGCGAAGAACACGTTCTTCAGCACGTTCACGCTGACGCTGGTCCTGCCGAGGATGTCGGAGAGATCGAGGACGGTGTCGTCGGCGATCGGATACGCGGGAGGCGCCGCCGGGTCGACCACGACGGTGAGGAAGTTCGAACTCGTGCCACCGGTTGCGTTCTCGATCGTGTAGACGAGGCCGTACCGACCAGGGGTCTTCGGCGGAGTCACCTTGACGACGTTGTTCACGATCGTGGCGACGATGTTCTTCGAGTTCGGCTCGACCCGGGTCACCGTGAGAGGGCTTCCGTCAGGGTCCTAGTCGTTCGCGAGCACCTGGACTGATACGGTGCGAACAGGCCTGACCGTGACGTCGTCTTCTACGGCGACCGGATTGCGGGCCCCCTCCAGCCGCGGGGCGATGCCGACCCTGACCGTTCCCGTCGCCCGAGCGCCGAGCGCATCGATCACGGTGTAGGTGAAGGTGTCCGTTCCGGCGGAGTAGCTGCCGGCCTGATAATCCAGGTAGTCGGACCCGACGCCGGTGACCGAGCCCTTCTCGGGACTCGTCTCCTGGCCGAGCAACTGCACCGAGTCGCCATCCGGGTCGATTCCGGTCAGCGGGACCGTGATCCGCACCGTTCCACCCGCCAGCACCCTGGCGACCACCGTGTCCGGTACCGGAGGGTTGTTGGTGGCGGCGACGGCTTCTCGCACCGCGATCCGCACCTGGGCCTGGGCGACCTGTCCGTCCGGACCGGATACCTGGTACACGGCGGTGAAGTTTCCGGTCTTCTGCGGCGCCAGGTAGCGGAGGACGTTTCCGGAGGCGAAGAGCAGCCCGGAGTCACCGCTCAATGTCGTGGACAGCTGCGGATCGAGGGTGAGGTCGTAGCCGTCCGGCTGGACGTCGTTGGCGAGCACCGGGATGTCGATCACGTCGCCGACCCGCACCGTCACGGTGTCGTCGTTCGCGATCGGCGGCTGCAGTCGCGCGGGTTTGGGGATCTCCACCACCGTGACAGTGCCCTCTGCTTCGGCCAGGCCGTTGCTGACGCGATAGTTGAACGTGACCGGGCCGGTCTGCAGCGGAGCAGTGAGGGTGACCAGCACTGTTCGCTGCTCGATGATCTCCGCCTTCACCCCCGATGCAGCCGGAACGTTCTCGACAGACGTGACGAGCAGCACTCCCCCGGCCGGGTCGATGTCGGTTCCGGCAATGTCGACGGTCCCGCTGCTCAGGGTCCTGACGAAGATGGTCTTGGGGATGGTGATCGGTTTGGTGTTGGCGTCAGGAGGAGCCGCCACGTCGATCCGCACGGTGCCAGTGACGGTCTGGTCGCCGTCGTTGACCACGTAGTCCAGGTAGAAGGTGCGCGCCTCGTCGCTGGAGAACCGGAACGTACCGGTCTCGAGGCTCGTCGTGATGGTTGCGCCGGTCCTGGCCGGAACACTGGCGAGACGGAGTTCGCCGGTACCACCGCGAACGTGGTCGAGTGGGTTGACCGTGACTTCCTGGCCGGCATAGCTGAGCACCACGAACGGGTCCGCGATGATCGGAACCTTGCCTGCGGGCTTCACGGTGACCGCGACGCTTCCGGTGCCGATGGCGGTGCCATCAGAGACGGTGACGGCGACGGTGCGCAGCTCGCCCGGAGCACCGCCCTCCGAGTACATCACCGTGCCTTCCGGCTTGTAGCTCACGGTGTCCGGCGCCGTGGTGGTCGCCGAGGTCAGGTAGATGGCGTCCCCGTCCGGGTCCACCCAGTCGCCGAGCACGGATGTCGTCACCCGGCCGCCCTGCACGACCAGCGCCTTGGTCTGCCGGACTTGCACCGGGGGGGAATTCTCGGATGGCGTCCGCACCGTCACCGTCACGCTCGCAGTAGCAGTGCCCCCGCGCCCGTCGGTGATCGTGTAATGGAAGGTGATCGGTGCTGTGACCCCGGGATTCAGCGTAATTTGCAGCTGCTGCTGGTTGTTGATCATGTCGATCCGGCCGACGTTCGCATCGATCGGGGTGAAGTCGGACACGACGAGAACATCGCCGTTCGGGTCGTAGTCGTTGAGCAGCACCGGCAGAACGCTGCTCCTGCCCGGTCGCGCACCGAATGAATCGTCGACGGCCACCGGTGGCGCCTGGGTCTTGTCATACTGCGGCGGAGTGTCTTCCGTGTTCTGCTGCACCTGCTGCTGGTCCTGCTTGACCACGATGAGGTCCGCCCAGTTGTCGATCAGCTCGCCGTTGGCCTGCACCGCCCAGGATCCACCGTGGGTCGGATCGTTCAACACCACACTGTTGCCATTGGACGCGAATTGCAGCCGGCTGGATCCGGCCGGAACGTTCGCGAGTGTCATGCTGATCCCCGGTGTCGTCTGGCATTGGCGCCAGGCCGTCCCGTCGGACCATGCGGCGAATGAACAGCCGTCCACCATCGTCGGAGCGGCCGCAAGTCCGGCTCGCCCGGAGACCAGGGACTCGGCTGCGCCACCGCCGAGGGGAACGCCGACGAGGCCGGAGCCATCCGCGACCAGCACTGTGTTTCCTGTCGTTGCCGCGGCTTGAAGCACCGCGGAGCCATCCGACGGGATCAGCTTGGACAGGTCGACGGCGCGACCGCCGATCGACAGCGTCCTCTTGGCAGAGTCGAGAAGCACCCATTGGCCGTTGACCGAGGTAATCGTCACCCTGCTGCGGGAGTCGCCGAAGTTGACGGACTGCACCTGGTTGACGGTGTCGGAGATGGCGGCATCCATGCGGTAGACCTGATGCGTGTCGGCTGAATAGGCGTACAGGACGCCATCGGGCGTGACGCTGGCAACCGAATTCACCCCGAGGCTGAGCGTCGGTTCCGATTGTGCATCGAAGCTGGAGAGGCCGGCGACCGGCACCACCCAGAGTTGGCCGGTACCCCTGGCATGAATCACCACGTTGTCCCCGGCAAGGAAGATCTCGGGATCTGCGGTGGGGAGCGGAACGCTGTCGATGATTTTCGATGTCGCCTGGTCGACGACGTCGACCTTGCTGTCGGTTCGATCGAACAGCAGGACACTCGATCCGTTCTGGATGACGCTGATGTCCGCACCGGTGCTCGCGACGACAGTATTCAGCTCGAGCACCTGGGTGTTCGCCCTGCCGATGACCTGGTCGCTGCCGTTCGACACCCAGACCGATCCGTCGTCGAGGTTGAGATGCTGCGCCGTGTATCCGTTTGACACGATCGCCACAGTGGCGACTAGCACCGCGACGACCGCTCCACTCGTCACAGCGACGACGAGCGACTTGTGGGTGGAGAGCCAGCGCCTAAACATCGATCATCATCCCGGTACGTCGACGCATTTCTCACCGCTCGAAGCACCGAGCTTTCCGCCGCGGTTGACGGCCACCGCGACACAGACCCGGTCTCCCGGGGTGACGTCGACGCTGAACTTCGGTGCCTTCTGCAGGCTCGATCCGCCGCCGGAAGTCGTCACCTGGTACGAGTCGCCGGCCGCGAGCCCGGGGTCATCCCAGCTGAACTCGATCGAGGTCGCCGTTGACACACTGGTGATATTCGCGACCTGGGGGATGTCGGAATTGTTCGCTTTGATCAGCACCAGGGTCGCCATCGCGGCGAGGGCGATGACCAGCACGGAGGTCGCCACGAGCCCCCAGGCGAGCGCGCGCATGCCGCGACCGCGGGTGGCCGGTCCCGCTCCGCTGCCCTGCGCGATGCTGCCCTGACGGTGGAGCGTGCCAACCGAGGCATACCCCGCGTCGCCGGACACGACCCGACGACGACGACGGCGGGCACGGGTGGATGACGCGGCGCCAGCCACCCCGCGAACGCGGGTTCGGTCCTCGAGGTCGGCAACGGTGGCGAGGGCCCAATCGTCCATCGCCACCTCGATCGGCGTCTGCGGCACCCCGAGCTCGGTCTCGATCGCCTGGATCTCGTGCACGAACTCGAGCACGCTCTGCTGGCGGTTCTCCGGCCTGCGGGACATCGCGCGCTGGAGCAACCGTTCCAGGTCGGCCGGGACATCCGGTCGTCCAATCGGCTGGATCTTGGCCCGGTTGATCCGCGACACGAGGTCGGCGGAGGTGTTGGACTCCCCGGGGATCTCGCACGGAGACCGTCCGGCGAGCAAGGAATAGACGGTCGCCGCGAGCGACCAGACTTCGGAGGCAACGGTGCCGGCGGTCTCATCCATCAGCACCTCGGGCGCCGACCACGGTATCGACATCCCGACGGCCTCCTGGCTGTCGGTCTCGCTGAGTGTCGCCGCGATGCCGAAGTCGGACAGAACCGGGTGCCCGTAGGCCGTGAGGAGGATGTTGGACGGCTTGATGTCCCGGTGCAGCACTGCGCTCCTGTGCGCGGTCTCGATCGCGCTGCCGATCTTCACCGCGATCCGCAACACCTCCGGAACCGGCAGGCGTTCGCGGCGGTATCGCTCGCTGAGGGCGGACGAGCAGAGTTCCATCACCAGGTACGGCCGCCCGTCGGATGACACACTCGCCTGGTAGACGGTGAGGATCGACGGATGGGAGCTCAGCTGGGCCATCAGGTTGGCCTCGGCCTGGAACATCTGCCTGACCTGCTCGTTGACCACTTCGTTCAGCTTCACCTTCACCGCGACCTGGCGGCTCGTCATGTTCTGCTCGTAGAGGAAATCGTAGGCGAATCCGCCGGAGCCGAGGATGTGTACGTGGTTGAAGCCCGGGAGCACGGGCGGCAGCGATGGCAGTCGTCTCGCCATGATGCCCCCCTCC
>JAODMG010000220.1 GCA_025464895.1 Microbacteriaceae bacterium | reverse complement strand
GAGCTAGCCGCGTCTGAGCTAGCCGCGCGGGGCCCGATCACCGGGTCCCGCGCGTCCGGCTCGTCTACCCGGTAGTCGGTCCGGCGGACCCTCTCAACGAGAGTGTCCCTGCCGGGCCGACTCTTTTGCTTTGTCGGCTCGCACATCCGAATTCCGGTCGCACGGTTGGCTCGACAATCCACGCTACATTTGTATGCGCGGGCCTCTAGCTCAGTTGGTAGAGCATCGGACTTTTAATCCGTTGGTCGCGGGTTCGAGCCCCGCGGGGCCCACCGCATACGCCACGCGGCTGACCCGCCACGGTCGGGCGGCGGCGCAGTGCCTACCGCGGTTGCGCAACCGCCGTCGCGGTGACACCGTTAGGGCATGAACGAACCTGACGCCATCGACGCCACCCCCGACCACTCCGTCTGGGGCGACGAGTCCGACATCGTCACGCTCGCGGTCCAGTGGTCGGCGGAGCGGGTGGTTCGGCACACCGACCCGCTGTCCACCGCGCGCACGGCATCCGAGCTCGCCCGCGACGCCGGACCCACGATCACCGCGGCCGGCATTGGCGGAGAGGCCGCGCTTCGCGTCTTCGACCGGGTGCTCGAGCCGGCGACCCGCTCTCAAGACGATCCGATGAACCTGGCCTACATCCCGTCCGCCCCCACCCGCGCCGCGGTCGCCTTCGACCTGGTCACCAGTGCCGCCAACATCTTCGGCGGCCTGTGGGAGGCGGGAGCCGGCGCGATCTACGCCGAGAACGAGGCGCTCGCCTGGATCGCCCGGATGCTCGGCTGGCCGGACACCGCCGGCGGATGTTTTGTCTCCGGCGGCACCTCCGGCAACCTGTCCGCGCTGATGACCGCGCGCGAAACGGCGAAGGCGCGGCGCGGCGGACGACCGCCCGGCGGATGGCAGCTCGCCTGCACGACGACCGCGCACTCCTCCATCCACAGCGCGGCGAGAACGCTGGATGTCGACGTGGTGACGGTGCCGACGGATGCCAGGGACCACCTGACCGGCCCGGCCTTGCGCGCCGTGCTGGAGGCCCACCCCGACGTCTTCGCCGTCGTCGCATCGGCTGGCACTACCAACGAAGGCCTGGTCGATGATCTCTCCGACATCGCCGACGTCTGCCGCGAGTTCGGGGTCTGGATGCACGTGGACGGGGCATACGGAGGGGCCGGGCTGGCCGCGCCATCCGTGCGCCCCCTCTTCGCCGGAATCGAGCGAGCGGACAGTTTCATCGTCGATCCGCACAAGTGGCTGTTCGCTCCGTTCGACTGCTGCGCGCTGGTCTACCGGGAGCCGGAGCTCGCGCGGGCGACCCACACGCAGCACGCCAGCTACCTCGACAACATCGACCGCGAGTCCTGGAATCCGAGCGAGCTGGCGCTTCACCTCTCCCGCCGGGCCCGCGGGCTGCCACTCTGGTTCAGCCTGGCGACCCACGGCACCGACCGCTATTCGGTCGCGGTGGAGCAGTCGTTGTCGACGGCCCGCGAGGTCGCCGACGCCATCCGGGAATCAGACTTCCTGCGGCTGGTGGCGGAGCCAGAGTTGTCGGTTCTGTTGTTCGAGCGGCCGGGGTGGAGCGCAGAAGACTACGCGGAGTGGTCCCATCGAATGGCGGTGGCAGGCACGATCCTGTGCGTACCGACCACTTGGCACGACGCCGCGGTCCTGCGCCTCGCGTTCGTCAATCCGGAGACGGATCCCGCCCGGGTGATCGAGGTGCTCGAGACGCTGCGCTAGGGAACCAGCGGTTTAACCGATGCCGGCGTTGAACAGCAGGCCGAGCAGGTAGGTGACCGCGGCCGCCCCGTAGCCGATCAGCAGCTGACGAAGCGCGCGCTTCAGCGGCGGCCCACCGGAGAGCAGACCGACGACTGCACCGGTACCGAGCAGCGCGAGCCCAACCAGCACCGCGGCCACGATCACCGCGACGATGCCGCCGAGCCCGAACAGGTAGGGGATGATCGGGACGACCGCCCCCGACGCGAAGAAGCAGAAACTGGACAGCGCCGCGCCGAAACCGGTGCCGACCGCCTCGTGCTGGTCGACATCCGTCGCGCCGAACGATGCCAGGCTGTGGTCGCGCAGCACGGCATCCGCGTGCTCCTGGGCTTCCTCGGGCGACATCCCCCTGGCCCGGTAGACCAGGGTGAGTTCGTTGGCGTCGACGTCGAGGTGCGGAAGTGCCGTGTTCGCGGCCGGATCGGGTGAGGATGCCTCCAGCAGTTCCCGCTGCGAGCGCACCGAGACGTACTCTCCCGCCCCCATCGAGAGCGCCCCGGCGAGCAGTCCGGCGACGCCGGTGATCAGGACTACGTGGGTGGCAACCCCGGATGCGCTGACGCCGATCACCAGGGCGAGGTTGCTCACCAACCCGTCGTTTGCGCCGAAAACGGCGGCGCGGAAGGTTCCGGAGAGCCGGTTGCGTCCCCGCGCGGCGAGACCGCGGACGACCTCACCGTGGATGCGCTCATCCGCTGCCATCGCCGGCGTGGCATCCGCATCCGACTCGTACGGCGACCGCGCCTCGGCCCGTTGCGCCAGGGCGAGCACGAACACGGAGCCGAAGGTGCGGGCGAGGAATCCGAGGAACCTGGTGCGGATGTCGCCCCTGCGCGGTGTACCTGCCTGGTCGCCGAGCAGTTCCTGCCAGTGCGCGGCGTGACGACCCTCTGCCTCTGCGAGCGCGAGCAGGATCTCCCGCTCCTCCCCGGTGCGTCGACCGGCAAGGTCACGATAGACCGCGGCCTCTGCGATCTCGTCGGCGAGATGTTGCCGCCAACGACGGAGGTCTGCGCCGGAGGCAGGAAGGCGCGGGTCTGTTGGCTGCGGGGCCGACATCAGGCCTGCCCGGGGCTAGTCGGTAAGGGGCTGCCGCTGTAGCGCACTCCCCAGCTGCCGGACCAGCTTTCGCCGGGTTCCAGCCAGATCACGCCCTGGCCGGTGTTGAACGCGTTCGGGGGTGCGGTCATCGGCTCGACGGCGATCGCGGTGGCCGGTCCGTCCTCGGTCGGGAACTCCCGGGTGGTGAACGCCTGCACGAACCCGTAGTCGGCGTCGTGCCACAGCTCGACGAAGCGGCCGTCCGGCGCGGTGAGGGTGTGACGGCCGACGCCGTCGACGATGGCGACCTCGCCGAAGGCATCGTCGAGCTGGAGCTCGCGAACCGGGCGGCCACCCCGCAGGTCGTAGTCGGTGCCATCGACCGGGATCTCGGCGATCGGGTTCAGCCGATCATCCACCTCGAACCTGGTCGCGGCGTCGATCGAGAGCACCAGATCATCGGTCGGAACTCCGGCGATCTTGAAGAACGGATGCGTCCCGACCGCGACCGGCGCGCGCTCGGCGCCTGCGTTGGTGAAGCCGTGAGTGACGGTGATGCCGTCGTCGACCAGTTCGTAGCGCACGGTCGTGTCGACCATGAACGGATACCCGTGCTGCGGGTAGACCGTCGCGGCCAGGGTGACCGCGTCATCCGACCGCTCGATCGGAGAGTACGCGGTGGCCAAAAGGAGACCGTGGAGTGCGTTGTTCCGGGCCGGCTCGGTCAGGTCGAGCTGCTGCGGTTCCCCATCGAGAATCCACAGTCCGTCTTCGATCCGGTTCGGCCATGGGGAGAGCACCGTGCCGGATCCGAATGGTGGTCGGACGTCGACCGGAAAGGTCTCCACGAGCTCTATGCCGTTCACAGACAACGCCCGAAGGCCCGCTGCCACCTCGGTTATGATTGCTCGGGATTGTTGATTCTGTCGCGATCTCGCCAGTTCGAATTGTTCTCCGGTGGGTGCACGCATCCGTCCAGCCTACTGGCGGAGTGCATCAACACCCTCGAGCACAGAAAGACCGAATGCCGCAGATCACCAAGCGCGAGTACCGTCTCGCCGACGGCCGCGAACTCATCTATTTCGATGACGCGGACACCACGCTTTCGCCGGATCGGGCACCGGATGCGCGCGTCCTCGACCCGAGGCCGGCAACAGCGACGATGCGGCAGGACCCGCTGACCGGCGAATGGATCTCGATCGCCGCAGCCCGGCAGAACCGGGTGTTCCTCCCGCCGGCGGACCAGGACCCGCTGGCCCCCGCGTCGCCGACCAACCCGTCCGAGATCCCGGACAATTACGACGTCGCCGTGTTCGAGAACCGTTCGCCGTCGTTCGGGCCGGACCTCGTCGGCGAGAACGCTCCGCTCGGCTTGGATGACCTCACGTCGATCGGTCTCGGCCGCACCCGCACCTCGGTCGGGCGCTGCGAAGTGGTCAGCTTCAGTCCGGCCCACCTCGGGTCGTTCGGCAGCCAGACGGAATCGCGAGCACGCACCGTGATCGAAGCCTGGGCCGACCGCACCAGCGCCCTCTCGGCGTTGCCCGGCATCGAACAGGTCTTCCCGTTCGAAAACCGCGGTGAAGCGATCGGCGTGACCCTGCACCACCCGCACGGGCAGATCTACGCGTACCCGTACGTGACGCCACGCACCACCCGGCTGATCGAGTCGATCGAAAAATTCGGGCCGGACCTGTTCGAGCGGATCCTGGAATCAGAGCGGGCATCCGAGCGGGTCGTCCTCTCCGGCAAGCACTGGACCGCGTTCGTGCCGTTCGCCGCCAGGTGGCCGATCGAGGTGCACATGCTTCCGCACCGCCACGTTCCGGATTTCGCCGCGACCAACGAGGAGGAGCGCGACGAGCTCGCCGGGCTCTACCTCACCCTGCTTCGCGGTGTCGACAGAATCTACGACACTCCGACCCCGTACATCGCGGCCTGGCACCAGGCTCCCGTGCGGGTCAAACGCGATGAGATCCGGCTCATGCTGCAGCTGACCTCCCCGCGCAGAGCGGAGTCGAAGCTGAAATACCTGGCCGGATCCGAAGCGGCCATGGGCGCCTGGATCGGGGATGTGCCGCCAGAACACACCGCAGAACTCGTACGAAATGGGATTTCCCGGCTATGAATCAGCATGCGTCCAACCAGTCAGCCTCGAACCAGCCGGCGTCGAACCACTCGTCCGACATCCGCGATGAGGTGCGCGCCGGTTTCGCCGCGCTCTACGGCTACCAGCCGACCAGTACCTGGTCTGGACCGGGACGGGTGAACCTGATCGGGGAGCACACCGACTACAACGAAGGTTTCGTGCTGCCGTTCGCGATCAATCGCCGCACGGTGCTCGCCATCGGGCTACGCGACGACCGGATGGCCAGAGTCTCGAGCTCATTCGCCGACGGAATCGTCGAGATCGACCTCGACGACCTCGCCCCGGAGAACGTGCACGACTGGTCCGCCTATCCGCTCGGCGTCGCCTGGGCGCTCGGGCAGTACGGTGCAGACCTCTCCACGGTGACCGGTTTCGACATCTACCTCGACTCGGATGTCCCGGTCGGGGCCGGGCTCTCCTCCTCAGCCGCGATCGAGAGTGCCGTTGCGCTCGCGCTCGACAACGTCTGGGACCTCGGACTCGATCGCAGGACACTGGCCAAGGTCGGTCAACTCGCCGAGAACAAGGCCGTGGGCGCCCCCACCGGCATCATGGACCAGTCCGCGTCGCTGCTTGGGCAGAAAGACAGCGCGGTGTTCCTCGACTGCCGCAACCTCGACTCCGAGATCATCGAGCTCGGCCTCGAGGCGGCCGGGCTCGTCATCGCCGTCATCGACACAGGGGTCAGCCACGCTCATGCCACCGGCGGGTATGCCGAGCGGCGGGCATCCTGCGAACTCGGTGCCAGCCTTCTCGGCGTGAACTCGCTTCGGGAGGTCTCCGTCGGCGACCTGCCCCGCGCGCGGGAGCTGCTCGACGACGTCACTTTCCGCCGGGTGCGTCACGTCATCACCGAGAACCAGCGGGTGCTCGACACTGTTCGCACGCTGAGGGAGTCAGGTCCGACGGCGATCGGAGACCTTCTCGACGCGTCGCACCGGTCCATGCGCGACGACTTCGAAATTTCGATCGCCGAGCTCGACCTGGCCGTCGAGACGGCGCTCGAGAACGGCGCGATCGGTGCGCGGATGACCGGGGGCGGCTTCGGCGGCGCAGCCATCGCCCTCATTCCGGCGGAGTCCCTGTCACGGCTGCAGGTCGCCATCGATGGCGCGTTCGCCGAGCACGGCTACGGGGCACCGTCGACGTTCGTCGTGAACGCGGCCCCCGGGGCGTCCCGGGAGCCGTAACAGCACTCAGGCCTGCGCGGCCTGGCGTTCCGCCGCGATCACCACGTTGTTGAGCAGCATCGCGGCGCAAGCCATCCTCGCAAACTACGGCGCAAGCCACCTTCGCGGCGCGAGCCACCTTCGCAAACTACGGCGCAAGCCACCTTCGCGGCGGGAGAAACGCACTCGCGGAGGGAGTTACGACTCCCGCCGCGAGTTCCTTTCTCCCGCCACGAGTGACAGTTACTCCCGCCGCGAGGCGGCAACTCCCGCCGCGACGACATCCGATCGCCCGAACGACGGCTGCCGATCGGGAAGGGAACGACAACCGCTCCAAGACGGCTGCAGGTCGCCATCGATGGCGCGTTCGCCGAGCGCGGCTACGGGGCACCGTCGACGTTCGTCGTGAACGCGGCCCCCGGGGCGTCCCGGG
>JAODMG010000204.1 GCA_025464895.1 Microbacteriaceae bacterium | reverse complement strand
CGACCGTCTCGTGCTGAGCAAGATCCGCGCAGCCCTCGGCGGTCGGGTGAAGTATGCCGTGTCTGGTTCCGCACCACTCGGCCTGTACCTCGGCCACTTCTATCGCAGCCTCGGACTCACCATCCTCGAGGGCTACGGGCTCACCGAGACCACGGCACCCGTGTCGGTCAACCGGCCTTCGACCTTCAAGATCGGAAAGGTCGGTCCGCCGCTCCCCGGCGTCTCCGTTCGAATCGCCGACGACGGTGAGGTGCAGGTGAAGGGCATTTGTGTCTTCGCCGGCTACTGGAAGAACGATGCCGCGACGGCGGAGGCGTTCGACGGCGACTGGTTCAAGACCGGCGACATCGGCGAGATCGACGAGAACGGCTACCTCTCCATCACCGGCAGGAAGAAAGAGATCATCGTGACGGCCGGCGGCAAGAATGTCGCGCCAGCGGCTCTCGAAGACCCGATCCGAGCCAACAGCGTCGTGGCCCAGGTCATCGCGGTCGGTGATCAGAAGCCGTTCATCGGCGCGCTGGTCACCCTCGATGCGGAGATGTTGCCCGTCTGGCTGAAGAACAACGGAGAAGACCCGACCCAGAGCCTCGAGAGCGCCTGCTCGAACCCCAAGGTGGTCGCCGAGGTCCAGCGCGCGGTCGATGCCGCAAACGCCAAGGTCTCTCGGGCCGAATCCATTCGCAAGTTCATCATCCTTCCCCTGGAGCTCAGCGAAGCGTCAGGGCACTTGACGCCGAAGCTGAGCATCAAGCGAAGCGTGATACTCAAGGACTTCGCGGATGCCATCGAGGGAATGTACGAAGACGCTCCGTCCACCAAGGGCGAGTCGCTTCTGCATTGATTGAACTGCTGCACTGATTGAACTGCTGCACTGATTAAACGTCTGCACTGGTTGAACTTCTGCACTGATGCGCTGAGCCGGGCGGAGCTCAGAACCAGGGAGCGTTCCTGATCTGCCGCATGGCGTCACGCTTGAGTTCCTTGTCGAGACCCTCGATGTAGAGCTTGCCGTCGAGGTGATCGGTCTCGTGCTGCAACGCCTGGGCCATGAGTCCACTTCCGCTCAGCTCGACCGGGTTTCCGTCCAAATCCACGCCGGTCACCCGCGCGAACGGATAGCGCAGGCGCTCGAAGTAGAAGCCGGGCACCGACAGGCATCCTTCGTCCATCAGCTCAGGCTCGCCGGACACCTCGACCAACACCGGGTTGATCACGTACCCGACCTCGCCGTCCACGTTGTAGCTGAACGCGCGCTGGTTGACGCCGATCTGGGGCGCCGCGACTCCAGCACGCCCAGGAATCTTCACCGTGTCGATGAGGTCTTCGATCAGGCCTTCCACCCGGTCGCCCTCCTGGATCCGCTCGGACACAGTCTTCAATACCGGGTCGCCGAAGACCCTGATCTGTCGTTCTGTCATCGCTGGATCAGGCTCCGCGCCTGACGGGAAGCCCATCGATGACCAGCGCCGCAAGCTCACGGGCGGCATTCTTCGTCAATGGCTTGAGGTCCTTGTAATTGATGGCGGAACCCGCGGCGAGTTGGGGGTCGTACGGAATCCGGACGATCTCCCGCACCCTCGACTTGAAGTGCGCCTCGATCTCTTCGAGCTTGACCAGGTTGGTGCCCTGAGTTGCAGTGTTGAGCGCGACGACGGCGTTGCGAACGAGGTCTCCGTAGCCGTTGGCCTCAAGCCAGGTCAACGTCTCCGATGCCAAACGCGCCTCGTCGACGCTGCCGCCTGAGACGATCACCACCGAGTCGGCACGCTGCAGGGTCGCGCGCATCACCGAGTGCACGATTCCGGTACCGCAGTCGGTAAGAACAATCGAATAGAACCGGCCGGCGAGGTCGGCCACGACGTTGTAATCGTTCTCGTCGAACGCTTCCGACAGCAACGGGTCGGTGTCTGACGCGAGGATGTCGAGCCTGGTCTCATCCCGAGACACCATCGTCGTGAAGTCGCTGAAGCTCGAGATCGACGCGGCCATGGTCACGACGTCGCGAACCGTGGAGCGGGTCTGCTTGTTGACCCGTTCCGACAGGGTTCCGCGGTCGGGGTTCGCGTCGATGGCGATGACCCGGTCCTCGCGAACATCCGACATCGCCATGCCCATCAGCGCGGTGATCGTGGTCTTGCCGACGCCACCCTTGCGGGTGAGGATCGGGACGAACCGGGTGCCGCCCTCGAACGTCTTGTCGATGCGGTGCTCGACCGCCTTACGCGCGCGCACCTTCGGCGAATCACCGAGGTTGACCATATGCAGGGTCAGTCCGTAGACGAAGGCGTTCCAGCCGCCTTCCGGGCGGACGCGCTTCTTCTTCCTGGCGTCGATCAGACGGTCGGCGGTGAGCATCGCCGCAGGCTCCGGGGTCAGCGAGACCTCGCCGCGAAGTCGATCACGGCGGCTGTAGACCGACTCATGGGTGTCCGGAAGAGGCGTTACGACGCGCTCGACTTCCACCGAATCCGCCTCGGCGGGCTGCAAGTCTGGCGCGACCACGGAGATCGACATCGTCGTGGGAGTGCCGCCATCCACGGATCCAGGGTTCACCGGAACCTCGACGATCGCGACTGCGAGTTCGTCCTCTGGGGTGTCATGCACGGTGGCGGGAAGACTCACATCGATGCTGAGGCTTTCCGGAATCGAGGTCGCGAGATCGTCTTCTGGATGGGCGTATTCCGCGGGCGCCTCAGAGCCCTGCTCGAGGAGTTGCCCACCGTCTTCCGGTTTCTTGCGCTTGGTATTCACCAAAACAGAACCTCTCCGTGATTCAACAACCCTCGAGTTTAGCGCGAAGGTTTTGCTGTGTGGAGCCTACAGGCGCGTCGAGGGCGCCTGCGAGCGGTCAGGAGGGGTCGATCTCGAGCAGAAGGTCACCGGCATCGACCTGGCTGGTCTTCGGAACAGCCAGGCGGCGCACCTTGCCTGCGACAGGCGACGTGATTGCCGCCTCCATCTTCATGGCCTCGATCGACGCGACGCTCTGCCCTGCGACGATCATCGCGCCATCCTCGACCTGGAGCGTCACCACACCGGAGAACGGCGCAGGAATCTGACCCAGCTTGCTCGGATCCGCCTTCTCGACGGTCGTGCTGTCTACCGCGATGCCTCGATCGCGGACGAACACCGGTCGAAGCTGGCCGTTGAGAGTCGCCATCACGGTGCGCATGCCCTTGTCGTCTGCTTCGCCGATCGCCTGCAGGCCGAAGTAGAGGCTCACACCCTTGGAGATCTCGACCACGTGCTCGGCGCCCTGCTTCAGGCCGTACAGGTAGTCGACGGTATCGACGACGGAAAGGTCGCCGAACAGCTCTCGCACCTCTTCGAACTGCTTCGTCGGCGCCGGGAAGAGCAATCGGTTGAGAGTCGAACGGCGCGACGCCGGGTCTCCTGCGAGGCCTGCCCGGTCCTCCTCGGTGATCTCGGCCGCCCCGATCTTGACGGTACGGCCGGCAAGGACCCTCGTCCTGAACGGCTCCGGCCACCCACCTGGGAGGTCACCGAGCTCCCCCGCCATGAATCCGATCACGGAGTCGGGGATATCGAACCTCTCGGGATGCGCCTCGAACTCGGCGGGGTCCGCGTCCGCTGCGGCCAGCGACAACGCCAGGTCTCCGACGACCTTGGACGACGGCGTGACCTTCGGCGGCCGCCCCAGCATCCGGCTCGCGGCGGCATAGAGGTCTTCGATCTTCTCGAAGTGGTCGGCCAGCCCGAGTGCGATCGCCTGCTGGCGCAGGTTGGACAGCTGCCCACCGGGAATCTCGTGCCTGTATACCCGGCCGGTCGGGCCGGACAACCCGGACTCGAACGGGCGATAGGCCTGGCGGACGGCCTCCCAGTACGGCTCGAGATCGGATACAGCGGCGAGCGAGAGACCGGTGTCCCGCTCCGTGTGCGCCAAGGCAGCGACGAGGGCGGATGCGGACGGCTGACTGGTCGTTCCCGCCATCGGCGCGCTCGCGACATCCACCGCGTCCGCGCCGGCCCTGCTCGCCGCCAGAAGCGTCGCCAGCTGCCCGCCAGGCGTGTCGTGGGTGTGCACGTGCACCGGGAGATCGAATCGCTCCCTCAGCGCCGAGACCAGCTTCTCTGCCGCACTCGCGCGGAGCAGCCCCGCCATGTCCTTGATCGCCAGGATGTGTGCGCCGGCGTCGACGATCTGCTCGGCAAGCCTCAAGTAGTAGTCGAGGGTGTAGAGATCCTCGGCCGGATCCAACAGGTCACCGGTATAGCAGATTGCGACCTCGGCCACGGCGTGCCCGGTCGCAAGCACCGAGTCGATCGCCGGCTTCATCTGCGACACATCGTTGAGCGCGTCGAAGATACGGAAGATGTCAACACCGGTGCTGGCGGCCTCGCGAACGAACGCGTCGGTCACCTCGGTCGGGTAGGGCGTGTAGCCGACGGTGTTTCGCCCGCGCAACAACATCTGGATCGCGATGTTGGGCAGGCCTTCTCGAAGGGAGGCGAGACGGTCCCACGGGTCCTCACCGAGAAAACGGAGCGCGACGTCGTAGGTCGCTCCGCCCCATGCCTCGACCGAGAACAGCTGTGGGGTCATTCGGGCGACATACGGAGCGGCATTGACGAGGTCTTTTGTGCGCACGCGGGTCGCCAACAGCGACTGGTGTGCGTCACGAAAAGTGGTCTCGGTGACCGCGAGAGCTGTCTGCTGGCGGAGGGCCGAGGCGAAACCGACCGGACCGAGCTCGAGCAGTCGCTGGCGAGAGCCGGCCGGAGCGGGAATGGTGAGGTCGACCGCGGGAAGCTTGAGCGACGGGCTGATGATGCCGGCACCGTCGCCATTCGGGTGGTTGACCGTCACATCCGCCAGCCAGTTGAGCATCCGCGTGCCGCGGTCTTTCGACGGCTGCGCCCTGACCAGGTTCGGCCGCTCGTCGATGAACGACGTGCTCAGGTCGCCTGCGGCGAACGACGGGTCATCCAGCACCGCCTGCAGGAACGGGATGTTGGTGGACACTCCCCTGATCCGGAACTCGGCGAGGCCGCGCTTGGCTCGGGCGACGGCCGCGGGAAAATCACGCCCCCTGCAGGTCATCTTCACCAGCATCGAGTCGAAGTGTGGGCTGATCTGGGTACCGGGATCGATGGTTCCACCGTCGAGACGGATACCACCGCCGCCCGGCGAACGATAAGTCGTGATCTTTCCCGTGTCCGGCCTGAATCCGGCTGCCGGATCCTCGGTCGTGATGCGGCACTGCAGGGCGGCACCCCGCAACCGGAGGTCCTTCTGCTGGAGCCCGAGCTCGGCGAGCGTCTGGCCGAATGCGATCCGCATCTGGGATTGGACCAGGTCGACATCGGTTACCTCCTCGGTCACCGTGTGCTCGACCTGGATGCGCGGGTTCATCTCGATGAAGACGTGCTGGCCCTTGCGCTCCCCCTCTGTGTCGAGCAGGAACTCGACGGTGCCCGCATTCACATACCCGATCGACTTGGCGAAGGCGATCGCGTCGCGATACATCGCCTGCCTGACATCCTCATCCAGGTTGGGTGCCGGAGCGATCTCCACGACCTTCTGGTGGCGTCGCTGAACAGAGCAGTCCCGCTCGAAGAGGTGGACGGTCTCCCCCGTCGAGTCAGCGAGGATCTGGACCTCGATGTGACGCGGTCGGACCACCGCCTGCTCGAGGAACATCGTCGGGTCGCCGAACGCGCTGTCCGCTTCGCGCATCGCCTCTTCGAGGGCTCCGCGCAATTCCTCCTGGGTGTTGACGCGGCGCATGCCACGGCCACCGCCGCCGGCGACGGCCTTCGCAAAGATCGGGAAACCTATTTCGGCGGCTTCACTGAGAAGCAGCTCGATGTCTTTCGACGCCGGCGTCGACTTGAGAACGGGCACTCCGGCGGCAATCGCATGTTCTTTTGCTGTGACTTTGTTGCCGGCCATCTCGAGAACATGCTGTCCTGGACCAATGAAAGCGATCCCGGCAGCCGCTGCTGCCTCTGCGAGTTCCGGGTTCTCGGAGAGGAATCCGTACCCGGGATAGATCGCATCGGCACCGCACTCCCGCGCGACCCGGATTATCTCGCCGACGTCGAGGTAGGCGCGCACCGGATGCCCTGGTTCGCCTATCTGGTATGCCTCGTCCGCCTTAAGGCGATGCATCGAGTTGCGATCCTCGTAGGGGAAGACGGCGACGGTCTGAGCGCCAAGCTCATAGGCGGCACGGAAGGCGCGGATGGCGATTTCACCGCGGTTGGCTACGAGAATCTTCTTGAACATGAAGCCCTTTGCTAGTCGATCCGGCTCACCGCGGACGTTTAGGTGCTTTAAGACTAGTGAAGGTATCGTCGTTCATTGTGCATGTACTTAGCGTCAGCTCCCTCAAGGGAGGAGTCGGCAAGACAACTGTCACTCTCGGCCTCGCCTCTGCTGCATTCGCAAAGGGACTGAGGACCTTAGTCGTCGACCTCGATCCGCAATCAGACGTCTCGACCGGCATGGACATCAACATCGCCGGACACCTCAATGTCGCCGATGTCCTCGCTTCCCCCAAAGAGAAGATCGTGCGTGCCGCGATCGCCCCGAGCGGGTGGACGAGGGGCCGGCCTGGAACGATCGATGTCATGATCGGCAGCCCGTCCGCCATCAACTTCGATGGTCCGCATCCGAGCATCCGCGACATCTGGAAGCTTGAAGAGGCCCTCGCCAATGTCGAAGCCGACTACGACCTGGTGCTCATCGACTGTGCACCGTCGTTGAACGCGCTCACGAGGACCGCCTGGGCCGCGAGCGATCGAGTGACCGTCGTGACGGAACCGGGTTTGTTCTCGGTTGCCGCGGCCGACCGGGCTCTTCGCGCGATCGAGGAAATCCGACGCGGACTGTCCCCCCGTCTCCAGCCACTCGGAATCATCGTGAACCGCCTGCGAGTGCAGTCGCTCGAGCACCAGTTCCGGATCAAAGAACTGCGCGACATGTTCGGACCGCTCGTGCTGAGTCCGCAACTGCCGGAGCGCACCTCGCTTCAGCAGGCCCAGGGCGCGGCGAAGCCCCTGCACGTCTGGCCCGGCGAAAGCGCACAGGAAATGGCGCGGAACTTCGACCAGTTGCTCGAGCGGATCATGCGCACGGCCAAGATCGGCGACTACAGCGAGACCGCGTAGCCCGCAGCCGTTCAGTGCAAAATGCCACGAGGCGCAACTCTATGGATGCACGTCCTAAATCCCTAAGGATGTATGCCCTAAAGCGGAAAACCCGAGCTCAAATGCCCGCTGTTAAGAAAACATGCCCGCTGTTAAGAAAACACAGAGGGCTCAGGACGCCCGAACGGCGCGGCGGGCGGCGAGTTCGTCCATGAGCTCTGGTCGCTCGGCGTCGAGTTCGACCAGGCTGTTCTCGACCTCTCGGAGTACCTTGCCGACAGCGATGCCGAAAACGCCCTGCCCTCGGCTGACGAGGTCGATCACCTCGTCGTTGGAGGTGCACAGGTAGACGCTGGCGCCGTCACTCATCAGGGTCGTCTGGGCGAGGTCGCTGACGCCGGCCTCACGGAGCTGGTTGACCGCGGTGCGGATCTGCTGGAGCGAAATCCCGGTATCGAGCAGACGCTTGACGAGTTTGAGGACCAGGATGTCGCGAAAGCCGTACAGCCGCTGCGATCCGGATCCAGCCGCCCCGCGTACGGTGGGCTCAACCAACTCGGTCCGAGCCCAGTAGTCGAGCTGGCGGTAGCTGATTCCGGCTGCCCTGGCTGCCACCGCCCCGCGGTAGCCTGCCGTGTCGTCAAGATCCGGGAGTCCGTCGGTGAAGAGAAGTCCGAGATCGTACCGAGCATCCTCACTGCGGCTGCTGAGTTCACTCATGTGACTGCCTTCCCACCTCTGACCAACCACAACATTCAATGTCGAGTTGATACTTCTGTCTAGATCCAAGTTACCGAGCGGTTTGCCTCGAGCCGTGACATTCGCACAAACCGATTCGGCGTGTCGAGCAAGATCTTATCCAGCCCTTTTAGTTTACGTGTCGAGGCGGGACAGTGCCGAACGAATCAGGTTGCTACGCACGATCTCGAGCTGCCCTGCGATCTCACGCGCGAGTTCGCTCGCCTTTGCCCGACTCGACGCGTCTTTCCTTCGTGCGACCGGGATGAGCGCGCTCTCGATCAGTCCGAGTTCCCTCTCCGCTGCTGCGCGGAATCCCCGCAGATGTCTCGGCTCGATGCCCGACCGCTGCAATTCCACCAGCGAACGGAGAACAGTCACGACTTCTTCGGCGTAGTGCTCGGCCGGAACGACCAGCGACGACGAAATGGCGTCGTTCAAGAGCTGCGGGGTCGCACCGGCTTCACGGATCAGCTCATCGCGGGAAAACCGTCGCTCACTGGACAGCATCGATGGCGCGCTGACGGCCACGGCTCCAGGGAGCTCCGGCTGATGCCCGGCGTCGAGTTCGTCCAGGTAGCCGCGGATCACCTTGAGCGGCAGATAGTGATCGCGCTGCATCGTGAGGACGAAGCGCAGTCGATCGACGTCGACATGGGAGAACTTGCGGTAGCCCGACTCGGTCCTTGCCGGGCAGATGAGCTGACGCTCTTCGAGAAAACGGAGCTTCGACGGGGTCAAATCGGGAAATTCGGCGGTAAGCCGTGCGAGCACCTGACCGATGCTGAGAAGGCCTTGACCCCCTGGCTCCTTTGCCTGGGCGTTGGATCGAGCCACTATTGGCCTGCCTGGTGAGCGAGGTCCGCTCGCGAGGCGTAAAAGGTCAATCGAAACTTGCCGATCTGCACCTCTGCACCATTGCTGAGAAGAGCAGTATCGATCCTGACGCCGTCGAAATAGGTTCCGTTCAACGATCCGAGATCCTTGATCTCGAACACCGTGCCGTGCCGGAGAAACTCGGTGTGACGACGGGAAACGGTGACGTCGTCGAGGAAGATATCGGCTTCTGGATGACGGCCGGCGGTCGTGACATCCGAATCCAGGAGAAACCGTGCACCGACGTCGGGGCCACGACGGACGACCAACAGGGCGGAGCCGGACGGCAGGGCGGCGATGGCCTCCTGCTCTTCCGCAGAAACCTCACCGTCGAGTGCTGCCAGCTGGGCCGCGAAGCCACCGGTGAAGTGAGCCGTGGTATCGGTCTCGCGAGGCGCGTCCCCGGCGGCCGGATCCTGATTTTCGGAATCAACCATCGTGAACCTCCCTTAGCCGTCCAGCGTATCGGATTCGGAGCGCCCTGCTCCCCGCGGAACTTTAACCACCCGTGCAGTTTCGACAACGTAGATGACGCCAGCCCACCAGTAGAGGAAGGCACCCCAGACCGCGAACGCCCACCCGACGGGATTCGTGATCCACGCTGCATCCGGAAATGCCTGGCCGATCATCAAAATCGGTAGTGCGTAGAACAAACAGAACGTCGCAACCTTACCGAGATGATGCACCGGTAGAGGACCAAATCCGAAATTGGCAAGGACTACCCCGAGGATGAGCAATACGACGTCACGTCCGACGATGATCGCCAGGAGCCACCACGGGATGACGCCTCGAATCGCGAGCCCGATGAGTGCGGCGAAAATGAACAGTCGATCGGCCGCGGGATCGAGCAGTTGTCCGAGCCGCGTGACCTGGTTTAGCCTCCTGGCGAGGACTCCGTCGAGGAAGTCGGTGATGCTTGAGACGATAAGGGTGAGAAGCGCCAATGCGTCGTGACCCAGGATGATCAGAACGAGGAAGACCGGCACGAGGCCGAGCCTGATAAAGCTCAGGATGTTCGGAATCGTGAAGATCCTGGAACTGACGTCGTTTCCAGTTTTGGCCTCCACAATGGTTGAGTCTATCGACAGCAGACGTGCAGATAGGATTCAGAAATGACAGCGCTCTCGGTCGTAATTGCCATTGCAATCGGAGTGTGCGTGTTCGCCTGGGTCGCGTCGCTCCTGACGGATGACCATTCCTGGGTGGACCGACTGTGGTCGATAGTTCCGGTCGCCTACGTCTGGGTGTTCGCGATCTTCGCCGGGCTACAGGACATCCGGCTGGACGTCATGGCCGTTCTGGTCACACTGTGGGGTGCACGACTGACCTTCAACTTCGCCAGGAAGGGCGGATACTCCGGGGTCGAGGACTATCGCTGGGCGGTGCTGCGCGGCCAGATGAAACCGTGGCAGTTCCAGGTATTCAACCTGCTGTTCATTGTCCTGGTCCAGAACGCGATCCTTGTCCTCATCGCGTTGCCGGCGATGACGGCCTATGAGCACAGGACACCTTTCGGCGCTTGGGACGCCGGGTTGGCCATCGTCTTCCTGGGGATGCTCGTCGGAGAGACGATCGCCGATGAGCAGCAGTGGAGATTCCAGAGCTGGAAGAAGGCGGAGCGGGCGGCCGGCCGCGAACCCGAGCCGAGATTCTTGCGGGACGGGCTGTTCGCGGTGTCGCGGCATCCGAACTTCTTCTTCGAACAGGCCCAGTGGTGGGTGTTCTTCTTCTTCGGGGCGGTGGCCGCAGGATCGGCTCTCCAACTGACCGTTCTCGGTCCGCTTTTGCTCACGGGGCTCTTCATCGGGTCGACGAACTTCACCGAGGGCATCTCGAGGTCGCGTTATCCGGAGTACGCCGACTACCAGCGGACGACGTCGATGCTCGTGCCATGGTGGCCGCGGCGCACTCGCCAGGTTCCGCGCGTTTCCTGAGAGTGTCCCGCCCGCCCCGGAGTGACCCGGGGGTAGCGTTAATGCATGTCGTGCATCCGCTTCAACACCCCAGCCCAGCGACAGGCGATGCGTGATCACGCACCGACGATGCTTACCAGTGCAGTGCTCACCGCGGAGCAGGCCGCGGCGCTGCACCCCGCTCCCCCGGTGACCGACAGCAAGATCCGCCGACTCAGGCTCCTGGCGACGGATGCGAATCCCCGGATCCGCGAGTCGGTCGCGAGCAGCTACAACACTCCTGATGACCTGTTCGCCCAGCTGGCCGCCGACCCGGAGGAATCCGTGCGCTCGTGCGTGGCCCGCAACGAGTCGACGCCGTGCGATGTGTTGCGCTCGCTCGCGGACGACCCGTCGGAGACCGTTCGCGGCTGGCTTGCGGTGAACTTCTTCGTTCCCGCCGATGTGATGGACGGCCTGGCCAACGACTCCAGCCAGACGGTTCGGGCTCTCGTCGGCTGGAAGTCATCGCTGGTCGAATCGTCAGTGTTCGAATCGTCAGTGGCAGGCGCTGCGTCCTGAGCGGTCCGCCGTTCGGCGGTTAGACCGCGCTCGACGACTCCCAGAGATTGATTCCGGCGTCCTTCGCGAATTCGTCGATGGCGGCCAACGCCGCATCGTCGAACTCGAGGTTCTCTGTCGCCGCGAGGTTGTCATCCAGCTGGGCAACACTCGACGCGCCGATCAGCACCGAGGTCACCCGAGGGTCCCTGAGCGCCCAGGACAGGGCAAGCTGGGCAAGCGTCTGGCCGCGACTCTCCGCTATCTCGTTCAGGGCGAGGACCCTGGACAGGGTCTGGTCGTTGACCATGTCCGCGTGCATCGACCCATTCTGGGCCGCCCGAGAATCCTGGGGAATCCCGCCGAGATACCGATTGGTCAACAGACCTTGAGCGAGTGGTGAAAAGGCGATGCAGCCGACACCGAGTTCGCCGAGTGTGTCGAGCAGTTCATCCTCGATCCATCGGTTGAACATCGAGTATGAGGGCTGGTGGATGAGCAACGGAGTGCCCATCTCGGCCAGAATGGTCGCGGCTTCGCGCGTGCGCTCCGGCGAATAGCTGGAAATGCCAGCGTAGAGAGCCTTACCAGAGGTGACGGCGGTGTGCAGTGCTCCCATCGTTTCCTCGAGGGGTGTGTTCGGGTCGGCGCGGTGGGAATAGAAGATGTCGACGTAGTCGAGACCCATCCGGTCGAGCGACTGGTCGAGGCTCGCGAGCAGGTATTTGCGCGATCCCAAATCGCCGTACGGGCCGGGCCACATGTCGTACCCCGCCTTCGTGGAGATCACCAGTTCGTCGCGGTACCGGCGAAAATCCTCGTCGAAGATCCGGCCGAAATTAGTCTCGGCGCTGCCGTAGGGCGGGCCGTAGTTGTTGGCGAGGTCGAAGTGGGTCACCCCGCGATCGAATGCGCGGCGCAGGATGGCACGCTGGGTGTCCAGCGGATTCATGTCGCCGAAGTTCTGCCAGAGGCCGAGCGACACCGCGGGAAGCAGAAGTCCGCTTCGCCCGGTGCGGCGGTATGGGAAGGACTCGTAACGACTATCTACGGCTGAATAGCTCACCACTTAATAATGTCACGCTGATGACGTCACGCCTCAGGTCTGAGCTCGACTGGATCGGGGCTCGACAGTATCGGGCGCGACTGTATCGGGCGCGACAGGTTCAGCAACTACTCCGAGTCGTGTGCGGCCTGGAGCCCCGCGATGTCGAGCTTGTTCATCGACAGCATCGCCTGCATCACCCTGCCCGCCTTTGCGGGGTCGGGATCGGAGAGAAGTTGACCGAGGATGGGTGGCACGATCTGCCAGGACAGGCCGAATCGATCCTTGAGCCAGCCGCATTGCCCCGGCTCGCCCCCGTCGCTCGTCAACGCGTCCCACAAACGGTCGATCTCGTCCTGGGTGCCGACATCGACGAGGAAAGAGATCGCCTCTGTGAAGGTGTACTGGGGACCGGCGTTCAGCGCCTGGAACTCGAGCCCCTCGAGCACGAAGCTGACCGACATGGCCGAGCCAGCCGGTGCTGGCGCACCCTCGCCGTAGCGCGAGACGTTGACGATGCGCGAGTTCTCGAATACCGAGACGTAGAAGTTCGCGGCCTCCTCGGCCTGGTGGTCGAACCACAGGAAAGGGCTGATCTTTTGCATAACGCACTCCTTCGTGCCTACGGATGCCTGAATGTGGTTGTGATGCCCGGCGCCAGAACCTGCGGTCGCCAACCTGCGATCAGTGTAGACACTGTTCACATCCCGTGTCTCGTTGTCTCGTGCATCCTGCCTCGGACGCTGCACCGGAGTGCCTCGGCCCAGGTACCGTTAAACGCATGCCAACACTGCTCCACCTGGATTCCTCAGCCGACCTCGCCAGCTCTCGATCGCGTGCGATCGGCCAAACCTTCTCCGACGCGTGGTGGAGCGCACATCCGGACAACATCGTCGTTTATCGGGACCTGCAGAAGGACCCGCTCCCCCACCTCCCGGATGCCGCACTCCACTGGCCGCGGCGGCTTCGGCCGGAACACGCCGCCCCACCCGAGGGCGCCGAGGCGCTGCAGGAGGAACTTCTTGCCGAGTTGATGGCCGCCGACGTGCTGCTCATCGGTGCGCCGATGTACAACTTCTCACTTCCCTCGTCGCTGAAGGCCTGGATCGACTACATCCACGTTCCCGGGGTGACGGCACCGTTCGACGGCGACACGCAGCCTCTCGCGGGACGTCAGGCCGTGATCGTCGCGAGCCGAGGAGGGGTCTACGACGAAGGCACTCCGACCGCGGACTGGGATCATGCGGTGCCGGTGCTCAAGCTCATCCTCGGAAACGCACTCGGAATGTCCGTGTCGGTGATCAGCACGAACCTCACGCTGGCCGAGGTCATTCCGGCCAGGGTGGACGATATTCCGCGGAGCGAGCGCGAACTCGCGGCGGCGCACACGGCGGCGGCCGACCTGGGACGGCGACTCGGGGTCCGTGAATCGTGAAACGCGTCTCGACCTGAGAATCACCTGAACCGAGACCGCTCGGGGACCGCTTCTAAGGACCGGCAGACACCGTTGGTTCCGGAACGGGGGCCGTTGGCTGAACCGTCGGCGGGTTCTGGGTCGGTTGCGGACCTGAGCCGCCTCCTGTGCCGGGATTCGGGGCTGCGGGGGTGGCGGGCGGCGCTTCGACCGGCGGCGCAACACTCGGCACCGTGCTCGGCACGGCACTCGGCACCGCGGTCGGTGTTTGGCTCGGGCTCGGTGGGACACTCGGTCCGGTGACGACTCCGCTGTTGTTCAGGAGTCCCGGCAGGATCGCGATTGCGAGAACGACCAGGAGCACTGCCGCCAACCCCGCGAGAAGCCACGGGGCTATCCTCCTGCGGGAGCGGCCAACGGCCGAGTCGCCTGGACCCGGCACGACAACGGCCCCGGTGGCGCCGAGATCCGCGATCGGGACATGGGGGGCGATGGGCTCCGTCGCCGCGGCTGTCCCGTCGGTCTCGATCGGGCCGTCGAGCGGCGGCCCGAGCAGTTGCGTCGGTGTGTCCGGATCGACCGATCCTGGACCGATCGGTTCTGTCGATGCACCGCCCGCCGCGTCCGGCTGCTCGGGAAGAGGCTTGGTGGCGTCGTCGTCGGACGGATCGTTCCCTGGTTCAACCATGTCAGGCTCTCCTTTCAACCCATGTGCATTGGCCCTTTTCCGGAGTTTACTGATTTGAAGGCCGCCGTGGCCTGCTGGCAGAGGAGGATCCAATGAATTCAGGCACGCTGATCACGATCATCGTCGTGGTCGTTGTAGTACTCATTGTTCTCGGCTTGGTCGTGTTCCTCGGTCGCGACCGCGTCCGCGAGACAAACAGCCGCCGCGCGACAGAACTGCGGGAGAAGGCTGAAGTGGATGAACTCTCCGCCCGCGACCGCGAGGCGAAGGCTGCGAGCGCAGCTGCCGAAGCCAAGCAGGCCGAAGTCGACGCCGAGCGACTCCGCCGCGAGGCCGGTGATCGCCAGGACGACGCGAACGAGGTCAGGGCTCACGCGGAGGAGCAGGTGCGCCGGGCGGACAAGCTGGATCCGAATGTGCCGCACGGGCGCCACGACGTCCGCGCGACCGAGCAGCCGAACGTCATCCGGGACGAAGGCAGAACGAATGACACCGGGCGAGACCGTCCCTGACTACCAGCCAATGACCACTGGTCGGTCGATACGCTGATTCGATGACTAGGCTGGCCGCGTTCGTACCGACACTTCTCGGCGTTGGCCTGCTGATGGTGCTGACCGTTGCCGTGCTGTGGCTCTCTCGCGCGCCGCACCGTTTCGCACCGGCTCTCGCCATCCTCCGTGGCGCCATTCAGCTCGCGGTGATCAGTTTCGTCCTTGGCGGGGTCATCACCGACCCGGTCTGGGTCACGCTCGCTCTGCTCGTCATGTTCACCGTCGCCTCGGTGACGGCGTCCCGCCGGATCGGCTGGACCTGGAATCACTTCGCACTCGTGAGCAGCGCGATGGGCATCGGCATAGCGATCACCCTTGCCATCATCTTTGCGACCGGCGCGATCGCGTTCAGTCCCCGCTACGCGCTCGCCGTCGGAGGGATCGTCATCGGCAGCACGATGGCGATTGCGACCGTGGCCGGGCGCCGATTCATGGAATCGGTCGGCGAGCAGTGGGACCAGGTCGAAGGATGGCTCGCTCTCGGTGGCACCCCGCGGGAGTCCACCCTCGA
>JAODMG010000179.1 GCA_025464895.1 Microbacteriaceae bacterium | reverse complement strand
GCCGCTCCTGCCGACGTGCTGCGCGACCGCGAGGATCGGCGGGATGTTGTCCCCCGGATGCGAATACTCCGCGGCCAGGAACGTGTCGTGATAGTCGAGCTCGCGCACCGCGACCCCGTTGGCCCAGGCCGCCCATTCCGGCCCGAATCGCCCCGGAACGCCGAAGACGGTGGAGCCTGGCGAGTACGGATGACGCTCCGCCTGCGCCCGCGCGGCAAGCACCGAGGCGCGGCCGAGCGACGCGGTGGCGACCGAGGCATTGTCGATGATGCGGTTGATGACCATGTCGACCACGGCATCCGTCACCGGGACCGGATCGGTCGCAACCTCCGCGATCTTCCAGGCGAGCTGATCCTCGCGCGCCAGTTGTTCGTCACTGCGGTGTACTCGAACCTCGTGTAGCTGCACGCTGACAGCCTATGACTCGCGTCAGGCGCCCCGCTGCCCACGCTTGCTCGGAAGCAGCTTCGGAGAGAGCTGGTCGGTTCCGACATCCGAGCCGATCCTGCGGTCCCATCGGTCTTTCAGGCGCTTCGTCCGACCCCGAACTTCGGCCATCACTTCGTAGATGTGCATGCGAACCAGTGTTGTCAGTTCGCATTGGTGTCAACGCGAACTGACATGACGATTGGGGGCAACATCCGCCAGGAGTGTCCGCGGAGGAGCGGTGCCCCAGGGGTCAACCCGCAGGCACCGGCACCCAGCTACTGCCGCGTAAACTGGAGGGCTCATGACCGTCACCGACACACCGCCAGCGCAAGGCCCAGCGCCAGTGCGAATCGTGTATCCGGAAGACCTGCCGGTCAGCCAGCGTCGGGACGAGATCTCGAAGGCGATCAGCGAGAACCAGGTGGTGATCGTTGCGGGCGAGACCGGCTCTGGAAAGACGACGCAGCTGCCGAAGATTCTGCTCGAACTAGGCCGAACCAGCATCGGTCACACCCAGCCGAGGCGAATCGCGGCGCGCACGATCGCGGAACGCATCGCCGAGGAGCTCGGACAGGATGTCGGCGAGCTGGTCGGCTACCAGGTGCGGTTCACCGACCGGGTCGGCAAGAACACCCGGATCAAACTGATGACCGACGGCATCCTCCTGAACGAGATCCATCGGGATCGGGAGTTGCGCAAGTACGACGCGATCATCATCGACGAGGCGCAAGAGCGCAGCCTCACCGTCGACTTCCTGCTCGGCTACCTCAACCAGCTGCTCCCACGCCGTCCAGACCTCCAAGTCGTCATCACTTCTGCGACCATCGATCCGGAGAGCTTTTCCCGGCACTTCGGCGGCGCACCGATCATCGAGGTGACCGGCCGAACCTACCCGGTCGAGATCCGCTACCGGCCGCTCGTGGCCGAGGCGACGAGTGATGATCCGGATGACGAGGCCGAGCCCGGCGAGGACCGCGACCCGATCGACGGCATCAACGCGGCCATTGACGAGCTCGCCCGTGAGGGAACCGGCGACGTTCTGGTCTTCCTGAGCGGCGAGGCGGAAATCCGGGATGCCGAAGAGGCGATCAGGGGACGGAACCTGCCGTTCACCGAGGTCTTGCCGCTGTACGGGCGGCTGAGTTCGGCGGACCAGCATCGGGTGTTCCAGCCGTCGGCGAGCGCCGGGACGCGTCGACGGATCGTGCTCGCGACCAACGTCGCGGAGACCAGCCTCACCGTCCCGGGGATCAAGTACGTGATCGACGCCGGCACGGCGCGCATCTCGCGCTACAGCGTGCGGTCCAAGGTGCAGCGGCTGCCGATCGAAGCGATCTCGCAGGCATCCGCGAACCAGCGTTCCGGTCGTAGCGGTCGCACCAGCGACGGGATCGCGATCAGGCTGTACTCGGAGGACGACTTCATACGTCGACCGGAATATACCGAACCGGAGATCCTGCGGACCAACCTCGCCGCCGTCATCCTGCAGATGATCTCGCTCGGCCTCGGGGACGTCGCAGGCTTTCCGTTTCTGCAGCCGCCGGATTCGCGGGGCATCAAGGATGGACTCGACCTCCTGAAGGAACTTAGCGCGGTGGAGCTAGGACAAACGCGCCAGCGTTTGCGCGACCCCAGCGCCGAGGGAGCCAGCGACCGAGGTGGCGACGAGAGCACGCCAAGGATCACCCGCATCGGCAAGCAACTCTCCCAACTGCCGATCGACCCGCGGCTGGCGCGAATGGTCATCGAGTCGAAGCAGCAGGGAACCACGCGAGAGGTGATGGCCATCGTCGCTGGCCTCAGCATCCAGGATCCGCGCGAGCGTCCGCTCGAGAAGCGGCCGCAGGCGGATCAGGCGCACGCCCGTTTCGTCGACCCGACGAGCGACTTCCTCACCCTGCTGAACCTCTGGAACTACCTCAAAACGAAGGAGAAGGAGCTCTCCGGCAACCAATTCCGGCGCCTATGCCGCTCGGAGTACCTGAACTTCCTGCGTATTCGAGAGTGGGGCGACGTCTACCGGCAGCTCGAGCGGATGGCCAAACCGCTCGGCTTGGTCGTCGGTGAGCCGAGCACCAACCCGAACGGCATCCACCGGTCGATCCTGTCCGGCCTGCTCAGCCAGATCGGCATCAAAGACCCGACGGCGAAAGACAAGCAGAAACAGAAACCCGGCGACTACATCGGCGCCCGCCAAGTGCGGTTCACGATCTTCCCTGGCTCGGCCCTCGCCAAGAAGCAGCCGGTCGAGATCATGAGCGCCGAACTGGTCGAGACCAGTCGGCTGTTCGCCAGGATGAACGCCGCCATCGACCTCGCCTGGGCGGAGCCGCTCGCCGGTGACCTGGTGAAACGCAGCTATGGCGAGCCCCATTGGGAGAAGAAGCAGGGCGCGGCGGTCGCCTACGAGCGGGTGACCCTATACGGCGTTCCAATCGTCGCGCGACGAAGGATCCAGTTCGCGCGGGTCGACCCGGCCTACGCGCGCGAGCTGTTCATCCGTCACGCCCTGGTAGAGGGCGAGTGGGAGAGCCAGCAGGCGTTCGACCGGGCCAACCGGCAGCTGCGCACGACGCTGGCCGAGTTGGAGGAGCGCACCAGGCGCCGCGACATCCTGCACGACGACGAGGCGGTCTTCGAGTTCTATCACCGCAGGATCCCAGCCGATGTCGTGAGCCAGCGCACCTTCGAGGGCTGGTGGAAGAAGGCCAGGGTCGACACCCCCGAGCTGCTCACCATGACGGCGGAAGCGCTGGTCGACGAGCCGGAGGCTCCGCAGGTCGACGAGAACGCCTTCCCGAGCAGCTGGCAGCAGGGTGACCAGCAATTCAGCCTGCGCTACCGGTTCGAGCCGGGAGCGGCGGATGACGGCGTCACCGTGCAGGTTCCTCTCGCGCTGCTGGCGCGGCTCAGCCCCACCGGATTCGACTGGCAGGTGGCCGGACTGCGCGAGGAACTTGTTACCGCGTTGCTCAAGTCGCTGCCGAAGGCGATCCGTCGAAACGTCGTTCCGGCGGCGGACTGGGCTCGCAAGCTCACCGCGGAGCTGCCGGCTGAGCCGGACGGTGCGCTCACCACCCAGCTCGCCACGCTCATTCGCGCCAAGACCTACGTCCCGGTCGGCCCGGACGATTTCGACGGCGAGCGGATCCCAGAGCACCTGCGGATGACCTTCGAGGTGCTGGACGAGCGTGGTCGCCAGATCGCGAGCGGCAAAGAGCTGCGCGCGCTGCAGGAGCAGCTGAAGTCGAGCGTGCGGGAGAGCGTCGCCCGGGCATCCGTCACCGTGCACAGCTCCCTGGAGAGGTCCGGAATCGTCGGCTGGGACTTCGACGAGCTGCCGAAGACGCTCGACACCAAGCAGGGCGGCAACACCATCCGCGCCTATCCCGCGCTCGTCGACGACGGAACGAGTGTCGCGATCCGGCTGCAGAGCACCCCGGCCGACCAGGCGAAAGCAATGCGTGGCGGGGTGCGCCGACTGCTCCTGCTCGCGGTCGCCTCCCCCACCGGCTACGTGCAGAGCCATCTCACCAGCGCCGAGAAGCTCGCCCTCGCGCAGAGTCCGTACCGCACCACCGCCGAGCTGTTCGCCGATTGCCTCTCCGCCTGCGTCGACGCGGTGCTCGCCGACCAGGAGGTATGGACACGCGCTGAGTTCGAGCGGGTGCGGGATGCCGTCTCGGCCACGATCGTCGACTCGCTGTTCTCCACGGTGTCGCTGCTCGCGTCCATCCTCGGCGCGGCGAGAACCGCGGAGAAGGCGATCAAGGCGGCGTCGAACATCGCCCTCCTCAGCCCGCTGGCCGACGTGCGCGAGCATCTCGGCAACCTGGTGTTTCCCGGATTCGTCTCAGCGACCGGGCTCGGGCAGCTCGGGCGCCTGCCGGTCTACCTGAACGGCATCACCCATCGGGTGGGCAAGCTCGCCGAGAATCTCGGGCGGGACCGGGTCTGGATGGTCGAGGTGCAGAGCGCGACGGAGCGCTACCGCTCGGCCGGTGGAGAGCTTCCGCCGACACCGGATGCCGCGCCGCCGCTGACCCACGCACGCTGGCTGCTCGAGGAGCTGCGGATCAGCCTGTTCGCCCAGCACCTCGGCACGGCGGAGTCGGTGAGCCTTCAACGGATCACCAAGGTGCTGAGCGAGGTCTAGCCGCGACCCGTTTTGCATGCCGTCTGCTCGAAAGGTAGATTCGTCGAAGCGCGTCGATGAGGCGTTGCGACCAGAGGAGATCGTCAGCATGCAGAGTTCCGCCCAGTTCGTTCCGTCAGTGGCGGAAACCGATTCCCTCCGCGTCGGAGTAGTGGGGCTCGGCTTCGCCGGCACCACGCACCTCGATGCGTTCACCGCGTTACCCGGCGCCACGGTGGTCGCGCTGGCAGGCCAGGAGCCGGCGAGGTTGGCGGAGCTGGGTAGCACCAGGAATGTGCCAAACCTGTACGCGGATTGGCAGGATCTGGTGGCGCGAGACGACATCGACGTTGTGTCCATCGGCGTACCGAACGACCTGCACCATCCAATCGCCGTCGCCGCGTTGAACGCCGGTAAGCACGTCTTCTGCGAGAAGCCGCTCGCGGTGAGTGGTCTACTGGCCGCCGAGATGGTCGAGGCCGCCCGCCGCAACGACCGGGTACTCGAAGTGGCGTACAACCACCGCCGTCGCGCCGACGTGCAATACCTCCGCCGCTACCTCGACGACCGTCCCCTCGGCGCTGTCTACCACACCCGTGCCAGCTGGCTTCGGCGCTCGGGCATCCCCGGGATGGGATCGTGGTTCACGAGCAAGGCCGCCGCCGGCGGCGGGCCACTCATCGACCTGGGCTCCCACGTGCTCGACATCGCCCTGTACCTGCTGGACGAACCGCGGGTGAAGAGCGTCAGCGCGATCGCGCACAACGAACTCGGCCGGGCCGGGCGGGGCGGAGGGCATCACCAGGTATCCGGTGGCGCTTCCGGAGTCGCCTTCGACGTCGAAGACTTCACCAGCGCGCTCCTTCGGTTCGAGGACGGTTCCAGCATGCACTTGGAGGCGTCCTGGGCGTCGTACTCCAAGGCGAATGAAGACATCGAGGTCGAACTCCTGGGCGCGGAGGGCGGAGCCCGCCTCCACGTCGACAACTACGCAACGAGCGGAACGGTGACCCTGTATCAGGATGTCGCCGGCGCCCCATCGATCGTCCGCCCCACCATCACGGTGCCTTCCGGTCATCACCAGGCCGTGATCGCCGAATTCATTGCGGCGATCACCTCGGGCAACTACGAGAAGCACTATGGCGAATTCGCGCTGCACCGCTCGCGGGTCGTTGACGCTATCTACCGATCCGCACACGAGGGCCGCGAGGTCGAGGTCGCATGACAGACGCAGAAACCAAGGATGGCGTCATCCGAGTCACCGTCTGGAACGAGAACATCCACGAGAGCAACGGCGATGAGCTCGTCAACCGGCTCTACCCGGATGGCATCCACGGCGCAATAGCCGATGGACTCCGCAGCCTGCTCGGAGACAAGATCACGGTGCGCGTCGCTCTCCTGCAGGAACCAGAGAACGGGCTACCGCAGGAAGTCGTTGACTCGACCGACGTATTGCTGTGGTGGGGTCATATCGGGCACGACCAGGTGGCCGACGATGTCGTCGACCGCGTCCACAGCGCGGTACATGCCGGAATGGGCATCCTCGTGCTGCACTCCGGGCATTTCTCGAAAATCTTCAAGCGGCTGATGGGTACGACCTGCTCGCTGAAATGGCGAAACGACGGCGAGCGTGAGCTCGTCTGGACGATCAGCCCGAAGCATCCGATCGCCGACGGGGTTCCGAGCCCCATCGTGATCCCCGAGCAGGAGATGTACGGCGAATTCTTCGACATCCCGGTGCCGGAGGAGTCGATCTTCCTGTCCACCTTTGCCGGGGGTGAGGTGTTCCGGTCCGGAGTGACCTACACGCGCGGTCGCGGGAAGGTGTTCTACTTCTCGCCAGGAGACCAGGAATTCCCCGTCTATCACCACCCGGATATCCGCAGGGTGTTGGCCAACGCCGTGCGCTGGGCGGCTCCGATCGGACCTCGCCTGGAGCTCACGGCCGACCGCCATGAGCTGGGGTGGTTCGAGGCCTGAACGGTACCATTGCGGGAATAGACGAAGAGGCCGTGCGCAAATGACAACCATGTCTGACGTGGCTCGCCGAGCGGGTGTCGCCCGAAGCACGGTCTCCTACACCCTGAGCGGAATTCGGCCCATTTCGGATGAGGTGCGCGACCGTGTCCACGCGGCCATGCGAGACCTCGACTACTCTCCGAACGCCTTGGCTCGAGGGCTGGCCTCGAGGCGAAGCGGAATCATCGCGATGCTCTACCCGCTGCTCGAGCGCGGGATCAGCCTCTCCGGTCGCGACCACATCTGGGCCGCCGCCGAGGAGGCGCGATCAGCGGGATACAACATGGTGCTCTGGACAACTGCCGTGGACGATATCGATGGTCTCGGAGAACTGGTCCAGCAGGGCCTGGTCGAGGGCGTCATCCTGATGGAAGTCCGTCACAATGACCCGCGCGTCGCATTCCTTTCGGATGCTGGCATTCCGTTCTCGGAAATCGGGCGTTCCTGCATCGAGGGCGTCGCACCGTTCGTCGATACCGATTTCGATCAGACCGCATTCGACGCACTCGCGTACCTGGACGAACTCGGACACGAGACCGTCGTTTTCGTCAATCACCCCCGATCCACGATCGATAGCGGCTACGGTCTCGCGGTCAACTTCCAGGCGGCGATGGAGACAGCGGCACAGACACTGGGGATCGAGCTGTTGTCGATTGCCTGTGACACGCAATTTCGGGCAGGCTACGACGCCTTCAGCGAGTTGGCGGCCGCGCGTCCAGGCATCAGCGCGATCGTGAGCACGAACGAAAGAGCACTCGTCGGTGTGATGGAAGCGGTGAGACGACTGGGTCTGGATGTGCCGAGAGACCTGTCCGTCGTCGCCATGTTGTCATCAGCGGAAACGGCAGAATCGGCGATTCCCGCACTCACCACCGTCAGTCCAGCGCCATACGAAATGGGACGAACGGCTATGGCATCCTTGCTCGAATGCCTCGACTCTGGCGTGCGAGCGGGCGCCCAAACTCTCGTGGCGAGCCAGCTGACGGTGCGGGAATCCACCGGGCCAGTCCCGTCGCGAAACTAGCTCAGCAGGCGCACCGGTTTGCGCGGGTCGACTTCCTCGACCGGGGGTCGATCGCCGGCGAGGGTGCGGGCGATCTCTTCCTTCTCCGCGACGTTCGACCGGATGATCGGCACCGCCTTCGCGACGGCCTTCGTGATCCGGTCTTTCAGGAACCCGCTCGTCAGCTTGTAGTCGGTGAAGTCGGAGTCGTGCGCGTACACACCGACCGGCAGCGTCAGCGCCTGGAAGAAGCCGAACAGCGGGCGGAACTGGTGCTCGATGATGAGCGCGTGGCGCTCGCTCCCCCCGGTCGCCGCGAGCAGGATCGGAGTGTCGACGAGCGCGTACTGGTCGACGAAGTCGAAGAGATGCTTGAACAGGCCGGTGAAGGATGCCCGGTAGACGGGACTCGCGACGACCAGGACATCCGCGGTCTCGATCGCCTGCAGGGCATCCTCGACCTCCGCCGGCACCTGTTTGCGATTCAGCGCACCGGCGAACGACGGGCCGAGCTCGTTGATCTTCACGATCCGCGACTCGATCGGCAGCTCCAGGCCGAGGGCGCCGACGATCTCCTCGACGAGGGTGATGGTGCGCGACGGCGCCTGCAGGCTCCCTGAGACCCCGACGACCTTCAAGCTGGTCTGCGTTCCCGACATGGCTGTTCTCCCTTGGCCCGATTCGAGCGTTGACACCATTCGAGACTCGTCGTTTTTCTCCCGCATCCCAAATGTGTTACGAACTTGGTCGATTTCGGCCGCTCTGCCAGCGCGCCCGACTTTTGCGAGAATAGAGGAAGGCAGCGACCGAACGAGGTCGCCAGCCACAATCGGACGGAGTGGTCCACCATGAGTACCGCAGTGATCGTTGACGCTATCCGCACCCCTTCTGGCCGAGGAAAACCGGGTGGTGCGCTGTCCGCATTCCATCCGGTCGACCTGCTCGCGACTGTGCTGCGCACCCTGGTCGAGCGAAACGACCTCGATCCGGTCCAGATCGACGACGTGATCGGTGGATGTCTCAGCCAGGTCGGCCAGCAGGCGGTGAACATCACTCGCAACGCCGTGCTCGCCGCCGGTTTCCCCGAGTCGGTGCCTGGCACGACAGTGGACCGTCAGTGCGGGTCCAGCCAGCAGGCCGCCACCTTTGCCGCGCAGGGCGTGATTGCAGGAGCCTACGACGTGGTGATCGCCTGCGGGGTCGAGTTGATGAGCAAGAACCCCATCAACGCCGCGACGCTCGGCGAAGACCCGTTCGGTCCGATGGTCGCCGCGCGCTACCCGGACGGCCTGGTCGGCCAGGGTGTCTCGGCCGAGTTGATCGCCGCGCGCTGGGGGCTCAGCCGCGAGCGGCTGGACGAGTATGCCGAGCGGTCGCACAGGTTGGCCGCGTCATCCGACTTCTTCAGCGAGATCCTGGATGTCGGCACCGGGAAAGTCGACGAGACCGTGCGGCCGGCAACGACGCTCGAGAGTCTCGCCGGCCTGAAACCGGCGTTCTACTCCGATGAGCTGTCTCGGCGTTTCCCCGAGATCGAGTGGCGGGTGACCGCGGGCAACTCATCGCCGCTCACCGACGGAGCATCGGCCGTGCTGATCATGAGCGAAGAGAAGGCGGCCGCCCTCGGGCTGCGACCGCGTGCGCGGTTCGTGCACTCCGCCGTGATCGGGTCAGACCCGATCGAGATGCTCACCGGCGTCATCCCGGTCACCCAGCGCATCCTCGACCGGTCCGGACTCTCGATCGGTGATTTCGACACCTACGAGGTGAACGAGGCGTTCGCCTGCGTTCCGCTCGCCTGGCAGCGGGAGACCGGCGCCGACCCGGAGCTGCTCAACCCGCGTGGAGGGGCGATCGCGCTCGGCCACGCGCTCGGATCATCCGGCACGAGGCTGCTGACCACCATGCTGAACACCCTCGAACAGACCGGCGGGCGATACGGGCTGCAGACCATGTGCGAGGGTGCAGGAATGGCCAACGCGACGATCATCGAGCGGATCTAAGGTGGAGATCGCGGGAACGGTCGCGCTCGTCACCGGCGGGGCATCCGGCCTCGGGTTCGCCACGGCGACCGCGCTTAGAGCGGCGGGAGCCGAGGTCGTCATCGTCGACCTGGTGAGCTCGGACGGCATCGCCAGGGCGGCGGGACTCGGGGCGACATTCGTGCCGGCGGATGTCGCCGATCCGGCCCAAATGCAGGCTGCGGTCGAGAAGGCGGTCGGGCTCGGACCACTGCGCATCGTCGTCTGCTGTGCGGGCATCGCGACTCCGGGCAAGGTGGTCGGAAAGGCCGGACCGCTGCCGCTCGAGGACTTCGAGCGGGTCGTGCGGGTGAACCTCACCGGCACCTTCAACACGATCCGGCTGGCGTCGGCCGCGATGCAGGCGATGGGGCCGGCAGGCGAAGACTCGGTTGGCGAAGACTCGGCTGGTGAAGAGCGTGGCGTCATCGTGATGACGGCGTCGGTGGCCGCGTTCGACGGGCAGATCGGGCAGCCGGCCTACGCGGCGTCCAAGGCCGGAGTCGCCGGGATGACCCTGCCGATCGCACGGGAGCTCGCGTCCAGCAGGATCCGGGTGATGACCATCGCACCCGGCATCTTCCAGACCCCGATGTTGGCCGGCCTCCCGCAGGCGGCGCAGGATTCGCTCGGGGCGCAGGTGCCGCATCCGTCCCGCCTGGGCAAGCCGGAGGAGTACGCCGCGCTGGTCGAGCACATCGTGCGAAACCCGATGCTGAACGGCGAGACGATTCGACTCGACGGGGCGATCAGGATGGCGCCGCGCTAGGGGCGCCGCCGATGACAGGCTCAGTGCGGGCGCATGACGAACTGTGAACGCGCGCGTTGACGGCCTTTCCGGCTGCCCGTAACGTCTGAGCATGCACAATCTGAGCATCCGCATCGTGGCCGCTGGGCAGTCGTGACCGGCCGAATCGAATTCATCTGGACCATCGCGACCGACCCGCTCGCGCTGCCATTGGTGGAGGACCTCTCCCGCGAATACGACGAGCGCTACGGCCTGAACGACGGCGTCCCGTCCTCCTACGAGTTGCATCGCTACCCCGCGGAGCTGTTCAGCGCCGGCTTCGGCGGAGCATTCCTCATCGTCCTGTGCGGTGGCAGCGCCATCGCCGGAGGAGCGTTCAAGCGGATCGACGACGACACCGTCGAGATCAAGCGGGTCTGGACACACGCCGACCACCGTAGGCAGGGGCTCGCGAAGCAGGTGATGACCGAGCTCGAACACGAGGCATCCCTACGCGGTTACCGGAGGGTCGAGCTCACCACCGGCGCCAGGCAGCCGGAGGCGGTCGGCCTCTACCTGTCCATCGGCTACACGCCGCTGTTCGACCTCGATGGCGACCTCGAGGAGATCGGCTACCTCGGTTTCAGCAAGCCGTTGAGCCTGGTCGACGGGGTCGCGGTGGCCTAGGGCCCCTCTCCAGCCCCGACGATGCGCCGCGGAATGACAATGGCGCGACCGCTTCGGGTGCGGTCGCGCCATTCGTCTGGGCCGCGCCGGGCCGGGCATCCTGATCAGGTCGGGCGCCCCTAGCACCACGGTCGATCAGACGCCCCGGCCGGGCGGGCCAGTCTTTGTGCCGGCTATTAGACGATGGCCGCGCGCAGTGCTGCGGCTGCGGCAGCGGGGTCTGCGGCGCCGTAGATCGCTCCGCCGGCAACGGCCACGGATGCTCCGGCCTTCTGCACGGCGGCGATCGTCGACGCGTTCACGCCACCGGCAACCGAGAACGCGACCTTCGCGGTCTCGCCATCCGTCAGCAGCGTCTGGAAGGTGAAGCCGTCCTCGGCCTGCTCGTCGAGACCGGCGTGCATCTCGACGAACTCCGCACCGAGGGCGGTCACCTCGCGTGCGCGGGTCACCTTGTCCTTGACGCCGATGAGGTCGACGACGATGCCCTTGCCGTGGGCCTTGCCTGCCTTCACCGCACCCGCGATCGTGCTGTCGCCCGCGGTGCCGAGAACGGTAACGAGGTCGGCGCCCGCCTTGAATGCGATGTCTGCTTCGAGCTCTCCGGCATCCATCGTCTTCAGGTCGGCGAAGACGATCTTGTCTGGGTGTGCGCCCTTGATCGCGGTGATGGCGCGGAGGCCCTCAGCCTTGATCAGCGGCGTGCCGAGCTCGATGATGTCGACGTGCGGTGCGACCTTGCCGGCGAGGGCGAGGGCGTCTTCGGTGGTGAGTACGTCCATGGCGACTTGAAGCTTCATGGTGATTCCTTTGTTAGTGGTGGATTTTCGGGTGGTCGGAAAGGTCTATTCGATGTTCGCGTGGCGCGGCCACAGCTCGTCTGCGGTGGCTCCCGATGCCTTCCACAGGGAGTGGAAGATGGCGTCGCCGATGAGCACGACCGATTGCTCGAACAGGCCGCCCGCGTATTGGGCCGATCGCTGCCCGCCGCGATCCAGCTTCTGGGCGGCAGGCACGACGATGGTCACCGTCGAGAGTCCTGCGAGCGGGGAGTCGGCGGCGGTCGTGATGCAGACGATGCCGGCTCCGCTGTCGGATGCCACGCCCGCGGCGCGCAGAATCCCTGCGGTGGTACCGGAACCACTCGCGACGAGCAGCACATCGCCAGGTCCGATGGCCGGAGTCGTCACTTCGCCGACGACGTGCACGGTGAGCCCGAGGTGCATGAGGCGCATCGCCGTCATCTGCAGAGCGAGTCCAGACCGGCCGGCGCCGAGCACGAAGACGCGCGCGCCGTCGCGGATGGCGGCGGCCGCGGCATCCAGGCTCGCGGCATCGTCCAGCATGGAATCGACCACCCCGGCGAGCTCGGAGGCGACGATGGCGAGCGACCCGTCGACCGGTACCGGGTCGATTAACTCGGCTGCGTCTGCGGCTGCAGTTTGGGAACTCGATGGCATGATTCCATCTTTCGCCCGCGCCCCGCATCCGGTCCCCCGCCGATCGACGAGTCCTGCCTAGCCTTTCGGATAGTCCGAAGTTTCGGTCGGTAGAGTCCGAAGGGTGACCCTCGCACTGCCCCCTCGTCTCCCCAGCCCAAACGACCAGCTCGACAGCATCCGGAGCGTCGTGTCGAGCTCGCTTCTCGGTATCGCCCCGGCCTTCCGGTCCATGCTGATGCCGGCGGTGCCGCACGGGGCGCTCGTCATCTTCACCGAGGACTGCACCGGACGACCGCAGAAGAAGGCAGGGGATCCCGCCGTCATCGATCGGGTCACCATCGCCGAACTGGATGACATCCGCGCGAGCATGAACGCGGACGGCTCCCCGATGTGGAACGAGACCAGGGTGATCGGAGGAATCGAGCGGCCGATTTCCGCCTGGCTGGCCGCCACCGGTGCGCTGCTGGTGCTGACCGATCCGGTGCTGCCGAACCCGATGCACGACGACACCTCTGCCATGGTGTCGAGCTCCTGGGAACTGGTCGCGCTGAGCATCCGGCAGCAGGTGGCCGCGGCCACCCCGGCCTACCTGGTCGACTCACGCTCAGAGTCGACCGAGCGGAGCCGGGTGATCGCCGAGCTGACCGAGGTGCACGCGACGACGCTCGAGTCGATGCTCGCGGTGCTGCGCTCGCGAAACACCGGCGATCTCGCGGCCAGGCAGGCGGCATCCGAGCTCGCCGCCTCGGCCATGGTGCGACTGCGCGCCGTCTCCGATCGCGATCGGGTCCTGTCGGAGGAGCCGGTGGCCAGCGCGTTCGAGCGGCTGCGCAGCGACCTGAATCCGCTCATCCGTTTCGGCGCCCTCGACGTGCAATTCGTGGAACCGCCGGTGGGCGGTCGAGCCCTTCCCGGCGAAGTGGCGCACGGTGCCAGGGCGATCGTCCGAGGCGCCGTGCTCGCGCTCATCGAGCAACCGAGCGTGCAGAGGGTGCGAGTGCAGTGGAACTGCGACGGCCGGAACCTGTTGATCAACATCCGCGATGACGGCCCGGGTGACCTGACCGCGGACGATCGGACTGTCACTCCGCTGGCCGCGAGGATCGTGGCACTCGACGGGTCGCTGCGGGTGGATGCGACGGCCGGCTGGGGCTCTGAGCTCGCGGTGGTCATCCCACTCGACGCCCCGGCATCCGTCATCGGGGATTCGGGATGGGGGCTCAGCGCGCGCGAGTGGTCGGTGCTCGAGCTGGTTGCGACCGGCGCCAGGAACCGGGCGATCGCGGCATCCCTCTCGATTTCGGAGAGCACTGTGAAATTCCACGTGACCCGTCTGTTGCGCAAACTGGGTGCGTCGACCAGGGCGGAAATGGCGGCCATCGCCCGCTCGGAGCCGCACCGGTAGGCGCCGTTCACGGTCGCGGATGACGGGACCTTCGACTCTCTTTCGCCCGCGACCTTCGGGGCAGGCTCGTGTCATGAGCCAACCGACGGCATCCGCAACTCCGACGGCATGCGCACAACAGACGGCATCCGCACCACCAACGGCATCGACCACCTGATGCTGGACCGACTGGTAACCAACCGTCTCCTCTGGTTCATCACCGCGGTCCTGGCGCTGGTCGCTTCGAGTTGGGGCGTTCTATCGCCGGCCATCTATGCGAACGTCGTCGCGACGAACCTGCAGCCGGGCGCGCTCGCGCAGGACATCATCTCGGTACTGGCCGCCGTCACGCTCCTGGTGTTGTCGTCCCGGCAGCGATCAGTGCGGATCAAGGATCAGATCGTCGCCATCGGCCTGCTCGGCTATCTGTTCTACGGCTACGGAATCTATGTGATCGAACGGGCATATAACGGCCTGTACCTCGTCTACCTGGCGATCTTCGCGCTGGCATTCTGGAGCCTGGTCGTCGCCGGGGCGAGCCTGCGGCGGGAGATCCTGGCACGAACATCACTGCAAGGGGCGACCAGGGTGGTCTCGGCGTCCGGGGCCATCCTGCAACCGGCGATCTTCTATCCGCTCTGGATCGGGATGTTGCTTCCGCTGATGTCATCCGGCGAGCAGATCGACTCGCTCTACTCCGTCTTCATCCTGGACCTGTGTTTCATCATGCCGGCATTCCTGGTGCTCGGCGTGATGGCGTATCGCAATCGGAGCCTCGGCCTGATGCTGCTGCCCGCCATGTTCATTCTCGGGTTCACCCTGATCTTCTCGCTCGCCATTGCCGAGCTGGTCAAACCGCTGTTCGGCGACCGGGTCGAGATCGGGCCGCTCGCGATGTCGCTGGCCCTTTCACTACTCTTCCTGGTGCTCGGTGTCGTCCATCTGGCTCGGCTCCGTGTTGGAGTGGTGACGGTCGATCGGCGGCCTTCCGCGCTCAAGGCGTGACATCCGTGCCATCGTCACGAACGGGACCTTCGGCCCTCCCCAGCAGCTCGCCGTTGCGCGAGGCTTGGGGCGCAGCCTGCACTTCAGAGGGGTAAGGGTAGGCTCGCCGCAAACATGGGGATGCGAAGGTGCGTCGTCGTGCTTGGGGTACTCGGGATCGTCGCCGGCAGCGTAATCGCCGGCGACGATCATCCCGTTCGCCTGGCTCCGCTGGTTCGACTGGCTCCGCTGTTCGGCTAACTCAGCGGACCCGGCCGAGCAGGATGCGTTCGACCTGGGCGACCCGGTCCGCCGTCGAATCCGGCAGCGACAGCACGGAGGCCAGCTCCGCGACCAGAGGCTCGAGTGCGCCGGCATCCTGGATGGATCCGAGCGTCACGAGTTCCGCGGCGGTGATGGCTTCGATCGCCAGGACGGTGCGGGTAAGCGCCACCGACCGTTCGAGCAGCTGCACCGCGGCGGCCGCGTTCGACGAATGGTCTTCGACCTCCTCGGACAGGCTCGTGCCGGAGAGGCTGATCGGGTTCGCGAGCTGCCGGATCTCGGCGACGATGGCCGCCGCGGAATACCAACTCAGCCCCGGCATCTGCAATCGTCCGGCCCGGCGAAGCCCGACCGAGACCGAAGAGAGCCGTGCCAGGCGACGCTCGCTGGTCGCCGCGACGTGCCCGAGCGCGATCCGCACCGTCTCGAGGGAGAGTGCGAGCCCGACCGCCTGGAAGTTGCCGCCGGAGATCATTCGTCCAGACTCGATGTCGACGAGCGGATTGTCCGTGCGCGAGTTGAGCTCCAGCTCAACGCTCGACTCCGCCCGCGCGAGAGCATCGCGAAGCGCCCCGTTCACCTGCGGGGCGGCACGGAACGACACCGGGTCCTGTACAGACGCCGCCTCGTTCTCGCCGAACAGCGAACGGATGCCGGCGGCAGACAGCGACTGTCCAGCTGACGGATGCGCCGCCTGGATCTCCTGGCTGAACGGCGACGGGTTGCCACCGTCGCTGTGGCCGGCTAGCGCGCGCAGGGAGAGGGCGACCGCGGCATCCGCTGCATCGGCGACCGCCCCCAGCTCGTGCAGCAGCAGGGCGCCGACCCCGACGCTGTAGGCGTTCGCACTGATCGCGGCGAGGCCCTCGTGGGCCTGCAGGACGATCGGTTCTAGCCCGGCGGCCGCGAGCGCCTCGGCGCCTGGAACTCGCGATCCGTCCACGAACGCTGTACCGGAACCGATCGCGACCGCGGCGATCGCGGCGAGGTGGGTGAGGTCGGATGCGCCGACGGAACCGGTGCGCGGAACGACCGGCGCGACCGCGCGGTTCAACAGCTCGCGGTAGTGCTCCGCGAGCTCAAGGCGTACGCCCGAACCGCCACGGGTGAACCCGACCAACCTGGTGAAGAGGATCGCCCTGACCTGCTCGTCGGGCAGCGGCTCCCCAACACCGCCGTCGCTGTTGCGGATGGTGCGACGTTGGAACGCCTCGATGCCGGCCGGGTCGAGGAGGATGTTGCGCCCGGCGCCGAGCTCCGTGTTGAGGCCGTACACCGGTGTGCCCTCCGCAATGACCCGGTCGACGACGGACCTGGACTGCAGGATGGTCGACTCGGCCGCACGGGCGATCGCGACCTTGTCACCGCGGGCGACCGCGACGACATCCTCGATTCCCACCCGAGCGCGGCTGAGCACGGTCATGAGCAGAGCACGGCCAAGATCATCGTCATCAGAAGTCCGTGAGGTTCGCCCGCAGACCGCCATCGCCGAAGTCGGTGCGGATGAGGCCGCGTCGACGGAGGGCGGGAACCAGCGGATCGAGGGTGCGGTGCAGGTGCGACGGATGCACCTGGCCGGTGAACAGGAAGCCGTCGCCGCCGACAGTGGAACCGAGCTCTCCGAGGTGCTCGGCCACCTGCTCGGCCGTTCCGATCACGGCGAGGCCGTCCTTGTCGGCACGGGCCTGCAGGATTTCCCGCAGGGTCGATCCAGGCTTCGCCGATTTCACGAAGTTGTCGAGGGTGCCCTGGTTGCTGTTGGTGCTGAGTTCCGGCAGCGGCTCATCCAGGTCGAATTTCTTGAAGTCGACGCCGGACAGGTACGACACCCCCTGCAACTGCTCGTCGATCGCCGCGGTGGTCAGCTCGCTCCTTGCCGCGCGAACGCTCGCCGTTTCATCCTCGTTGGCGGTGATGATCGGATTCACGACGAAGAGCACCTTGAGATCGTCGGGGTTCCGGCCCGCGGACGCGGCGACCGCCCGAATGTCGTCCCGATACTTCGTCATCCGCTCGGGGGTGGACGCCAGGGCCAGCACAACGTCGGAGTTCCTGCCGGCGAACTCCTGTCCTCGGCCGGAGGCACCGGCCTGCACCATCACCGGTTCTGTCGGCATCGGAACGGTGTTGAGCGGGCCGCGCACCTGGAAGAACTCGCCGCGGTGGTCGATGGTGTGCACTTTGCGGAAGTCGGCGAAGACGCCGTTCGCGGCGTCCTCGAGCACGGCATCCGCGTCCCAGCTGCGCCACAGTTTGCGCACGACACTCACCCACTCCTCTGCGCGGTCGTAACGGAGGTCGTGGTCGATCTGCTTGTCGAGGCCGTAGTTCTGGGCCGCGATGTCGCTGCCGCTCGTGACGACGTTGAAGCCGAGCCGGCCGTCGGCGAAGTGCTGCAGGGTCGCGAGGAGCCTTGCGGCGGTGAACGGCTCGTAGAACGAGGCGCTCAGCGTGGGAACGATGCCGAGCCGACTGGTCGCCCCGAGCAGGTATGGCACGAGCGGCAGCGGGTCGTGCTTCGGCACGAAGCGCGCGTTCGACAGGTTCACCTCGGCTGTGCCGCCGTAGGTGTCCGGCACCGTGACGCCGTCCTCGATGATGAACAGGTCGAGCCCGGACGCCTCGAACAGGCGGGCGGCATCCTGGTACACCGCCGGCTTCTTCCAGTCGTAGCCGATGCCGTAGCCGGGGTCTCCCCAGCCCTGGACGCCGAAGCCCGCGCCGAGGAACCAGCCGAAATGCAGCAGGGTCATCCGTCGGACGACCCGTCCGCGAAACCGTCCGCGTTCATACCGGCCGTGGCCAGCCACTCGTTGTCGAAGGCCTTGCTCAGGTAGTTGCCTCCCCCATCCGGAGCGATCACGACGACGATCGAGCCAGGCTCTGCGACGCTGGCCTCCTCGAGAGCTGCCGCGACCGCGAGTCCGGATGACGGTCCGAGCAGCAGTGCCTCCTCCAGCGCGAGCCTGCGCACCGTGTCGTATACGACCACGTCGGGGATCACCCGCACCTGGTCGACGACGGTCGGGTCGTAGATTGCTGGCCAATTGGATTCCGGCCAGCGCGTTCCGACCCCGTCGACCACGATCGTGCCGGCCGTCCCGCCTCCGTAGGTCGATCCGACCGGGTCCGCTCCGACGACGCGCACGGCTCCGTCGCTCGTCTCCTTGAGGAAGCGTCCAGCCCCGCTGATGGTTCCACCGGTGCCGATGCCGGCGACGAAGTGGGTCACCGTTCCGGCCGTCTGGCGCCAGATCTCCGGCCCGGTCGTCGTGTAGTGCGCGGCCGGGTTGGCTGCGTTCACATACTGCGACGAGCGCCAGGCACCGGGGATGCCGGCCGCTATGCGGTCGGCCAATGCGCGGGCGTTGTTCGGATCATCCGGCCCGGCTTCCCAATCGGCCTCGACCAGCTCGGCCCCGTAGGCGAGCAGCACCGATCGCTTCTCGTGGGAGATGAACCCGCTGTGGATGATGATCACCGGATGCCCGGTCAGCCGGCCGACGAGCGCCAGGCCGATGCCGGTGTTGCCTGAGCTCGACTCGACCACCGTTGCGCCAGGGGCCAACTCTCCGTTCGCCTCTGCGGTGCGGATGAGGTTCAATGCGATGCGATCCTTGGCCGAGCCACCGGGGTTCCGACTCTCCAACTTCACCAGGACCCTCGCCGGAAGGCCGATGGCCAGGCTCTGCAACTCGACCATCGGAGTGTTGCCGATGAGTCCGGTCACGGACGAGAGAACGGGGGCGAGCACGGTGGCAGCAGCGAGCGTCTCGCGCTCATCCAGGTAGGTCATGGTGTCCTTCTTCCAGACCACGACCCTAATCGCCCGGCCGAAGCGCCGTCGGCAGGTTGCCGCGTATTACGGCGGCCGCGAATCGCCCGCGCTACAGCACCTTCGACAGGAAGGCCTTGGTGCGCTCGTGCCGCGGGTTGCTGAGCACCTCACGAGGATCGCCGGCCTCGACCACGACGCCACCGTCCATGAACACCAGGGAATCGGCGACCTCCCGCGCGAAGCCCATCTCGTGGGTCACCACAATCATCGTCATGCCGTCCTTCGCGAGCTGCTTCATCACATCCAGCACCTCGCCGACGAGCTCTGGGTCGAGCGCGGAGGTCGGCTCGTCGAACAGCATGAGCTTCGGGTCCATGGCGAGAGCCCTGGCTATGGCGACCCTCTGTTGCTGGCCACCGCTGAGGTGCGCCGGGTATGCGTTGCCCTTGTCGGCCAGTCCGACCCGGGCCAGCAGCTCGTTCGCACGCCGGATCGCGTCCGCCTTCGGAACCCGGTTGACCCGGATCGGGGCCTCGATCACATTCTCGAGGGCCGTCATGTGCGGAAAGAGGTTGAAGCGCTGGAACACCATCCCGATCTCGCGACGCTGCAGCGCGGCCTCCTTCGGGTGGAGTTCGAGCAGCTTGTCGCCCTTCTCCCGGTAGCCGACCAGGGTGCCGTCGACGCGGAGCCGCCCGGCATCCACCGTCTCGAGGTGGTTGATGCAGCGCAGGAAGGTGGACTTGCCAGAACCGCTCGGCCCGACCAGGCAGAGCACTTCCCCGCGGTTGACGGTGAGCGAAATGCTCTTGAGCACCTGGTTCGAACCGAAACTCTTGGAGACCCTGGCGGACTCCACCATGGGAACTTTGTTCTCGCTCATCGAGGGTCCTCGTCGCCGGATCTGTCGGATGGCCGGTCGGGTTTCTTGCCCGGTTGCGGCCCAGGCGTTGCGGCGCCGGGCACGACCGTCGCTTGGTTGGCGCCAACGATGATCGCCCCGGTCACTGTTCCGACCGTCTTGTCCGAGCGCGCTGCGCCGATGCCGCGGGCGAACCGCTTCTCCAGGAAGTACTGCCCCACCATGAGCACCGAGGTGATGGCCAGGTACCAGGCCGAGGCAACCAGGAGCAGCGGGATGGGCGTGAAGGTCTCGGCCGAGATGTCCCGCGAGCGGGTGAACAGGTCGAAGCTGAACGGCACCGCGGTCACCAGCGACGTGGTCTTGAGCATCGAGATCACCTCGTTGCCGGTCGGCGGGATGATGATCCGCATCGACTGCGGAATCACGATCCTCCACATCGTCTGGCTCCAGCTCATCCCGAGCGCGGTCGCGGCCTCCTCCTGACCGCGATCGACCGAGAGGATGCCAGCCCGCACGATCTCCGCGAGATAGGCGGCCTCGTTCAGCGCCAGGCCGATGATCGCGAGCGAGAACAGGCTGAGCGCATCCCCGGTGGGGAAGGAGACGATGGGCGGCAGGAACGGCAGCCCGATCGACAGGGTCGGGTAGATCACCGAGAGCAGGCCCCAGAACACCAGCTGCACGTAGACCGGGGTGCCGCGGAAGATCCACAGGTAGACCCAGGAGATGCTCTTGAACACCGGGTTCGACGACAGTCTCATCACGGCGAGGATGAGCGCGAGCACGATCGCGATGAGCATCGAATAGACGGTGAGTTCGAGCGTGACCAGGGCGGCCTGGGAGATTCGCTGGTCGAACAGGTACTTGCCGAAGATCTCCCACTGGAACGCCTTGCGATTCGCCGCATCCCAGACGAAGGCGACGACGTAGATCAGGATGATCACGGCGATCAGGTTGCGCCAGGGATGACGCAGGCGAACCGCCTTGATCGCCGGTGCCGGGGTGTCGCCGTCGGGCGACAGGGAGTTCCCTGTCGCCCTGGCATCGCTAGACGGCGACGTCATGATCAACCGTTGGCAGCGGCGTTGATCGTGATCGCCGCGAGCCCGCCGTCGGCCACACCCCACTTGTCGAGGATCTTCTTGTATGTACCGTCATCCACGAGCGCTTGGAACGCCTTCTGGATGGCCTGGTCGAGCGTCGAACCCTTGGCAACCGCGACACCGTATGGCGCGACCTCGAAGGTCTTTCCGGCGGCCTTGAGTTTGCCGCCCGACTTGGCGATCGCATATTCGGTGATGGGTGAGTCGGCGGTCATGGCATCGGCCTGACCGAGCACGACAGCGTTGGTGGCCTGGTCCTGTCCGTCGAACTTGAGGATCTGGATGGCGGGCTTGCCCGCAGCCGTGCACGCCGTCGACTTCGCGGGAAGCTCGTCCTGCTCCTCGGTTGTGCCGGTCTCAACCGCGACCTTCAAGCCGCAGGCGTTGGCCGGATCGACCGTCTTTCCGGCCGGCGACGCCCAGAGGATGCCGGCGGAGTAGTAGTTGACGAAGTTGACCTGCTTCTCCCGCTCGACCGTGTCGGTGAACGATGACACCCCGACGTCGTACTTGGCACCGGTGATATTCGGGAGGATCGTGTCGAAGCCGGCGACGTTATACACGGCCTTGACTCCGAGTGTCGCGCTGACCGCGTCGAACAGGTCGATGTCCCAGCCGATCGGCTTGCCGTTGGCGTCCTTGTACTCGTTGGGCGCGTAGGTCGCGTCGACTCCGACCTGGATCTCCCCGGCCGACTTGATCTTGGCGGGGAGGAGCGCGATCGCCGCGTCGTTCTTGGTGACACTGGCTCCGCCGGATGCGCTCGGACCGGCCGGCGCTGAGTTGTCGACGCATCCGCTGAGCGCGAGCGCTGCGACAACGGCTAGTACCGGAATTCCATACTTGATGCGCATTGGGGTTCCCTATCTCTTGGTGTGGTGCGGTGCAGGGCTGTGGCCTGCAATGTACGTATGTCACGAGAATAGTCCGGCTGCATTTCCAGATGATGACGGCTCGGCTTATGGTGCCGAATCGCAACGCCGCGATCCGCGACAATTGACCCTTGACGGGCTACTTGCTTTTTGCAAGCATGGTCCTGTTCCCGCGAATCACGCGGGTCATTCCGGATGGACAAAGGAGTCAATTATGGTCACCAGCATCTTCGTCAACCTCCCCACTTCCGACCTCGACCGCTCGAAGGCGTTCTTCACCGGGCTCGGCTGGACCATCAATCCGATGTTCACCGACGAGAACGCGATCTGCGTCGTCATCGAGGAGAACCTGTACCTGATGGTTCTGACCCGCGAGTTCTTCAGCACCTTCACCGACAAGCCGATCGTCGACCCGAGCACGGCACTGCAGGTCGAGACGGCATTCAGCCGGGATTCGCGCGAAGAAGTCGACGCCATCCTCGAAAAGGCTGTCGCCGCGGGTGGAACCGAGCACCGCGAGGCACAGGACTACGGTTTCATGTACGCCCGCGACTTCGAAGACCCGGATGGCAACCTGTTCAGCGCTCTCTGGATGGACCCGGTGGCGGCCGAGATCGGCCCAGAGGCCTTCATGGCGCAGCAGGGGCAGAGCGTCTAATCCGGCATGACGGCACGAAATTACGGCCAGTATTGCGGGGTCGTCAGCGCCCTTGAGTTGGTCGGCGAACGATGGGCACTTCTCATCGTTCGCGACCTGCTCGTGGGGCCGCGCCGCTACGGCGACCTCAAGAAGGGGCTGCCGCGCATTCCAACCAACATCCTGAGCACGAGGCTCAAGGAGTTGCAGCAGGCCGGGGTCGTGCGCCGCGTGCCCCTGGCCCACGGACTCGTCTACGATCTCACCGAATACGGCCGGGGGCTCGAAGACGTGGTCCTGGCGCTCGGCCGCTGGGGCTTCCAGGCGATGGGCGAACAGGGCGAAGACGAGATCGTCACCCCGGACTCGATGACCATGGCCTTCCGCACGGCGTTTACACCGGATGTCGCCAGGAGCCAGCCGGCCACGGTGTACGAGGTCCACATCGGGGACATCGTCCTGACGCTCAGCGTCGACGAACTCGGCCTCACTGTGGCCCGAGGGAGCACGACACCGGGGATCGCCACCGGCGGCGCGAACCTGGTGTTCGCGGCGAGCCCGCGGATTCACGAGATCATTTCGGGCGAGCTCTCCCCCGAGTCGGCTATCGCCGGCGGCACCGTACGTATCCTCGACGGAGACGCTGCGCTGCTCGAGCAGTTCGCGCTGGCCTTCCACCTCGAGCCGGCGCCTGGCGCAGTCAGGGCCATCGCTGTCTAACCAGCGCGGCCGGCTCGCCCGGTCCGGCCCATTCGAGAGACGCCCCTTGCGGGAGAGTGCTCCGCAGCCTACTTCGTGCTCTTGGTGCTCGATCCGGCCGATGCGTTCGCCTCGTACGAGGTGTTGGTCGACTCGAAGAAGTTGACCAGCTCGAGGGTGTCGTTGGCCGTCGCCATCCACTTCGCCGGGTTCGACACCTTGTAGTGGGCGTCGAAACCGAGCTCCTCGAGACGACGATCCGCGAGGTACTTGACGTACTGGTTGATGTAGCTCGCGTTCAGCCCCAGGATGCCGCCCGGGAGCAGGTCCATGTTGTACTGCTCCTCCATCGCGACCGCGTCGAGGATCATCTGGCGGATCTCCTCGGCGAATTCCGCGGTCTGCAGGTCGGGGTTCTCCTCGAGCACGGTGAGGATGAGGTTGATGCCGAACTTGAGGTGCAGGCTCTCATCGCGCACCACCCAGTCCATCAGCGAGCCGAAGTTCCGCAGAAGGTTCCGCTGCCGGAAGCTCAATGCGACCATGAATCCGGAGTAGAACCAGATGCCCTCGAGGATGACGTTGTAGGCGACCAGGTTGCGGACGAAGTCCTTCTTGCCCTCCGTCGTCGTGATGTCGAGGGTCTGCTCGGTCATTCGCTTGATGAACTTGACCTGGAATTCCTCCTTCTTCGCCATCGACGGGATGTCGATGTGGGCGTCGTAGGCGGCGGCACGGTCGATCGGGAAGGTCTCGAGAACGTACTCGAACGACATCGAGTGGTTAGCCTCCTCCCACATCTGCTTGGCGAGGTACATGTGTGCCTCTGCCGCGTTCAGGTATGGATAGACGCCGAAGGCGAGCGCCTTGTTCACGAGCAGCTCGTTCGGGTTGAAGTAGCTCATCAGGAAGGTGACGGCGTGCCGTTCCTCATCCGTCATCTTCTTGAAGTCGGCGATGTCCTCGCCCAACTGGATCTCGTTCGGGAACCAGGTGTTCGCCACGGCCTGGTCGTAGAGGTCCATCGCCCACTGGTAGCGGATGGGCTTCAGGAGGAGCCCCTCCTGGATGCCGGTGCCGAGAATGCCTGCCATTGTCGTTCTTCCTACTTAGCTTGATGAGACTAACTTGATGAGATTTACTCGATGGGTTCGTTGACTTTTCGGGTCAACGGGCGACTTTCTGCCCTATTGGCAGCTATCGCACTGCAGCTCGTCCATCGGGTCGACCGGGACCGAGTATTCGAACGGCACCGAGTATTCGAACGGCACAGTTGCTTCGGCCATCGTCTGCGTTCCATTCATCAGGCGTCACCCTTCGCGGACAGTCCACCGAAGCCGAAGCCGCGACGGGGAGCGGATGCCGGAGCGACCTGCTCGCCACCGGATGCTGCCGGAGCCGCGGCGGCGACGCCCGCCCGCGCACCGGCGGCGATCTCCTCCGACTTGTTGACCTTGACCGTCGACTGCTCGGCCTGGTGACGTGGCTTCATGTGCAGGTAATAGGTGGTCTTGACGCCGCGCTCCCATGCACCGAAATAGATGTCCATCATGTCGCCGAGGTCGCGCGTCTCGAGGTACATGTTGCGACTGATCGCCTGATCCACCCACTTCTGGGCGCGCGCCGCGACCTCGA
>JAODMG010000171.1 GCA_025464895.1 Microbacteriaceae bacterium | reverse complement strand
GTCGAGGGACGTGACGCCTTCCTCGAGAAGCGCGACCCGGATTGGTCGCCGTACCCGTGGCAGTTCTAGCCGCACCCGGCCCCGCGGTGGCCACCGCGGCCGGCCTCCCGGTTGCTGCAGCCTCGGTGGCAGGATGACCCGCCCGCTCCGGGTGCTCGACGACGACCCGACCGTGGTGTTGGCCGCTCTGCGCGACGCCCTCGATGGCAGCGGACCGGCCATCCTCCCGCACCGGCGATCGCACGATCCAGCGCCGGGGACCGCGCTGAATCCGGTGCCGGCCGAGGTGCCGAGACGGGTCGCCGTGGTCATCGAGACGAGCGGATCGACCGGGCATCCGAAACGGGTCGCACTCAGCGCCGACGCGCTGCTGGCTTCGGCTGCGGCATCAGAAACGGCGCTCGGCGGTCCCGGACAGTGGCTGCTCGCGCTGCCGGCCCACTACGTCGCCGGGGTGAATGTGCTCGTGCGGTCGGTGACCAGCCGCACGATCCCGGTGATCCTTCCGGACGGGCATTTCGACCCGCTCGCGTTCGTCGAGGCGAGCGACGCGATGGACTCAGAACTGCGGTTCGCGTCGATCGTGCCAACCCAGTTGCTTCGGTTGCTGGATGCGGCAGAGCAGGGTCTTCCGGTGCTCGAGCGTCTTCGCCGTTTCGACCGGCTGCTGATCGGGGGCCAGGCGATCTCCGCCGCGCCGCTGGCCAGGGCGATCGAGCTCGGGCTGAACATCGCCAGGAGCTACGGGTCGAGCGAGACCGCGGGAGGCTGCGTCTATGACGGGGTCCCGCTCGCCGGGGTCGACGTCCGCATCGTCGACGGCGAGGTGCAATTGGGAGGCGTCACCCTCGCCGAAGGCTACCTCGGCGACGAGGAGCGGACCGCCGCGGCGTTCCCGGAGGAACACGGCAAGCGCTGGTATCGCACTGGCGATGCCGGACGCCTGGACGACGGCATCCTGAGCGTCACAGGTCGACTCGACTCCGTGCTCATCTCCGGCGGGGTGAAGGTGGCGCTCGCCGAGGTCGAACGGGTCGTGAGCTCGTTGCCGGGCCTCGCGGATGCTGTGGTCGTCTCGGCGAAGAGCCGCGAGTGGGGCGAAGTGCCGGTGGTGTTCACGGCCGGGTCTGCGCCGCTCGAGGAGGTGCGGTCCGCTGTCCAGGCCGCGATCGGACCCGCCGCACGGCCGGCGGCAGTGATCACTGTCCAGAGCATCCCGCTGTTGGCCAGCGGAAAGCCGGATCGGGTGGCCATCGCCGCGATGGCTGCCGACCGTGCCTGAGGCTAGCGAGGTCTTCCGTGAGCGCAGCCGGACCGCTCGCGGGATCGCGTGTGGGACCGCGCAACGATCTGCTCGGTAGAATCTGATCGTGGCTACCAGCAGACCGATCCAGAGACGCGACGACCCGAGGAAGGTCACGGGCAAGGCCCAACCCTCCCAGGGAACGCCGTCGTCCAAGGGCAAGCCCGTCTCGCAGGGCAAGCCGACGACGCAAGCGAAGCCGGCCGCAGCGCGTAAGAGCGGACGCCCCGGCGGTAAGCCGGGGGCGCCGGTGCGTCCAGCGACCGTCGGCGACTGGATCGACGGTGCGCGCCTGCGTACGCTCCCCCTCGCGATCGTCCCGGTCGCACTCGGTTCCGCTGCGGCCTACCTCGTGTCGAATCCCGGCTGGCATTGGGTGCGCATCCTGCTCTGCCTCGCCGTGGCCCTCTTCCTGCAGATCGGCGTCAACTTCGCGAACGACTACTCCGACGGCATCCGCGGTACCGACCGCTACCGCGTCGGTCCGTCGCGGCTGACCGGCTCGGGCGCGGCCCGGCCGCGCACCGTCCTCACCGTCGCGCTCGTGTTCTTCGGCCTCGCGGCGGTCACCGGGTTGGTCCTCGTCATCCTGAGTGGCACCTACTGGATGCTGGCGGTCGGCGCGGTGTGCATCGTCGCCGCCTACTTCTACACCGGTGGCAAACATCCGTATGGCTATTACGGCCTCGGTGAAGTTTTCGTCTTCGTCTTCTTCGGACTGGTGGCAACGGCGGGAACGACTTTCGTGCAGGTCCAGACGGTGAACATCGAGAGCTGGCTTGCGGGAATCGCGGCTGGCTCGCTGGCCTGCGCGGTGCTGATGGTGAACAACCTGAGGGACCTGGAGCAGGATGCCCTGGCAGGCAAGCGCACTCTGGCCGTGCGGCTCGGTGTACGCCGTTCGCGCGTCCTGTTCGGGATCTTCGCCATGCTGCCGTACCTGATCCTCGTGTTCTTCGTGATCTTCTACTACGCGGCACCGTTCGTGTACTTCACGCTGATCGGAATCCTGCCGGCGGTGATCATCGTGTCGACCGCAAAGGCCGCGCCGGAATACATGGTCGCGATGCGGCTGACCACCCTCACCGCGCTCGTCTACGGGCTGGCGCTCGGCGCGGCGATAGCCTTCTAGCCGCAGTCGGCCACTATCGCGGAGGCGCGGAGGCGCGGAGGCGCGGAGCGACGCGCTACTTCTCGTCGAGCTTGTTCTCGTCGAGCGCGCTCTCCTCGAGCCGATCGAGCACCTCGTTCTCGAGGTCGTTATCCGGATCCTTGGTGGTCGTGACGCTTCGCCTGGCGACGATGTCGCGGGCGACTTCGTCGCGCTTGCCGCGGAAGAAGATGTAGGAGATGCAGAGCCCGACGACGGCAGCGGCGACCGCCGCGATGATCGGATTGACGCTCAGCAGCAACAGAATGGTGAGCGCGATCCCGAACAACACGACACGGATGGCTGTATAGACGATCCAGGGGCGTAACGACTTCACGGACTTCACGGCGACAAGTCTAGGCATCAATACTGGCAGTCCATACCGGCCCATTTCCCCCAGCCATCCCCCGGCGGGAAGGCTTACAATTACGGTATGGTCCGCCTCTATTTGATCGTCGGCATCGCGGCCGTCGCTTTCATGATCTACGCGGCCATCGACTGCCTGCTGACCGATAATCGTCGGGCGCGCGGCATCCCGAAGCCTCTCTGGGTCCTGGTGATCCTGTTCATCCCGATCATCGGCGCGGTGCTGTGGTTCGTCATCGGCAAGGACCGTCGTGCCGGGGGTTTGGTCAAGCAGCTGGCCCCCGACGATGACCCGGCGTTTCTCCGTGGGCTCGGTAAAGACAAGGAACAGGAAGAGCGCATTCGCCGCCTGGAGCAGGAGCTCGCCGAACTCGACGACGACAGCAAGGATTGATGTCGGCATCGAGCCCGGCCACCGATTTCTCGGTGGCGTTGCTGGCTGAGTTCATCCGGCATGGGGTGCGCGACATCGTGCTCAGCCCCGGTTCGCGATCGCAGGCGATTGCGCTCGCCGCCGCCGAGTTCGAAGCTGCCGGCCTCATCCGGCTCCTGGTGCGCATCGATGAGAGAGTCGCCGGCTTCCTGGCACTCGGGATCGCGGTGGAGACCAGCACACCCGTGCTCGTCGTCACCACCTCGGGCACCGCGGTGGCGAACCTGCATCCGGCCGCCCTCGAGGCGCACCACTCCGGGGTTCCGCTCATCCTGCTCACCGCGGATCGACCACCGGAGCTCCGCGGCATCGGCTCGAACCAGACGACCGACCAGCTCGGGATGTTCGGCAGCGCCGTCAGCTGGGTCCGGGACGTCGAGGCGCCGAACGAGACCGGCTTCGACTTCGACTATCTGGCCGAGCTCGTGAGCGAGGCGTTTTCCGCGGCATCCGGGCATTCCTCCGCCCCGGGACCGGTGCAGCTGAACCTCGCCTTCCGCGAACCACTTTCCGGACCGGTCGGTGCCTTGCCCTCGCCGGAACCGCACGCGGCCGCGACCAGGAATCCCGCGTCGTACCCGATCGAGGCCGCCGGTGGAACCATCGTGATCGCCGGCCACGGCGCGGGGGAGCGGGCGGAGTCGACCGCCCGCGCGCTCGGGGCGCCACTGGTCGCCGAGGTCTCGAGCGGCGCGCACTTCGGCCCGAACCTGGTCGTCGCCTATCGAGAGCTGCTGCGCGACGAGGAATTTGTCGGTCGGGTCGAGCGCGTGCTGATTTTCGGACATCCGACCCTCAGTCGAGAGGTGCCCGCGATCGCGCAGCGCGACGGGGTCGAGACGATCGTCGTGCGTGGACCGTCCGCCGTGGACTACAACCCTGGCCACCGGGTGCGCCGGTTTGTCGATGCGCTCGAGGTCAACGGGCCGCCCGACGCGAATCGCGCCTGGCTGGGAAGCTGGGTGCAGGCCAGTCGCGCGCTGCTCGAATCCAAGGCGGTACCCAGTCCTGGGCAGGCGCCGGGCCAACTGCAGATTCCGAGCCATCGGCAGACCCCTGGAGAGATGGCGATCGCCCAGCTCGAGGTGTTCCGGGCACCTGTGACCAGGCGGATGCTCGCCGAAGCGGTCTGGCGGGTCACCTGGCCGCACGATCGCCTTGTTCTCGGCGCATCAAGGCTGATCCGGGAAGCCGACTCGGTCGTCCCGGGCAAGCGGATCACGGTTCACTCCAATCGAGGCCTGGCCGGGATCGACGGCACGGTGTCGACCGCCATCGGCATCGCCATTGCGAGCCAGGCGGATGGCGCTGCCGCGGCAGGCACGACGCGCGTCCTGCTCGGCGATCTCGCCTTGCTCCACGATGCGGGAGCGCTGCTCTTCGGAGCGGGGGAACCGCGGCCGAACCTGCAGGTGATCGTGGGGAACGATGGCGGTGGCACGATCTTCGACGGACTCGAGGTCGCGGCATCCGCTCGCCAGGAAGCCTTCGACCGCGTGCTGCTGACGCCACAGTCCGTCGACCTGCGATCGCTCGCCGCCGCCTACGGCTGGGAGTATTCGCTCGCGAGCAACCGTGGAGAGCTGGACGAGGCACTCTCGAGCTCTGGCGGCCCGATGCTGATCGAGGTCCCGCTGCCTCGCGCGTAGCTTCCGGATCGCCCGCTGAGGGTGGCCGGGCTGCAGCTAGCCGAACGCCTCCACGATCGGTCGGAACTTCATCTTGGTCTCAAGAAGTTCGCGCGCGGAGTCGGAGTCCGCGACTATTCCCGCTCCGGCATACGCCGTCACATCCCCGGTCGGCGACACCTGCGCCGAGCGAAGCGCGACCGCCCATTCCCCATCCCCGTCCGCGCCGACCCAGCCAACCGGTCCGGCGTAGCGGCCGCGGTCGAGTGGCTCGAGTTCCGCGATCAGGCCGAGGGCGTCGGCCCGCGGAGTTCCGGCGACTGCAGCGGTCGGATGAAGCGATGCGAGCAGGTCGAGCGAGGTCGAGCCATCGGTGAGCGTGCCGTCGACGTCGCTCGCCAGGTGCCACAGGTTCGGAAGTTTGAGGGTGAACGGCAGTTCACTCGCCGTGACATTCGGGCTGTGATCGGCAAGGGAGGCGAGGACGCTCTGCACGGCGTAACGGTGCTCGTCCAGGTCTTTGGCCGAGGTCGCGAGGCCGGTCGCGGCCTCTTGGTCCGATGCGGCATCCGTTCCCCTGGCCGCGCTCCCGGCGAGCACCCTGGCTGAGACGGAACCCGCGTCGACGCTCACCAGTGTCTCCGGGCTCGACCCGACGAAACCATCGACGCTGAACGTCCAGCAGTCCGGGTAGCCGAGGGCCAGGGTGGCGATCGCGAGACGGAGGTCGGCGCCGATCGGCAGGTGCCCGACCAGGTCGCGGGCGAGCACCACCTTGCTGAGTTCGTGATCGCGGATGCGCGCGACGGCGGATTCGACGGCGGCTCGGTAGTCGTCGCCCGAGATCGCCCCCGGCACCAGGGTGAGTCGAAACTCGTCGCCGAAGGGAATCGTCGGCGGCACTCCGGTCGCCCCGCTCGCCTGCTCGCCGACGCCGATGCGGGTGACCCAACTGCCCTCCCGGTCGCGTCCGATCACCGTCGACGGCACGATCAGTACGCTCGTCGCGGCCGAGTCGTCCGAGAACGCGAAACTACCGAGGGCGATGAGACCGGTGCCGGGTCGCGAGAGGGGGTCGGCCACCGTCGCGGTCGCGGCCAGTGCTCGCCAGGCGGATGCCGCATCCGTCATCCTGTTCGGTCCACGGAACTCGAGGCGCATGGCTTCGCCGATGCCCGCGATACCGAACCCGCGCCGTTGCCAGAGCAGCGGGCGGGAGCGCTCGAGCATCGGGATGAGAGGACCGAGGTCCGGTACGGCATAAGTACGAACGCCGAGCACATCGGAGCGCTCTTGAACAGTCACCTATTCAGCCTACTTCCGCCCCGACGCACCCTCCCCCCACCCACGTAGACTGGTACCGTGGCGACCGCAGATCTGAGCAAGCAACCCCAGGAGGTTGCGGCAATGTTCGACGATGTCGCGCGCCATTACGACCGCACCAATTCCGTGCTGTCGCTCGGCAACTCGTTGATCTGGCGGGTGCTGACCGTTCGGGCCGTCGCTCCTCAGGCCGGTGAACGCATCCTCGACCTCGCGGCCGGAACCGGAACCAGTTCCGTCGCGCTCGCCAAGTCCGGCGCGCACGTGGTCGCGGTCGATTTCTCGGCGGGAATGATCGAGGTCGGCAAGCGCAAACATCCGAGCATCGAGTTCGTGCAGGCGGATGCAACCGCCCTGCCGTTCAAGACCGGCGAGTTCGACGCCGTCACGATTTCATTCGGGCTCCGCAACATCGTCGACCCGAAGAAGGCGCTGAAAGAGATGTACCGGGTGCTGAAGCCCGGTGGTCGTCTCGTCGTCTGCGAGTTCTCGAAGCCGCCTGTGGCCATCCTGCGCGCGGGCTACAACGCATATCTCAAGTACGTGATGCCCGCCGTCGTCGACGCCGCGAGCTCCAATCCGCAGGCCTACGGCTACCTCGCAGAGTCGATCGCCGACTGGCCGGACCAGACGATACTCAGCCAATGGATCCGCGGGGCCGGCTTCACCCGAGTCGCATACCGCAACGTCACCGCGGGCGTTGTCGCGTTGCATCGCGGACGCAAGCCCTCGCGCTCGACCAGGTCTCGAGCGGCGAGCAAGCCGGATGCCACTGAGGCAGAAACACCGTCACCAACGCCGCCGCCCACCCCAAGGAAGCCGAAGCCCTAGGGTTTCACATCACACCGTTAGGTTGACCAGCGTGAAACCAAGCGTTCCCCTTGCGCGCCGCAGTAAGAACCTGAGTTCGTCGCTCGGGCTCGGTGAACAGCTCTTCTCGTCAGCGAGCGAGCGCAGGTTCGCGGATGCGATCGAGAAAGGGCTCGTCGCAGTCGAGGCCGGGCTGTTGAAAGAGATGTCGTTTGCGGACAACCTCGCCGACGTCACAAGCCGTTACCTGCTCGAGGCGGGCGGGAAGCGGGTGCGACCGACCCTCACCCTCCTCACCGCGCAACTCGGCGGTGGCACCAACGACCAGGTGATCACCGCCGCAGAGGCCCTCGAGATCACCCACCTCGCTTCGCTCTATCACGACGATGTGATGGATGAGGCGAACATGCGCAGGGGTGTGCCCAGCGCGCAGAGCGTGTGGGGCAATTCCGTCGCCATCCTCACCGGAGACCTGCTCTTCGCCCGTGCCAGCAAGCTCGTCGCGAGCCTCGGAGAGGACGCCATCCGGCTGCAGGCAGACACCTTCGAGCGTCTCTGCCTCGGCCAGTTGCACGAGACGATCGGACCGCGCGACGGCGAAGATCCGATCGAGCACTACATCCAGGTGCTCGCGGACAAGACCGGGTCGCTCATCGCGGCTGCGGCGCAGGTCGGGGTGATGTTTTCCAACGCCCCGAAGGAGTACGCAACGCCGGTCATGGTTTTCGGCGAGAAGATCGGCGTCGCCTTCCAGCTCATCGACGACGTGATCGACCTCGCCCCGAGGGACGACGACACCGGCAAGACGCCGGGGACCGACCTGCGTTCCGGGGTATCCACCCTTCCCCTTCTCTACCTTCGCCAACTCGCGAAGACTGATTCGGATGCCGCTGGACTGCTGGCCCGCATCGAACGCGACGTGACGGCCGCGGGCGATGGCGAGGTGGAACTCGGAGCGGCGATTGCCGAGTTGCGCGAACATCCAGTTACCCGACGGACACTGGATGAGGCTCATCGCTGGGCCGCCGAGGCCGTCGCAGCACTATCGCCCCTTCCAGCTGGCCCGGTCAAGAAGGCGCTCACCAGGTTCGCGGACACGATCGTGGATCGCAGCAACTGACTCGTGGCGGGAATACCGCCGCACGACGTGCCCCACGACCAATCGCACTACCCAGGAGGACCCCACCGTGACCACGCTCAGACTCGCCATCGTCGGGGCCGGCCCGGCAGGCATCTACGCCGCCGACATCCTGTTGAAGGCCGACAAGAAGTTCGACGTCTCGATCGACCTGTTCGAGCAGCTGCCCGCGCCGTACGGGCTCGTCCGGTACGGGGTTGCGCCCGATCATCCACGCATCAAGGGCATCATCACGGCGCTCCGCGATGTGCTGGACACCGGCAGGATCCGCCTGTTCGGCAACGTGCAATTCGGCAGGGATGTGACCCTCGACGACCTGAAGGCGCACTACAACGCCGTCATCTTCTCCACCGGCGCGGTGCGGGACGCGAGCCTCGACATCCCAGGCATCGACCTTGAGAACAGCTTCGGTGCCGCGGAATTCGTGAGCTGGTACGACGGTCATCCGGACGTCCCGCGCGACTGGCCGCTCAAGCACAAAGAGGTCGCGGTCATCGGCAACGGCAACGTCGCGCTGGACGTCGCCAGGATGCTGTCCAAGCACGCGGATGACCTGCTGCCGACCGAGATCCCGGAGAACGTGTACGACACCCTCAAGGCCTCCCCGGTCACCGATGTTCACGTGTTCGGGCGCAGGGGCCCGGCCCAGGTGAAGTTCACCCCGCTCGAGCTCCGCGAGCTCGGCGAGCTGAACGACGTCGACATGATCGTCTACGACGAGGACTTCGGAATCGACCCGGCGTCGCAGGCCGCGATGGAGACGAACAAGCAGATCATGGTGCTCAGCAAGGTGCTGGACAAATGGCGCACGAGGGAAACCGGCGCGGCGTCCCGCCGGCTGCACCTGCACTTCTACGCGAAGCCGCTCGAGATCGTTGGGACGGATGCCGTGGAGGCGATCCGCTACGAACGCACCCGCCCGAACGACCAGGGCGGGGTCACCGGCACCGGCGAGATCCGTGAGATTCCGGTGCAGGCGGTCTACCGTGCCGTCGGATACTTCGGCTCAGCGCTGCCGGGTGTCCCTTTCGACGAGCATCGCGGCGTCATCCCGAACCGAGAGGGCCAGGTTCTCGACGACGACGACCAGCAGGTTCCCGGCGTCTATGCGACCGGCTGGATCAAACGCGGACCGGTCGGGCTGATCGGGCACACGAAGAGTGACGCGATGGAGACCATCAAGCACGTGATCAACGACCAGGCGAACTGGTGGACACCGAAGCATCCGGAGCCCGGCGCGGTCCTCGAGCTGTTGGACGACCGCGGGGTCGAGTACACGAACCTCGACGGCTGGCACGCACTCGACCAGCACGAGCTGGCTCTTGGCGACGCGGTCGGTCGCACCCGCATCAAAGTGGTGCCGCGCGATGAGATGGTCCGGATCTCGCGCGGAACGGTGGCGGCAACGAGGGGTACCGACGCCTGAACCGGCGACATGACGTCCAGCACCGAACGTCCAGCACCGAAAGTCCAGCACCGAAAGCCGGGCGCCTACTGCACGGCGGCGGTAAGCCTGGCGGCGTTGTCGAGCACCTTCGACCGCAGTGAGCGTTCGAGCCACTGCTCGAGCACAAGCTCGCGACTGTTGTCACGATAGGACTGCTCGACGTCTCGAAGTTCCGCAACGAACGCCGTGCTGTGGATCATGACGGAGATCTCGAAGTTGAGGCTGAACGAACGCATGTCCATGTTGCTCGAGCCGATCACCGCGACATCGTCGTCGATGGTGAAGTGCTTCGCGTGCAGCACGATCGGTGACCGGTACAGCCAGATTCGCACACCGGCCCGCAACAGCGCCTCGTAGTAACTGCGCTGGGCGTGATAGACCACCGGTTGGTCACCGACCTCCGACACGAAAAGTTGCACGTCGAGCCCGCGGAGGGCGGCGTTCGTGATCGCGTACAGCATCGAATCGTCCGGCACGAAGTACGGGCTCGTGATGATCACCCGGCGCTGGGCGTTGTACAGGAGGGCATTGAACAGGCGGAGGTTGTTCTCCAGGTCGAACCCCGGCCCGCTCGGCACGACCTGGGCGTCGAGCAGGTTCGCTCCGGTGCTCCGGTGTTCCAACTCGGTCTCCCGGCTCAACAACTCGTTGGTCTCGCTGTACCAGTCGGTCACGAACAGGGCGTTGATGCCGGTGACCACCGGGCCGTCGAATCGCACCATGAGGTCTTTCCAGCGCAGCCCGCGGCGCAGGTTGCCCAACTTGTTGTAGCTCGGGTCGATGATGTTCTGCGACCCGGTGAAGGCGACGGTGCCGTCCACGACCAGGATCTTGCGGTGATTGCGCAGGTCCGGTCGCTGGTACCTTCCCCGAAATGGCTGCACCGGCAGCATGAGCTGCCAACTCACGCCGGCCTTCTTCAGACGCCGCAGCGTACGGAAATAGTGCGGCGACCGCCGGGACGCGAGATGGTCGAGCAGCACCCGTACGGTGACCCCGCGGGCGACGGCAGCCTCGAGCGAAGCGAAGAACGGCGCGCTGGTGCGGTCGAAGGCGAGGATGTAGAACTCGGCGTGCACGTACCTGGTCGCCCCGGCCACGGCATCCGTCATCGCCGTCAACGACGCATCGCTGTCGGTGAACAGGTCGGCGGAATTGCCCCCGACCAGGGGCATCGATCCGAGCGTGCGGTTGAGTTCGACGATGGAGTGGAGCCACGACGGCAGCGGGCGTTCCAGGCTGGCGCGTTCGATTCCCTCGGTCGTCTCGAGGATGTACGCGCTGATCTCGTGCTGCTTCTCCCGCCGGCGTTTCGACAGCTTGGTGTTGCCGATGAGCAGGAACACCAGGATGCCGACGTACGGCAGCAAGAAGATCGCGAGCAGCCAGGCTGCTGCGGTCTGCGGCTTGCGATTCTGCGGGATGACCGTGATCGCGATGACCCGAATGGTGAGATCGACCAGCACAGCGACGACCACGATGGCCGCGTTCACCCAGGAGGCGTCCACTAGATCGCGCGCTGCGGCATCTGTGCTACCTGAAGTTGATGAATTGGAGGTCGACGTCGAGGTCCGCGCCTTTCAGCACGGCCATCGTCGACTGCAGGTCGTCGCGGCTCTTCGAGCTGACCCGCAATTCGTCTCCCTGGATCTGCGACTTCACGCTCTTCGGCGCTTCGTCCCGGATGAGCTTGTTGATCTTCTTGGCGTCGTCCTGCGCGATGCCCTGCTTGATCGAGGCCTCGATGCGATATTCCTTGCCGGACGGGTACGGATCGCCGGCGTCGAGGCTGCGCAGTGAGATGCCGCGCTTGATGAGCTTCTGCTCGAAGACTTCGAGGACGGCCTTCGCCCGCTCCTCCGCGTTGGCCTTGATGAGCAGCTTCTCGCCGCTCCAGTTGATTTCCGCGCCGACGTTCTTGAAGTCGTAACGCTGCACGATTTCCTTCTGGGCCTGGTGCAGAGCGTTATCGAGCTCCATCTTGTCGACCTTGCTGACGATGTCAAAGCTGGAATCTGCCATGCCAGCAGTTTAACGGTCATGTCCCGGCATGATGGGAAGCATCATGCGAAGGCTTTGGCTAGTTCTCATCATTGTTGTCGCCGCGAGCGCAGTCCTCGGCGTGCTGGTTGTGGCGATCACATTGTTCTTGACGCCGGGTTCTTCGCCATTCTCCACCGGGTCGAATGCCACGCCTCCCGCCACCTCCGCCGTTCTGGCCCCTCTGCCTCCGCCCAACCCCGCGGCCTCGGGGCCGAGCGTCGCCGATCTGGCCGCCCCGGACTGGGTCGCCAGGGTCGCAGCGGCGACCGGCATCCCGGTGACGGCACTGCAGGCGTACTCGGGCGTGGCGCTGTCGATCTCGAAGGCGAATCCGAGCTGCGGCCTGTCCTGGAACACGATCGCGGCCGTCGGCTGGGTCGAGTCGCACAATGGCGAGTTGCACGGCAGGACGCTCACGGCGACCGGTGAGGTGACCCCGCCGCTATACGGCGTTGCCCTCAACGGCAACGGTTACGCGCTCATTCCGGATTCGGATGGCGGAGCGATCGACGGCGACAAGACCGGTGACCGCGCGGTCGGCCCCATGCAGTTCCTCCCCGGCTCGTGGCGCAACTGGCACACCGATGCCAACGGCGATGGGGTCGAGGACGTGCAGAACATCTTCGATTCGAGTTTGGCCGCCGGCCACTACCTGTGCCGGGCGGGAAAGGACCTGGACACGATGTCGGGCTGGCGCACGGCGATCCTGGCCTACAACAGCTCGAACGCTTACCTGCAGGAAGTCATCGACACGGCGAACAAGTACGCCGACGTGGCCGCGAAAGCGTAGCGCCGGCTACCGGCCGGCTCTAGCGCCCGGCCGGCGGCTTCGTCGTGCTCGAGCGGACGATCAGCTCGTAGGGGAGCGAGGTGTTCAGCGTTCCGTGGGTGCGGCGGCTCGGGTGAAGCTGCTCCATCAGGATCTCCACGGCTTTCTGCCCCTGGAGGGCGGGAAACTGGGCAACGGTACTGAGGCCGAAGAATTCGCTCAGCTGGTGGTCGTCCACGCCGATCACGGATACGTCCTCCGGCACCCGGAGCCCCAGGTCCCTCGCCGCGAGCATGGTGCCTATCCCCATCTCATCGGATGCCGCGAATACCGCTGTCGGCCGCATCCGCGGGCTGCCCAGGATCTGCTTCGCCGCGGTGTAGCCGCCCTGGATGGTGAAGTCGGCCGGCTGGAACATGGCCGGATCCGGGAAGATTCCGACGGCCTCGAGCGCCGCTTCGAAGCCGACCCGGCGGTTGGTCGGCAGGTGGAAGTCGCGCTCGGAATCCTGGTTTCCCCCGATGTGGGCGATAGTGCGGTGCCCGAGTGCGAGCAGGTGTTCCGTGGCGAGCCTCGCGACGGCGACGTCATCGATGCTGAGGGTGCGCACGCCGGTGAGCGGCCCGCCGACGCCGACGATCGGTTTGTCGAGTTTGAGGAGCCTGGTAAGTTCCACCGGGGTGAGCTCCAGGGAGATGGCGATCACCGCATCCACTCGCTTGCGGAGCAGGAAGTGCTCGAACACGCTCCGACGTTCTTCGCCCCCGCCGCTCAGGTTGTAAAGGGTCAGGTCGTAGCCGTTCGAGAGCAGTGCGCTCTCCGCTCCTTCGAGCACGGTGCTGAAGAACCAGCGGCTGAGAAACGGCACAACGACGCCGACGTTCTTGGTGCGTCCGGTGGCAAGGCTCGACGCGTTCGAGCTGACCACGTATCCGAGTTCTGTCGCGGCGGAGGCGACGCGCTCACGCGCGGCCACGGAGACCAGGCCGTTGCCGCTGAGCGCACGGGAAACGGTCGCGGTCGACAGGCCCGCGAGGTCTGCGACGTCTTGAATGCTCGGCATTTCGCCTCCGGCTGAATCTTAGTGCGCCGCATAACGGTCGCCCGATTTTCGGAACGCCCGGCACCCTGTATTCTGGTTCAGCGCGTTCGGCCAGATGATTACATGTGGTCGGCAGCGTCTGGCAAGTTACCCAAGTGGCCAAAGGGATCTGACTGTAAATCAGCCGTCTTAGACTTCGTCGGTTCGAATCCGGCACTTGCCACCAGACACACCAGGGCCCGGTTGCTCATACCGGGCCTTTTGTGTTGTGACTGACGACGTGAGGAGATACCGTGGGCGGCGCCGAAAACACGAGCAACGACGAGCTTCTCGAGCTCGCCCGCAAGATCGCTCTCACCGCCGGTGCGCTGGCGAAGACGCGCCGGGCGGAGGGTGTCGAAGTCGCGGCCAGCAAGTCGTCGCTCGAAGACATCGTGACCCACGCCGACCGGGAAACCGAGGCGCTGATCCGGTCGATGCTCGCCGACGCAAGGCCGAACGACGGGTTCCTCGGCGAGGAGAGTGGGGCGGACGTCGGCAGCAGCGGCCTGACCTGGATCGTCGACCCGATCGACGGCACGGTCAACTATCTCTACGGCCTGCCCCACTATGCGGTCAGCATCGCGGTGGTCGAGGGCGAGCCGGATCCGGCGAGCTGGCGCGCCCTGGCCGGCGCGGTGGTGAACCCGGCCATCGGTGAACTGTTCACGGCTGCATCCGGCAGCGGCGCGTTTCTCGGCGACAAGCAGATCAGGGTCGCCCCTCCGGTCGACCTGTCGCAGGCGCTCATCGGCACCGGGTTCTCCTACACGGCGGCGAATCGCTTGGAGCAGGCGGCGATCGTCGCACGACTCATCGGTCGAGTTCGTGACATCCGTCGGATGGGGACGGCGTCGCTCGACCTGTGCGCCGTGGCAGCCGGTCGGTTGAATGCGTACTACGAGCGCGGGCTGAATCCATGGGACCATGCCGCCGGAGCGCTCATCGCCACTGAAGCCGGTGCCAGGGTGAGCGGTCTGCGCGGTGCCGCGGTTACGGCCGAATTCACGCTTGCGGCAGAACCGGCGCTAGCGCTGGAGCTGGAGCGCCTGCTCATCGGCTTCGGGCTCTGAGGCTTCGGAGTCCTATCTGCGATTAGCTTGGCATCGCTCAGCTATTGCCCTATCCTTTATGAATTCGTTACAAAGATGGTCGCTGCTCCACAGGCGAGATTGCCGCAGAAATGCCCATCCGTCCTAGGAGTAATCACATGCGCAACGTCCGTACCTGTGCCGTGCTGCGCGTTTCCGGGCGCCTCCATACGGGCGAGGTTCGATAGACGGTGAATAGTTTCGACTGGGATCTCGAATCGGATGGTGCACACGCACCGGACCCGATCGAGGTACCCACTCACGAGCCGCGCGAGCAGGCACCGATGGCCATTTCACGCCGCGCGCTTCGGGAGAACGAGACTAAGGACCGCGCTTCGGCGAAGGCCAGGACGCCGAGAGTCGTGAAGTCCGCGAAGTCGCCGCGGAACTCGAAAGCGCGGAGTCCGAAAGGTCGCAGCCCGAAAGCACGGAGTCCGAAAGGTGGCACCCCCCAAGGGGCGCCGCAAGGCCCCGGCCGGGCGATCACCGGCCGCAAGAGCGTGAAGCGGGCGGTGCTTTCGAAGCTCGTCACGATAGGCGCGATGCTCGGAGTCGGTGCTCTGATGATCTCGACCTCACTCCCGGCGAACGCGTTCTTCAATGCGGTGGAGACCGACTACACCACAGTGCAGGCGACCGAATCGCAGTCGATCAAGGTCGCCTCGGACGCCGTTGAGAAGGCCGCGACCCGCGACTCGTACACCGTCACCTCCCTCGCTTCGCAGCTGAGGTTGAAGTACGGCAACCGCAACTTCAGCTACACCAACAATGTCAACGGCACTATCCAGTGGCCCTTCCCGGTCCCGGTGCCGATCTCGAGCGGCTTCGGACCGCGCACCGCGCCGTGTGGCGGATGCTCGTCGATGCACCAGGGCATCGACTTCACCCCGGGCTCCGGAGTCGTCATCGATTCGATCGCGGATGGCGTCGTCAGCCAGGTCATCGCGTCGCACGCCGGTCTCGGCAACCACATCATCATCGATCACGTGATCAACGGCCAGAAGGTGCAGAGCGTCTACGCTCACATGCTCGACGGATCGTTCAAGGTGACGGTCGGACAGCTCGTCACGGTGGCCCAGCCGATCGGCGAAGTGGGGAGCACAGGCGAATCGACCGGAGCTCACCTGCACTTTGAGATCCACCTGAACGGCGTGCCGGTCGACCCGTTCGCGTGGCTCAAGGCCAACGCGAACTAGCCGCTCCGGACTCGACCTGGCCCGTTCGGACTCTTACGCTCGCGAGCGCAGCCAGACCGTCGTGTCGCTCGGCAGGGTCCTGCCATCGATCGCTTCCGATGACAACAGAAGTTCGCCATCGGGAAGCCGCAGCTCAGAATCGGTGAGGTTGGCGATCACGGTGACGCTTCCATTGGAGAAGGCGATGACATCGGCCGGATAGCCAGGCAGCCACTCGAGGGTTCCGTGCCCGAGCTCATGCCCGCCCCGCAGGCCGAGTGCGCTGCGGTAGAGCTCGATGGTCGAACCGGCGACTCCGAGTTGGCTATCCCTGGCGAAGGGCGCCCAGTCCTTCGGTTGCGGGAGCCAGCTGTTCGCGGTCGGGCCGAAGCCGTAGGACGGCGCGTCAGCCTCCCAGGGGATCGGCACGCGACATCCGTCTCGCCCGTAACGTTCGTGGTTGGTGCGGAACCAGGTCGGATCCTGCCTGGCCGAGTCCGGCAGGTCGATGTCTTCCGGCAGCCCGAGCTCTTCGCCCTGATAGATGTACGCGCTGCCGGGGAGTGCGAGCATGAGCGCCGTCGCCGCGCGGGCACGCCGCAGACCGAGGACCGGATCCGGGCGACCGGGCGACTTCGGGCCCATGCCATAGCCCTGCGGGTTCTCGATGGTGAGGGCGAGCCTGCTCGCGTGGCGCACGACGTCGTGGTTCGACAGCACCCAGGTGCTCGGCGCGCCGACCCCGATGAACGCGGCGAGGGACTCGTCGATGACCTCGCGGATGTCGTCGGCCTTCCACCGGGTGCTCAGGTAGGCGAAGTTGAAGGCCTGGTTCATTTCGTCGGGACGCACCCAGTGCGCGAGCCGATCGAGTGGTTCGACCCAGGCCTCGGCGACCAGGACGCGGTCGCCGTCGTAGCTGTCGATCAGCGCGCGCCAGTCCCGGTAGATCTCGTGCACGCCATCCTGCGCCCAGTACGGCGGGGTGGGCGGCGGCTCGGGGAATACCTCGGCGAGCGAGTACTCGTGGTCGTGCACCCCGGATCCGTCGTGCGATTCGGCTGCGCCGAGCGGTCTCGTCGATCCGCCCATGCTGCCGGAGTCGGCCGGAGGCGTGTAGTCGGGAAGGCCGGCCTCCTTGATCAGGCCGTGGGCGACATCCACCCTGAAGCCGTCGGCGCCGCGGTCCAGCCAGAAGCGCAGAATGTCGAGGAACTGTTCCCGAACCCACGGGTTCTGCCAGTCGAAGTCGGGCTGCGAGGTGTCGAAGAGATGCAGGTACCACTGGCCGGGAGTACCGTCGGCTCGGGTAATCCTGGTCCAGGCCGGGCCGCCGAAGACCGACTCCCAGTTGTTGGGCGGGGTGTCGCCGTTCTCGCCGATGCCGTCCCTGAACAGGTAGCGCGCGCGCTCCGGGCTTCCCTCCGGCGAGGCGAGAGCCTGCTGGAACCACACGTGCTGGTCGGATGAATGGTTCGGAACGAGGTCGATGATGACCTTCAGTCCGAGTTCGTGCGCCTCCGCGACCAGGGCGTCGAAGTCGGCGATGGTGCCGAAGCGAGGGTCGACATCGCAGTAGTCCGCGACGTCATAGCCCGCGTCTTTTTGCGGCGAAGTGTAGAACGGGGAGAGCCACACCGCGTCGACGCCGAGGTGGGCGAGGCTCGGCAGCCGTGCGATGATGCCGCGAAGGTCGCCCATCCCGTCACCGGTCGCATCCGCGAACGACCGAGGATAGACCTGGTAGATCACCGCAGATCGCCACCACTCCTTGCCTGCTGTCGTAGCTGCGGTCGCGGCGGGGAGTGGGGATGTCGTGGTCAAGTGGTGCTCCCTGCTGGGGTCCGGACAGTCACCAGAAAACCCTATTGCATGAATCTTGGGCGAATGTAAGCGGTTGCAGGGCGACCGGGCTCTGTCCGCGTCATCGTGGCCGCCGCAGCTGTCCGCAGGCTCGGCGTCGGCTGTAAAATCCGGTACCCGCAGATGCTATTCTCTAACGGTGCCAAAACGGCTCCGGGGTGCCGGCGGCGTAAGGCTTCCGCCCCCTTAGCTCATTGGTAGAGCACTTCCTTGGTAAGGAAGAGGTAGTGGGTCCGATTCCCACAGGGGGCTCTGCTCTCCGATCGGCTGCCGTTCAGGCGTTCGGATGGCACGCGGCGGGGTAGCTCAGGTGGTTAGAGCACACGGCTCATAATCGTGGTGTCGCGGGTTCAAGTCCCGCCCCCGCTACAACAGGCCATTTCAGTTATTCGGTCGGAATATTCATTGAATGGCAAAAAGTCGCCTGCCGTAGATGCAGCTCCGGATCGGGATGGAAGCGCTGAATGCGCTCGTCGATGTCTTCCAATAGGGATCTCCCGAAGCTTTTGCCCCGGAGATCGGCATTCACCACGAGGTATTGCAGCAGCGTGTTTGTCGGGTCGGTCTGCCCATCGCCTGGAAGTGTGAATGGTTTGGCATACGTGCAGCCTGTCAACTCACCGGTCTTGCGGGATCGCTTCCCCGTCCGATCTGCAAGTGACCTTAGGCATCAACCAACTCCGCATCGCAGGTCATCGGAACTAGGTTGGAAACTCACCAAGGCGATCCAGTAATCCATCGTCGAATCTTCGATGCCCACCAACCGATGAGGGCCCAGTACAGGAACTGAAATAATGCGGCAACGACCAAGGCGACCAGCCACCAGGCTTTGCGCAGTATCCCGACCGTGGCCACACCGCCTACGGTGATCAAGATCCCCGTGATTATTGTTTGGCCGTTGTTCATCGAAAACTGGCTAAGCCATGTTGCGTGCGTCAAATACTCCTGCACGCTGATGACAGCCGCCTCGGTGCCAGCTGTCATCAGCGTGTTTTCGCAGTCATGGGAGGGGGTCAGCCTTCGGTCAGGTTTTCGAGGTTGTCAGCTTTTGTGTTGTCGGGGACCGTCTCGATGTACGGCTTGGCGAGGCATGTGCCGTTCGGGCAGTAACTCACCGTCTTGATCGTCGCGGAATAGCCTCCTGCGCTCGTCTGCCAAGTGTTCCCGGCCTCGATGCTGGTGACGACTTCTTGTCGCGTGTAGTGCACTCCCGCACTCGTGATGACACCTTCGATATGGCGATGAGTGCCAGACGACGCCGTTTCCTTGCGGACCTTTGTAACTGTGAATGTGGACATATTGGGGTGTTCCTTACTAGGTTTTCGGAGTTCCAGTGACTCAGTCCGCGGGGCGACGGCAGATTCAGGCTGTGCCGTCGACTCGTGGACCGTTCTACTTTTTCTTGCTGCTCTTAACCGTCTCATTCGTCGTCGTCCTCGGGCGACGAGCCACCGTCGACTGCTTGACGAACTTGCCGGTGATCGCACTTCTGCCCCGCTTGGTTGCAGCCATCTGGATCTCCAATCTTGGGTACTGTTTCGAATATGAAACAACGTTGTGACTCTATCACGCGTTTCAAATGCAAAACAAGGATCGGTTTGTGTGACACTGGAGTAGTGAAGGAATCATGAAGACCCAGATCAATGTCCCCGTTTTGTACGCCGCGTTAGAAGCGGCCAAAGATTCGAAGGGGCTCACGTGGCGTAGCCTAGCCAAACTGATCGAGCTAAGTCCGTCCCTCTTCTCTCGCCTTGCCAACGGGCTCAAACCAGACGCAGATGCCTTCGCGACGATCGTCAACTGGTTAGGGGTGGACGCCAGCCAGTTCTTTATCGACGAGAATGTCCAGTCACGGTCAGCAGCCAGCCAACCTGAACTCATGGGTCAGCTTGTGCCCTTGCTCCGAGCACGCAAGGATCTTTCAGCGCCAGATATCGCCTACCTTGAAGACCTGATCGCCGCGACGATTCGTCGGGCTCAAGCAAGCGACTGATCTCTCGTGCGTCGCGGATTCAAGACCGAAGCGCGAGCCCTCGCGCTTGAAGTGCGCGCTGAAGTAGGAATTGACGCGTTCCAGGCGTTTGATCCACGCGCGCTTGCGAGCCTCTATGGAATTACCATCGTCGCAGTGAGCGATGCGGAACGAGACCTTTCAGAAACCCGAGACTCCGCCCAGTTCTCCGGGGCGCTGATCCCCGTTGGCACGGGCACGGTAATCCTCGAGAACGATCACCACTCGAGCACTCGGGCCCGTCTAACCCTCAGCCACGAAATGTCTCATGTAGTGCTGGAGCACAGATTCGGGACCTCGCTCGTCGACGAGAAGGGCTGTCGCGACGCCGACGGAAATCAAGAGGCCGAAGCGAACGAACTCGCCGGCGAGCTAGTGCTACCGTTCGACGGAGCACTGAGGCTGGCGTGGAATCGAGTTGCCGACAGCGACGTCGCCGTTCGCTACGCCATCAGCGAGGCAGCGGCGCGGTGGCGCATGAACGCCAGTGGCGTGCGGACAATCGTGACCCGAACGCTGAACGCGCGTGCCCGCGCAAGGTGACGCAGAACACCGCAAGGATCCAGACACGACCACCAGGCAGCACGTCCGGCTTTAGGCGAGGACAGGTGCCGGGCGGTCACGTCACCCTGAGTCGAATTCAACCCGTAGTAATTGAGATTCGCCGAATCCTGAGCGGCCGATCGATAGACCGCGTGTGCCCAGTGCCTGGCTCTGCGCGCGGTTTCGTAGCGCGAGATGTATTCGCTGTCGCACAGCGTGCTGCTTCCTAGCGTGTCGCACGGTCTCAAGTCATGATCGCCAACAAGATGATCGAGTGAATGAGCCCTTGTGGACCGACGTCATCACGGCAATAGGGGCCGCGATCACACCGTTGATTGTCGTTGGCGCCGGCTTGGTCATCGCGAGACGGCAGTCACGAAACGACGAACTCTTGAAAGTGCGTATCGATTACTACCAAAAGCTAATTCCCGACCTGAATCGGTTGATGTGTTACATCACCTTCATTGGCGCTTGGCGAGACATCTCGCCTCTTGAAATCATTCAACTAAAGCGAAGGCTTGACGTCGAGTTCTATTGCGCAGCGCCGTTGTTCTCCGCGGAGGTGCCTGTTGCCTATGAAGCACTCATGAGCTTGAGTTTCAAGACGTTTGGGGGGTGGGGTGAGGATGCCAAGATTCTGACTAGCTCGTTCCGGCGTCGTCAGGCGTGGAGCCGCGAGGACGAACCTTGGAGTGCCGGATGGGATGCACTCTTCGCAATCGAGGCGGGCGAACCAATTTCGGCGTCTAACTTGGGAGCTTATCGGCGGGCATACGACGACCTGATCGCGCGTCTTGTCGGTGATTTAAGTATTAGCCGCACCCGAACCGATTACACGACGACGAGGGTGTCACTGAATGCGAGTGCGCCGCAACCTCGCGGAATTGATTAGTCGTTCATTCCGCTATGCGCGTGGTCGGTGCGGAAACGGTGCTGGCACAATCGGGAAATGCCAACCACGTCACTCATCAACCAACATAGCCTTGCGAGAATTCTCCAATTTCAAGCAAGCGCTGCAATGGCAACGGCAACGGCATTAAGCGCTAGTCCCTCAGGTGTTCTGGGACCATGTACTCCGGCCGCTAAGTACCACGGGCTCTCGCCGATAGGCGGCAATGAGCCGCGGTTGTGGCTCACGCTGCTCACCCTCCCCGTGCGGGCGGCGGTCGCTCGATAGCATGCGGGGGAGCCAGGGCGTGGAAATATTCGATGCTTAGCCTGGAATGGTTTTTGGCGGCCTCGAATTCACGGGGGTCTGATCAGGCCTTTTCATCTTGATGAAAGGCCTACAACAAAATCGAAGACTATTGTGAGGCGTTCCGGTCTTCTGCGGGATAGTCAACGTCTTCGCCAATCCGTGGCGGTGCAGAACCATATGCGGAGTACTCATCAGGTTCGCGCTGTGGTGCTGGGGTGCTCACGCGACCCAGATAGATGTCCTGGAATGTTTCGCCTGCGCTGGCCAGAGGATCCCTGGTAATTGCACGCCTCTTATTGGCCATGTTCAGTACCAGGCGAACCGCATAACCCGTTGCGATGGCCCCCCAGAAGCCCCAAGTGACGTTGGTAATGACCTGCGCTGCGACTACTCGTCCCCCGAACAGGTTCACCCACGCCAGAAGGGCTACTCCTGTGACCGCGCCGCTAATCGCAACGATGTTCAGAACCCTGCGCGCTATCAGCCATTTCACGGGACAGTCACCAGCCTCTCAGCGTCACCACCGCAGTGTGGTCTCATCTGGATTGTAGACCGGTCGCGCCAGTCGGGTCTTTCGACTCTTAGTGCGGTTCGCGGCTAACGGTTGACTCGGATTTCTAGGCGAAAGAGATCCCATGGCAACCCAGCTGAACAGCGTCGACGAATGGTCTCCCCAGGGACCCGTCACCGAACTCTCCGACGAGCAGTGCTGGCTTCTCCTTGGCGGCTTGTCGTTTGGCCGCCTCGGCGTCAGCCTCGACAATCAGCCCGAGATCTTTCCGGTGGACTACGCGGCCGACGGCACATCCATCCTTTTTCGAACGGCCGAGGGCACGAAGCTCCGTGAGCTCGTCGTCAACGGATCCGTCGTCTTCGAGGCGGACGCTCAGACCGCCGACTCCGCATGGAGCGTGACGGTCAAGGGTCGGGCACGTGTGCTCGACGGCATCGCGGATATAGAGCTCGCCGACCAGCAGGTGCTGCCCGACTGGCATCCCACTC
>JAODMG010000131.1 GCA_025464895.1 Microbacteriaceae bacterium | reverse complement strand
GGTGCCGCCTGTCCCGCCGCGCCGCGCGCCGGAGGGCGCATCGCCGGCGTCGGCGTCTGGGGTGGTGGTTGACGCGCTCATGTTTGTTAGCAAACCTTACCAAAAACGGCGGATGACACTCGGTCGTGCGATAAGCGGATGGGGCGATCGGCGACGGCGAAACCCGGCAAATCAGGCCTGGGCCGGCAGCGCTCCGACACTCTGGCCGATGAGTGCCGCACCGACCGCCGCCGCGGGGAATCCGGCCGGCACCAGTTCGACCCGGTCTGCCAATTCCAGCGACGCGAGGAACGGCGACGTCGCCGCCCATCCGGTCAGTACCGCCCGCACACCGTCGAGCAGCGGCGCACCGAGGGAACTGATTCCGCCGCCGATCACCACCAGGTCGACATCCACCGTCAGCACGAGCACCCTTACCGCTGACGCAACGTTCTCGATCAGGCGATCCCGCACGTCGATGGCCGACTCTTCACCGGCATCCGCGGCTTCGAACAGCGCCTGCACCGGGCGAGGATGACTGGTCGGCCACTGTCGTGCCACCGCGGATCCGGACGCCATCATCTCGAGGCAGCCGCGCTGGCCGCACGGACAGACCGGTCCGGTCGGATCCACCGGGATGTGCCCGATCTCACCGGCCGTCCCTCGCGACCCTCGCCACAGCTCTCCGCCGAGCACGAGGCCGGCGGCGAGTCCCGTGCCGAGATTCAGGTAGGCCATCGAGTGGGCACCCGGCGTTCCGATCGCCGCCCCGAGCAGGTGATAGGCGCCGAGGGCGGCAGCGTTCACGTCGTTCTCGACTCGCACCGCGACGCCAAGGCTGCTGCTGAGATCTTCGCCGAGATTCAGATTCTCAAGTCCGAGGTTGACAGCGTGGGCGACCCGGCCCGTCTCGCTGTCCACCGCGCCAGGTATGCCGACTCCGATCGAGGTGAAATCGGTCGGGTCAAGGTCGGCCAGGACCGCCAGCCGGGTGACGGCATCGATCGCGGTGGCGAGCACCGCATCCGATCCGAACCCCGTGGGAAGCCGAAGCCTCAGCACCACGGAACCGCTGCCGTTGATCGCCACCGCATCCGTCTTGGTGCCACCGATGTCGACTCCGACCCTCATTGCTGTTCTCCTTCTAACCAGGCGAGCAAAGCCCGCCCGACATGGCGCGACGCGCCAAACGTTGCGACATCAGCGTATGCGCGGTCGTCGCTCGGCCAGCCCATATCGACGACCAGGGTCGACGGATGACTCTGCCGCACCGAGTCGATGAGGTCGCGTGTCCACGCGCGCCGATGGTTGTCCTTGCCGACGATCACGATCTGCGCCCCGGCCGGCAGCTCCACTTGCTGCCCCTCCCGAACCTCGAGCACGTCCGCCCCCGCCGCGGCCGGCCCCCACGGCGATTGCCCGACGGCGATGTTTGCGACGGTCTCGATCGCGACGAACCTGCGTTCCTTCTCCACGACCAGGCCGGGCCGGGAGTCGAACGCGGCACGGGTTGCGGCATCGTCGAACACCGGTTCGTCGTCGGCCGTGACGTATTCCGGGATGGGAATGCGCTCGGCGTCGGCTCGGAGTTCCCGCCCCAGCGCGAGGGTGCGTGCGCTGGCGACGCGCAGGACCTCACGCTCGATGCGGCCTTCCTCGACGGCCGAGACCAGTGCAGCCTCGATCTGGCCGAGCTGCTCGTCGGTGTTCTCGGTCCCGATGCAGAGCAGATCGCAGCCGGCCGCGACGGCGCGAACCGCCGCCTCCGGAATTCCGATCGAGCCGCTCGCGCCAATCATGTCGAGCGCGTCGGTGACGATGACGCCGTCGAATCCGAGCTCCCGGCGCAGCAAGTCCTGCAAGATGATGCGCGAAAAGGTCGCGGGGGCAAAAGGGTCGACCTGCGGCAGCAGGATGTGCGAGGTCATGATCGTGCGGGCGCCGGCCGCTATGGCCGCGACGAACGGCAGCAGTTCGCGGCGCCTCAGTTCGGCGAGCGGCAGGTCGACGACGGGAAGCGCGAGGTGGGAATCCTGCGCGGTGTCTCCGTGGCCGGGGAAATGCTTCGCGCTGGCGGCGGTGCCGGTCGACTCTAGTCCGCGAACCCAGGCCGCAGCGTGTCTGGCGACGACGGCTGGATCAGCGCCGAAACTGCGCACGCCGATGACCGGGTTGTCCGAGTTCGAATTGATGTCGACATCCGGGGCGAAATCGATGTTGCAGCCGGCCAGCCTCAGCTCCCAGCCGACGATGCCGGCAATGAACTCGGTCTGCGTGACATCGTCGATCCGGCCGAGCAGGGCGTTCCCGGGGTACGGCGATGAGTTCGACTGGTAGAGCCGGGTCACATCGCCGCCCTCCTCGTCGATCGCGATGAGCGCGTTCGGATTCGCCTCGCGGATCTCGTCGGTGAGCGCCCGAAGCTGGCTGCGGGAGACGATGTTCACGCCGAACAGGCAGACTCCGGCCAGCCCATTCCTGAGCCGTTCGGCGAGCCACTGCGGCAGAGTTGTGCCGACGAAACCGGGCAGAAGAACACCAGCGGCCAGCTCCCTGAGCCCGCCCGGCCCTCGCAATCCGTCGGCCGTGGACTGCTGGCTCATCCCTTGACCGCCCCGCTGACCAGCCCGCTGGTCATCCGTCCCTGCACGAAGAGGAAGAAGACGATCACCGGGATCGCGACCAGGGTCGATGCCGCCATCACCTGGCCCCAATCGATCGCCTTGCTGACACTGGCCTGGATGAAGCCGCGCAACCAGAGCGGAAGGGTCTGGCTCGAGTTGTCCTGCAGCACCACGAGGGCGACGGTGAACTCGTTCCAGGCCTGCAGGAAAGCGTAGACACCGGATGCGACGAGCCCGGGTGCCAGCAGCGGGAAGGTGATGCGCAGGAAGGCCTGGGTGCGGCTGAGACCGTCGACCATCGCCGCCTCCTCGAGATCGGCCGGGATCCCCGCAACGAATCCGCGCAGCATCCAGATGGTGAAAGGCACGACGGCGGCGATGTAGATGATGCTGACGCCGAGAACGGTGTTCAGCAGATTGACGCTCGCCATCAGCTTGTACTGGGCGATGAACAGCCCCTCGGCTGGCAGCATCTGGATAAACAGCACGGCGAGCACGAACCCCTTGCGCCCGCGGAAATGGAAGCGGCTGATCGCGAGGGCGGCGAGGAAGGCGAAGAACAGGCAGCAGGCGACCACGATGAGCGCGATGACGACGCTCATGCCAAGCGCCGGCAGGAAGGTGCCGCCGCTGACGACGGCCACGAAATTGTCGAGCGAACCGCCGAACGGCAGAAAGGTCGGGGTCTTCGACTGCAGCACGACGTTCGGCAGCATCGCCGAGTTGATCATCCAGTAGACCGGGAAGATCCAGATGAGCGCGACGACGATGCCTATTGCACCGTACAGGTACCGGCTGGCCCTGGGTCGGCCGGCGGTCCGGCTCGCCGTTGCCCGGCGGGCCCCCGATGAACGTCGCGGCAGCGGGGTGCCGCCGACACGCGCGATCTGCGAGCTCACGATTCTTCCTCCTTGAGCATGGTGCGCACGTAGAACGCGCTGATTCCGACGGTGAGGACGAGCACGAAGATCGACACGGCCGATGCCATTCCGAAATTGCTCGACCCGGTGCCGAGCTGGAAGATGTAGGTGCCGAGAAGGTTCGTATCGCTGGCGATCGAGCCGGCATCCTGCAGCAGCTTGATCTGGGTGAAGACCCGCAGGTCCCAGATCACCTGCAGCAGCAGGACGATCCCGAGCACAGGACGGATGATCGGCACGACGATATTCCAGAACCGCTGCCTGGCCGATGCGCCATCCATCTGCGCGGCCTCGAGCACCTCGCCGGACACCTGGGTCAGGCCGGCGTACACGGAGAAGGCGACGAACGGGACGCTCATCCAGACCACGATGATCATCGCGACGAAGAAGAAGGAGAGTGGATTCTGCAGCCAGTTGTGATCCTGGAAATCGAAGCCCATCGAGGTCAACAGCCAGTTGACGACGCCGCGGCGCCAGTCGAACAGCCAGTTCCAGATGGTCATGGCCGCGACGACCGGCATCGCCCATGCCAGCAGCATCGCGATCTGGATCACGACCTTGACGACGGGGCCGACCACGTTCAGCAGCAGCGCGACGAGAGTGCCGACCGCCATGGTCATCGCCGCCGTGACGAAGCAGAAGAGGATGGAACGCAGGATGACCGTCCACAGGTACGGGTCGGCCGCGAGCCTGGCGTAGTTGTCGAACCAGACGAACGGGGCGGGCTGTCCGAACTGCTGGGCGAGCCCGAACTGCTGCATCGACGTGATGATCTGCCAGACGAGCGGATACCCCATCGCGAGAGCCAGGACCGCCACGGCCGGGATGAGCAGGAAGTACGGCGTGAGCACCACCCTGCGTCGCCGGGGCACCCTGGCGGTCGCCGGGCCCGCGGTCGGGCTGGCCGATACGGGGGACGGCGATGCAGAGTGAAGACCCTCTGCCGCTTCTTGTACCGTCATGTTCCCCTCCTTCGTTCCTGTCGGCCGTGCCTTGTAGCTGTTTTTGTCAATAGTGGCGCAATAGTGTGCACGGGCGGCCGACCTGGGCCGGCCGCCCGTGCAGTGCTAGGTAGTGCTCTGTGTTGTGCCCTGGTTACTTCGCGTTCAACATCGGGGTGATCTTCGCGTCGTACTCCTTGGCGAGCGCGGACAGATCCGGCGCATCCTTGATCTTGCTGAAGAACTCCTCGAGCACATTCGACGCCTCGACCGCTGCCCAACCAGGCGCCGCGGGGGTGAGCTTCGAGTTCGACGCAGACGCGATCAGCGCCTTCGCGAACTCGTCGCTGCCGAGCGAGTCGACGTACTTCGAGTTGGCCGGGCCGAGACCGTTCTTGCCGAGCATCTCCTGGTAGGTCTTGGAGAACATGATCTTCAGCAGGGTCTTGGAGAGGCCGGGGTTCTTGCTCTTCGCCGAAATCCCGATGTTGGAGCCACCGGCGAACACCGGAGCGGGCTTGCCGTCGTTGCCCGGCAGAACGAACACGCCGAAGGTGTTGTCATCCCAGGTGCGGGTGACCTTTCCGTCGGCTTCTCCCTTGGTTCCGATCGACCAGTGCGCCCAACCGGGAGCCATGATCGTCGCCGCGGCGAGCGAGACGGGAGTCGCGGCATCCGCTGCCGTAGCACCGGCGATCGCGTCATCGTCGTTCAGGTAGATGTACTGGTTGCTGTCCTTGGCGTCGTTCGGGGCCTTGGATGCGGTCTTGTAGATCGCCTGCAACTGCTCGAGGCCCTTGATCGACTTAGCGCCATCGAGGGTCGCCGTCCATTTACCGTTCTTGACCGTCGCGATGTCTCCGCCGTTCGCGAAGATCCAGGAGATGCCGTCGCGCCAGTCCTGGCCACCGAGGTAGAAGCCGGAGAAGTTGGCGATGCCGGCCGGGTTCTTCTGCGCGATCGTGGCGACGGCGCTGTTGAACTCGTCCAGGGTCTTCGGTTCGGCTACCCCGGCCTTCGACCAGATGTCCTTACGGATGAACATGTAGCGCGAGCCGAAGTAGTACGGAAGCGTGTAGTTCTTGTCCGCGACCTTTCCCGCTGCGACGAACGACTGGAGCAGGTTGCTGCCCCCGAGTTCCGTGTACATGTCGGAGATGTCGAGGAAGGCGCCGACGTTGGTGAACGTCGGTGACTGCGTGTTGCCGACCTCGGTGACATCCGGAGTGTTATTGGCATCAGGAAGAGCCGTGGTCAGCTTCGGAACCAGGTCGCCCCAGTCCTGCTGCTGAATGTTCAGCGTTCCGCCGGTCTCCTTCTTGAACTCGGTCTTCAGGTAGGTGCGAAGGGTGTCGGGGGTGTCACCACCGGCGAGCCAGAGCGTGATGGTCTTGCCCTTGCCGTCGGTGCTGGCGCCGGTACCGCTACCCGCGGTGGTGCCTGTGCTGCATCCTGCGAGCGCGAGAGCGGAAGCAAGTGCGATTGCTGTGACGCTTGCGAGCTTTCTCTTCATCGTGTGTTCCTTTCATGGGCTGGACGAGGTGCAAGGTGTCACTTCGCCTGGTGCAGTGGGGTTGTCATTCAGGAGACCCCTAGTTGCCCCGAGAGGACCATTACGGCAGAGCCGCGCAGAACTATGTCCTCACCGAGGGTGGTCATCCGCAGGACGAGGTTGCCGTGGAACTCGGCCATCGTCCGGTCGCGAATTGTCTCGATAGTTGCCTCAAGGAGAGGCCCATCAAGCAGGTTGGCCGGGCCGCTCAAAACGACCTCGGCGAGGTTGAGCGCTCCGACCACGGGAGACAGCGCAATGCCGAGCCGCTGTCCTGCCTCCCGCAGAATCGTGTCTGGATCGGCGGATGTCGCGGCCGCCGCGATGGCTGCCTCCAGTCGAGGGGTGGCCAGCCAGGTCTCCAGGCACCCGACCTTGCCGCAGGCGCATTGCGTTCCGCCGTCCGTTCCGACGACGACATGGCCGATCTCCCCCGCGGCGAACCGGCTGCCGAAAAGCGGGGTGCCGCCGAGCAGCAGGCCGGCCCCGACGCCGTGCCCGACCTTGACCAGCATCAGGTCGGAGTCGGCATCCCCGAAGCTGTGTTCCGCGAGCACCGCGACATTCGCGTCATTCGCGACGACGACCGGCATCGACAGTCTCGCCGACAGCGTCGCCTGCAGCTCTTCGCCGCTCCAGCCGAGGTTGGGCGCGGCGAGCACCACCCCGCCGAGATCGACGACGCCGGGAGAACCGACCCCCATGCCGAGGATCGGCGCGGTGGCCATGCCGCGAAGCGTCTCGGCGAGCGCGATCACCTTTGCCGTGGCATCCGCGCCGGTGCTTCCGGCCAGCGGAATCTCCGACCGACTGAGGATTCGACCGTCAAGGTCGAGCACGGCCCCACGGAAGATCGTGTGTTCGCTCAGGTCGATGCCGAGGATCTGGAATGCGCCTCGGTCGATGTCGAGGAGGGTCGCCGGCTTGCCAGGACGGATGATCGCGCGCTGTCCGGTCTCGACAAGGAGGCCTTCCGCCATCAGTTCTGCGACCAGGTCCGAGATCGTGACCCTGGTGAGGCCGGTGCTGCGGGCGAGGTCCGCGCGGCTCTGCTGGCCGGCACGGTAGAGGGTCTGCAGTACCAGGCTCCGGTTGTGGCCCCGCGCGTGCTCTGGCAATACCTTGGTGCTCGGGCGCAGGACGCGGCCGGTCGCGAAGCCTGGTGGCCTCGTGGGACTCTCCGGTGCAGCAGTGCTGCCTGCCGTTTGCATGTTTGTTAGTAAACCTTACGAACTAAATAAATGCAAGCCTTTTTCGAGTTCGATTTCTCCGGTTTTTCGAGTCAATTCTCCTCTGGCGAGCCCACGCACGCGGTGCTACGCTTCGGTAGTTGAGCCGAGTTGGCTCAACTTATGTCGAAAGGCCACAGGGCCGTTCTGACCGGCGGTCCGGTGGGAAAGGAGTTGGAAAATGGCCATGTTATTTGATCCATTCCGCGAATTGGACCGTGTCGCAGCCACACTGATGGACTCGCGCCAAGGCCCGCGGTTGATGCCGATCGACCTCTATCGCGACGGCGATCACTACATCCTCAACGCGGATCTCCCCGGTATCGACCCCGGTTCCGTCGACGTGGACGTGGACGGGCAGTTGCTCACCATTCGCGCGGAACGCACATCGCGCGGCGACGAGGGCGTGAAGTGGCTCGCCCACGAGCGCTCGAGCGGCAGCTTCCTTCGCCAGCTCAACGTCGGAGACGGAATCGACACGGAAC
>JAODMG010000127.1 GCA_025464895.1 Microbacteriaceae bacterium | reverse complement strand
ACGGAACACATCAGCGCCCACTATGACAATGGTGTGCTCAGCCTGATGATCCCGATGAGCGAGAGGACGAAGCCACGCAAGGTCGCCATTACCGCTGGCGACAAGGCGGAAGCCCGCACGGCAGACGATCGTGCCGCGGTGACGTCCGACCAGGGCGCTCGCGACCTCTAGGAGGAACGCAAAAGTGCCCGCTCCGGCCGATAGTGCCCGCTACAGCGGTAACTATCAGCCGAAACGGGCACTAGCGCGTGGCGTCAGCCGCGCAGGTCGGTCGGCCGTGACGAACCCGGCCAGCGACCATCCCAGTCCCTGACTAGCCCAGCCCCTGACTAGCCCAGCTTCCAACTAGCCCAGCCGAGCGGCCAGGTTCTTGTCGAGCGTGTCGAGGAACTCCTCGGTGGTCTGCCACTTCTGCTCCGGTCCGACCAGCATCGCGAGGTCCTTCGTCATCGCGCCGGCTTCGACCGACTTGATGACGACATCCTCGAGCGTCTCCGCGAACTCGGCGAGCGCGGGGTTTCCGTCGAGCTTCGCGCGGTGCGAGAGACCGCGGGTCCAGGCGTAGATGGAGGCGATCGGGTTGGTGCTCGTCGGCTTGCCTGCCTGGTGCTGGCGGTAGTGGCGGGTGACGGTGCCGTGTGCGGCCTCCGCCTCGACGACGCTGCCATCCGGAACCGAGAGGACGCTGGTCATGAGACCGAGCGAACCGAAGCCCTGGGCGACGGTGTCTGACTGCACGTCACCGTCGTAGTTCTTGCAGGCCCAAACGTATCCGCCCTCCCACTTCATGGCGGATGCCACCATGTCGTCGATCAGGCGGTGCTCGTAGGTGAGTCCGGCAGCGTCGAACTTGTCCTTGAACTCGGTCTCGAAGATCTCTTCGAAGATGTCCTTGAAGCGTCCGTCGTAGGCCTTCAGGATGGTGTTCTTGGTGGAGAGGTACACCGGGTAGTTGCGGGCAAGGCCGTAGTTCAGGCTCGCCCGGGCGAAGTCCCGGATCGACGAGTCGAGGTTGTACTGCACCTGGGCGATACCGTCGCCAGGGGCGTCGAAGACCTCGAACTTCATCGGCTCCGAGCCGTCTTCCGGAGTGAATTCGACGGTGAGCTTGCCCTTGCCGGCGAAGCGGAAGTCGGTGGCGCGGTACTGGTCGCCGAAGGCGTGACGGCCGATGATGATCGGCTTGTTCCACCCGGGGACGAGACGCGGGATGTTCGAGATGATGATCGGCTCGCGAAAGATCACGCCGCCGAGGATGTTGCGGATGGTGCCGTTCGGCGACTTCCACATCTTCTTGAGGCCGAACTCTTCGACGCGGGCCTCGTCCGGGGTGATGGTCGCGCACTTGACGCCGACGCCGTGCTTCTGAATGGCGTGCGCAGCGTCGATGGTGACCTGGTCGTCGGTCGCGTCGCGGTGCTCGATGCCGAGGTCGTAGTACTCGAGGTTGATATCGAGGTAGGGGTGGATGAGCGTGTCTTTGATCTTCTGCCAGATGATGCGGGTCATCTCGTCACCGTCGAGCTCGACAACGGTTCCCTCTACCTTGATTTTCGCCACAGGTGTTTCCTCTCGTTGGGCCGCATTAATCTTACAAGAGCAACCCAACTATCTCGACATCGAGATACTTTGCGACGCATCATCCGACCCAGCGCTCTGTCGCGGCGGCCGGCACCCGTCCCCGGCAATAGTCACCGCGATTGTCCAGACTCCGCCCAGCGGGTTAGCCTGTGACCATGGGTGAGTTGAGACTGGAAGAGTTGTCGGCCAAAAACGTGGTCGCAGCGAACGAACTCGGGCTGAAGCCGGGTCAAGAACATTTCATCGCCCCGGTCTCCTACGCCATGGCCGCCCCGTTCCTCGACCCCAGCACCAGCTGGTCGCGCGTGGTCATCGACGACGACAGGGTCGTGGCGTTCGTCATGGCCAATTTCGATCCGGATGCCCACGAAGAAGAATTCCGCAGCTGCATTTGGCGGATGAACGTCGCCGCGGACACTCAGGGCAAGGGTGTCGGTCGGTTCGTCGTCAGTTCCTGCGCGGAGGAAGCTCGCAAGCGCGGTTTCTCCAGGCTCACAGTAATTTGGGAGCCGGGCGACGACGGTCCAGAGGAGTTCTTCCTCAGGGTCGGATTCGTCGTGGTCGGCGAATCCCAGTATGGCGAGAAAATCGGCGCGATCGAGCTCTGATGACGACGGGCGGAACAACTGGCGGCATACTTCGCCGGGCCCTTCGACTGCTCGGCGCGACAGCTGCGTCCCTGGTGAGGGTGGTCGCCGCTGTGTCGATCGGCCTGTCCGGCCGCTCACCAGAACCGATTCGCCCGACCGATCCACCAAAGCCATACCGGCCGTAACTCGGATGCCAGCGCTGCAAGACGACTTCGTGTCGCGCGTACTCGCCGTCGTCGAGTCCATCCCGCCAGGCAGAGTGATGACCTACGGGGATGTCGCCGCGAGCCTCGGGTCGAGGGCGGCGCGCGCGGTCGGCCAGGTGATGGCGTACTACGGCTCGGATGTGCCGTGGTGGAGGGTCATCCGTTCGAGCGGACATCCGGCGCAGGACCACGAGTCTCGCGCGCTCGAGTACTTTCGCGCGGAGAGCACTCCCCTGCTGTGGTCGAGCTCCGGGGTCTTCCGGGTCGACCTTCGAGCGGCCAGGCACACGCCGTAGCGCTACTCGCCGTACTCGGCTGGGACGCCCGCCATCGCCAACGCATCTCAAATGCAGGACCGCAGCCCACGAAAGATTTGCGTGGCCCCGGGATTCCGGCAGCTGTCGCGAGTAAAACTGGCTGCCGTCCTGCATTTGAGTCAACGCCGAGGGTGGGGCGGGCGGGCGCAGCCGAGGGGACGAGCCCGTCGGCACGCGCTGCGACGCGCGCGCCGACGGCGGCCAGATCAGACCAGCGACTCCCGCCAGGCGGCGTGCAGCTTCGAAAAGCGGCCGGTTCCGGAGATGAGGTCCCGCGGCGTTCCGTCTTCGACGATCATCCCGTGTTCCATGACCAGCACCCGATCCGCGATCGCCACCGTGGACAGACGGTGCGCGATGATGACGGCGGTGCGGTCGGCCAGCAGAGTCTGCAGGCCTTCCTGCACGAGCCGCTCGCTCGGAATGTCGAGAGATGCCGTTGCCTCGTCAAGGATGAGCACGACCGGGTCGGCGAGGAACGCGCGCGCGAACGAGATCAGCTGGCGCTGGCCGGCCGACACGCGACCGCCTCGCTTGTTGACGTCCGTGTCGTATCCGTTCGGTAGCGACTCGATGAACTCGTGGGCGCCGACGGCCTTCGCCGCGTTCATGATCTCCTCCGTCGTCGCCTCCGGCTTGCCGAGCGCGATGTTGTCGCCGACCGAACCGGAGAACAGGTACGCCTCCTGGGTGACCATGACGATGGCGCGCCGCAGGTCTTTCGGATGCAGCCTGCGCAGGTCGATGCCGTCGAGGGCCACCACCCCCTCCGTCGGGTCGTAGAACCGCGACATGAGCTTGGCCAGCGTCGACTTCCCAGCTCCGGTCGATCCGACCAGCGCGATGGTCTGCCCGGCCGGGATCTCCAGGTCGAAGCTCGGCAGGATGATGCGATCCTCGGTATAGGCGAACTTCACGCCAGCGAAACCGACCCCGCCCTTCGCCTGCCACAGGTCGATCGGCCGGGTCGGATCGGGAACCGTCGGTTCCTCCTCAAGCACGCCGGAGATCTTCTCGAGGGCCGCGGCGGCCGACTGGTACGAGTTGTAGAACATCGCCAGCTCCTGTGCCGGTGCGTAGAACGACCGAGTGTAGAGCAGCGCGGCGAGCAGCAGTCCGACATCCAGCGCACCCTCTGCGACGCGCAATCCGCCGACCAGCAGCACGACGGCGAGCGTCACGTTGCCGATGAGCACCAGGCCAGGATCGAAGCGCCCGAACAGGCGGATCGACTTGCTGTTCGCCTCGCGGTAGTCCTCGACCAGCTGCGCGAACTCGGTCTCGTTGCGCTTCTCCTTGCGGAAGGCCTTGACCGCGCGGATGCCCGTCATGGTCTCGACGAAGTGCACGATGAGTTTCGCGGATGTCGACCTGGTGAGCCGGAACACCTTCTGCGAGCGCAACTGGAACCAGCGGGTCAGGAAGGCGAGCGGCACGAGCGAGATGAACAGTACGACGCCGCTGATCCAGTCGACCGAGAACAGCGCGATGGCAATGAACACCATGTACAGGCCGCCCTGGATGAGCTGGTTGATGCCGGAGTCGAGCAGTTCCCTGATCGAGTCCAGGTCGCTGGTCTGGCGCGCGATGATGCGCCCCGAGGTGTAATTCTCGTGGAATTCCAGGCTCAGCCTCTGCGTGTGCAGGAACACCCGCTTGCGCAGGTCGATCAGGATCGCCTGGCTGATCCGTGCGGTCAGCACCGTGTACCAGGCGATGAGGACCGCGCCCACGATTCCCGCGACCAGGTAGGTCGCCACTGCGAACGAGAGCGGCGCCCAATCCTGTTTGAGAATGGCGGGAAGCCCGGTGTCGATGCCGTAGGCGATGAGCGCCGGCCCGGCGACCTGCGCGCCGGTGCTGATCACGACGACGACGATCGTCAGGGTGACCCTGGCCCACAGCGGACGCAGCAACGAGTTGAGCAGGCGCAGCGATCGGTCGCGCACCTGTTTGCTTTCACTCTTGGTGAAGTCGTCCCGATCTTCACCCTCGACGCCTAACACGCTCATACCGACGCCTCCCTCAGTTCGCGCTTCTCTTCGTCTTCCAGGCTGGAGATGACGAACCGGTAGTGGTCGCTCGTCAACAGCAGCTCGCTGTGTTTTCCGACCGCGGTGATCCGGCCGCCCTCGAGGAGCGCCACCCGATCCGCCAGCATGACCGTCGATGGACGGTGCGCGACGATGAGGGCGGTGGTGGATGCGAGGACGCGCCGGAGCGCTGCCTCGACGAGTGCCTCGGTGTCGACGTCGAGCGCGGACAGCGGGTCGTCCAGCACCAGGATCGACGGCGCGGCAGCCACCGCTCGAGCGAGGGCGAGTCGCTGGCGCTGTCCACCGGACAGGCTCAGCCCCTCCTCCCCCACCTTGGTGTCGAGTCCTTCCGGCAGGTCGTAGACGAAGTCGGCCTGGGCGATCTCGAGCGCCTCGGCGAGCTCCGCTTCGCTCGACTCCGGCCGACCGAGCAGGACGTTGTCGCGCACGGTCGCCGAGAACAGGGTCGCATCCTCGAAGGCCATGGCGATGTGGGTGCGGAGCTCCGTGCGGGTGAGGTCGCGAACATCCACCCCATCGACCTCGATCGAGCCACCGGTCACGTCATAGAGACGGGTGGTGAGCGAGGTGAGCGTCGACTTGCCCGAGCCGGTGAGGCCGACGATCGCCATGGTCTCGCCGGGCTCCAGTTCTAGATCGACCCCGTCGAGCAGGTCGGGGAACTGGGCGGGCGAGTCCTGGTAGCGGAAGTGGACGTCGCGGAAGGCGAGTCGACCCTCCGGCCTGGCGATGGTCTTCGGATGCTCCGGATCGGTGATCGTGTTCGGTGCGTCCATCACCTCGAAGAAGCGGTCGGCAGCGGTGCGCGTGTCGAAGGTCATCGACAGCAGGAAGCCGATCGACTCCACCGGGAAGCGCAGCACCGTCGCGGTCGCGAAGAATGCCACCAGTTCTCCGGTCGTGATTTGCCCGGTCGCCGCGAGCCAGACACCGCCGAGAAGGCAGAGGGCGAAGGTCACATCCGGAACCAGCAGCAGCCACAGCCAGATCCCGGCGATCGCCTTGGCCTTCTCGATCTCGGTGCCGCGAAGATCTTCGGCCTGCGATGCGAAGTTTTTCAGCGCGTGCTTGCCGCGACCGAACGCCTTCAGCACCCGGATGCCGTGCACCGACTCCTCGACGGCGGTCGCGAGGTCGCCGGCCTGGTCCTGGCTGCGGCGAGCCACAACCGAATACTTCTGCTCGAACAGGTAGCCGTAGATCCAGAGCGGAATCGAACAGACCACGAAGATGAGTCCGAGCATCCAGTCGATTCTGATCAGGAACACGAAGCCGACCAGGATCGTGATCACGTTGACAACGAAGAGCACGATGCCGAACGAGATCCACCGACGCACGAGGTTGAGGTCGCTGACCGCGCGCGACAGCAGCTGGCCGCTCGGCCAACGGTCGTGGAAGTTGACCGGCAGGTCCTGGAGCCGGTTGTACAGGCTGTTGCGCAGGCTCGCTTCGACCTGGGTGCCCGGCTGCAGCACGAACCAGCGGCGGAACCAGATCATGATCGCTTCGAGCACGCCGAGACCGAGCACGGCGGCGACCGGCCACCAGATCTGGCTGGAATCGCCGCTCGACAGCGGACCGTCGACCAGCGCGCCGAGCACCTGGGGGATCAGCAGGGCGACGATGGCCGCGATGAGTGCGGAAACCATGCCGAGGTAGATCCGCGGCATCGCAGGTTTCGCATAGGGATAGAGACGAAGGATCGAGGCAAAAGTGCCGCTCTTCTTCTGATCTGAAGACACGTCTGTTCCTTGCAGTAGGGGTCGGCAGAAAGCCGAGAAGCCGAAGATGTACAGGGTTGCGCAGCACAGGTGCTGAACGAGGGCTGGTGCGGGGACTTAACCCGCCGCGGAGTCGACCCGGCGCCGCCGTGGCAGCGCGGACTCGATCGGCGTGGACTTAGTCGGCGTGGACTTAGTCAGCGCAGACTTAGTCAGCGCAGACTTAGTCGGCGCTACCGCGTTCCGACGTACGTTAGGAGCGGACTGCCAGCAACACGAACCGCGCCTGCAATTGCGAAAGTTGTGTATGACATGGAGTCCTCCTGGGTACGCATATTTTTTCACCTGATGGCCGCCAACACGCAGTTCAGCGAAATTGAGCAGCCTTACAGCTTATGGCCAGATGCTTCCCATTTGCAACAAGTCATTCCGGTGCCGCTGCGGCCCGGTTTCCCCCGTGACCTACCGGACGCGCACCGACAGGCAGGTGATGCAGCCCTCGAGCTTCTCGAACTCGCTGATGTCGACGGTAATCACGCGGTAGCCGAGGTCGGCGATCAACGCGGCACTCTGCGGTGCGGACGCGGCCATCAGCACGGTGTCATGGCTGAGTGCGACAACGCCGAGCCCGCCGATCTCCGGCACCGCCAGAAAACGGTCGAACAGCGCCGGCTCGTCGACAATGGCGGGGAACCCGATGACCGTGCCATCCGGAAGCGCCGTCACAGAACTCTTCAGGTGCAGCGCCATGGTGACCGGAACCCCGACCACCGCATAGCCGAGCGGTGCGACGATCCCACGAAGCTGACGGATGCCCTCCGCGTTCGTGCGCCCGCCACGCCCGACGTAGACCGTCTTTCCGACCTTCAGGACGTCGCCGCCGTCGAGAGTTCCCGGCAGTTCGATGCGGGCAACCTTGAGCCTGAGCGAGCGCACCGCGCGCTCCACCGACTCGATCTCGCCTCGACGCGACTCCGCGCCGGGGCTCGCGAGCACTGCCGTGCCGCCGAACAGCACAACGTCATCCTCGATGAACACCGAGTCGGAAAGGTCGTTCGCGAGCGGAAGCTCCTCGATCTGCCAGCCGTTGTCGGCGAACGCGGTGACATACGCGTTCCACTGGGCATTCGCCAGGTCGAGGTCCACCGGGGTGCGTTCGAGGTGAGTGAGCT
>JAODMG010000101.1 GCA_025464895.1 Microbacteriaceae bacterium | reverse complement strand
GCGAGTCGCCCTTCGTCACTCCACGATTGACTATGACCACTGGCATCCGGCGCTTCCTCGCCTGGTCGAGAAGCCGGATGCCGGAGTTCACGACGAGCGACGACCCCGCGATCAGGAATGCGTCGGCACCCTGTACGAGAGCACTGGCTTCCGAGAACTTTTCGAGCGGGATGAACTCGCCGAAGAATACGATGTCCGGCTTCAGCACTCCGCCACAGACGCTGCAGTCCGGCGTGACGAATTCGGAGATCTGCGTGAACGCGACATCGCCGTCCGGACCGAGTTCGAACGAGTCCGGCTCGTCGAGCCACGCATTGGCCTCGGTGATCCGCCCCGCGATGTCGGCGCGTGCGTAGCTTTGGCCGCAGCTGAGGCAGCGCACTCGATCCATGGTGCCGTGGAGGTCGACGACCCGCTCCGAACCGGCCCTGAGGTGGAGCCCGTCGACGTTCTGGGTGATCACGCCATTGGTGATCCGATCCCGTTCCAACTGCGCGAGTGCGCGGTGGCCGACGTTCGGTGTCGCACCATCGAATCGACGCCAGCCGAGGTGGCTGCCGGCCCAATAGCGCTTGCGATATTCCGGGTCGGCCAGGAACTGTCCGAACGTCATCGGCGTGCGCACGGGAGCACCTTCGCCGCGGTAGTCCGGGATTCCGGAATCGGTACTGACGCCGGCACCGGTGAGTACGGCGATCGTGCGCCCGGTCAATGCGTCGACCGCCGCATCCAACGCCTGCTCGCCTGAATCCGGCGAACTCTCGAGAAGGGCCGCACTGTGAATCGCCATCACCGCCCTTCATCGATCGAGATTCGCCCTCTCAGACTAAACGGTGGAGTTTTCCGATATGTTTCCGATTGCTGGCAGTGCTGGCAGACTCGTCGCCGGCAGGAGCATCAGTGCACGTAATTCAGATCACGGACCTCGACCAGGACGGGCTTGCCGACTACTCCAGGCTCACCGATGTCGTCCTGCGGCGCCTCAGCGAACCGGCGGGCGGCCTCTACATCGCCGAGTCGACGAAGGTGATCTCGCGCGCGCTGGCCGCGGGTCACCAGCCGCGCTCCGTGCTCGTTCAGGAACAGTGGCTGGATGACATGGAGACCCTTCTCGCCGGGTACGACGTTCCGATCTATGTCGGTTCCGGCGAACTGCTCGAGACCCTGACCGGATACAACCTGCACCGAGGTGCCCTCGCCGCCATGCACCGGCCGGCGCTCGCTCCGGTCGAACAGGTCATTGCCGGGGCGCGGCGCATCGTCATTCTCGAGGACATTGTGGACCACACGAACGTCGGTGCAATCTTCCGGGCGGTCGCCGGGCTCGGTGCCGATGCCGTCCTCGTCACCCCACGATGCGCCGATCCGCTCTACCGCCGCAGCGTGCGCGTGAGCATGGGCACGGTGCTCCAGGTGCCGTGGACGAGACTGCCGGAGTGGCCGGCCGGCGCAGACATCCTGAAGGCAGCAGGGTTCCATCTCGCGGCGTTGGCACTCACCGAAGATGCCGTGACTCTCGACGATTTCTCGGCCGAGCAACCGGAACGGCTCGCGCTGGTGCTCGGGACCGAAGGTGACGGACTCAGCCGCCAGGCGCTGGACCAGGCCGATACCGTCGTGACCATTCCGATGCTGCACGGTGTCGATTCGCTCAACGTCGCTGCCGCGAGCGCGGTGGCACTGTGGGCGTTGCGTGCACGATGACTCGCCAGGGGACAACCTACGATGAATCAATGTCACTAGTTGGGCCACGGCGTTCTCGTCGGAAGAGGGCCGCCCTCATCGTCGGCGCTGTCGTCGTCCTCACCACTGGCTTCTATCTGCCGATGACTCTACTGGCGCCGATCGCGCCGGTAACCGCTGAGGACAGGACCCCTGCGGCATCCTCGACCCGGCTTCCGGCGGACCTGACCTGGCCGGGCACTCAGGCGAGTGCGATCGGTTCACCGGATTTCCCGGATCTGCAGCAATCCAGCGGCACGACCGACCAGCGACCGATGGCCAGTATTACTAAGGTGATCACGACACTCGTCGTGCTGAGCGTGAAGCCGCTGGCCGTGGGGGAGCAGGGGCCGTCGATCACCTTTTCGGCGAGCGACGTCGCTATGTACTCGAAATACCTCGCAGAGGATGGAGCGGTGCAGCCGGTCTCGGTGGGGGAGTCCTTGAGCCAGCTGCAGGTGAACCAGGTGATGCTCATTGCCTCCGCCAACAATTATGCGGAGTCCTATGCGACCTGGGCCTTCGGCTCCGAAGCGCGGTTCCTCACCGCCGCGCGCGCCTGGCTCACTGCGAACGGTCTCACCCACACGACCATCGCCGATACCTGCGGCATGAACGCCGGAAGCACCAGCACGGCGAGCGACCTGGTCGCGCTCGGCAAATTGGCGCTGGCGAATCCTGTGGTGGCAGGGATCGTCTCTACCCAGCGGCTTTCGGTCCCCGGGGTCGGCAATCTTCACAACAGCAATGATCTTCTCGGTGTCGCAGGAGTGGACGGAATCAAGACCGGCACGCTCGAGAACGTCGGTTCCAATCTGCTTTTCTCGACCGTTTTCCAGTTCGGATCGCGCAAGGTGACGGTGATCGGAGTGATCCTCGGAAGCGTCAACAAAACCACCCTGTACGCCTCCGTCACCGCCCTGCTTGGGAGCGTCTGGAATGGGTTCCACGACGTCACACTCTCGACAGCCGGGCAGGAATTCGCGTCATATTCGACCCCGTGGAACTCGACCAGCCAGGCTGTGGCCAGCAAGGATGAATCGGTGCTGGTGTGGGCGGATACGCCCATCTCGACCACGGTGGCGGCCAAGCCGATGGCACTCGCGAAGGCCGGAACCGCCGCGGGGTCTGTCACGTTCACCGTGGGGAAGTCGACCATCGTCGTCCCGCTCGACCTCAAGCAGCCCCTGAGTGACCCTGGCGCGCTGTGGAGGCTGTCCAATCCATTTCAGCTCGTCGGATAGTCGAGTTGGCGTCCAGGAATAACGGAGTTGGCGTTGGGGAATAAATACGCACGCCACTCACAGCGAACGCCACTAGAGTCGACACATCCAAGAGCATCCGCTCGTTACCACGACTGGGAAGTCATCCCCGATTCGAGGTCCCGTGGCTGATTCCGTCTCTGTTGCTCCCGTCGTTACATTCACCAAGACTCGTCCTGGTGGTGACAATCGCAACCCGACGACCGAATACTCTGCACTGCTACGCACGGTGAGGGATGCCGGTCTACTTCGGCGCCGCACCGGCTTCTACTTGATGATGTTCGGCATTATCACGCTCGCGCTCGGCGGGGCCATCACCGGATTCGTCCTGCTCGGCGACAGTTGGTACCAGCTCCTGATGGCCGGCGCTCTCGGCGTCATCCTCACCCAATACGCGTTCCTCGCCCACGAAGCTTCCCACCGCCAGGTATTCACCTCCGGTAAGGCGAACGACGTCGCCGGTCGCACCATCGCAAACCTCTTGGTCGGGATCAGCTACTCCTGGTGGATGACCAAGCACAGCCGCCACCACGCGAACCCCAACATCATCGGCAAAGACCCTGACATCGACCGCGACTTCGTGTCGTTCACGAGCGAGGACGCCGCGAAGTCACGTGGTCTCTACCGCTGGGCGACAGAACGACAGGGCTATCTCTTCTTCCCCGCCCTCATGCTCGAGGGCTTGAACCTGCACATCCTCGGCTTCAAGACGGTCTTCGGCAAGGGTCGCGTCGACAAGCGCTGGCTCGAAATCTCCATGCTGGTGACCCGCATCGCCGCATATCTGACCGTCATCTTCCTCTGCCTGCCGCTCGGCATGGCTTTTGCGTTCGTCGGAGTGCAGCTCGCGGTCTTCGGCGTATACATGGGGGCATCGTTCGCGCCCAACCACAAGGGAATGCCGATCCTGCCGCACGACAGCAAGGTCGACTTTCTGCGTCGCCAGGTTCTCACTTCCCGCAACATCAAGGGTGGCTGGATGATGGACACCTTCATGGGTGGACTCAACTACCAGATCGAGCACCACCTGTTCCCGAACATGCCGCGCCCGCACCTCGCGAAGGCGCGCGAGATCGCCAAGGAATACTGCGATACCCACACGATCGGGTACACCGAGACGACACTCACCGAGTCATACGGACTCGTGATCCAGTACCTCAACCGAGTGGGACTCTCAGCCGGCGGCGACCCGTTCGACTGCCCGGCGGCCACCCAGTTCGGGCGTTAGTAGCTGCTAGTCACCCTTGTGGAGCGCCCAGGCGACTCCCTCGCCGGGGCGCTTTGGACTTATTCCGTCGCCGGATGACTGGTGGCGAATGCGCCGGATCACCCAGGGAACCAGGTATTCGCGCGCCCATCCGATGTCCTCTACCCGCGCCTGTCGCCATGGCCGTGGCGGAAGCGGCTCCGGGGCGTACGGTTCGAGGTCGTTCTCGACGTTGAGCGCCGCAAGCACCATCCGCGCAATCGTGTGGTGCCCGATCGGCGAGAAGTGGAGCCGATCCGGTGCCCACATGCGGGGATCCTTCAGTTCCCGCAACGCCCACATGTCTGCGACCACGACATCGTGGCGCGCGGCTATCGCCCGCAGATTCTCGTTATAGATGGCCACCTTGCCGCGAGACCGTCCGAGCACCGGGGTCATTCCGATGTCTGGCCCGTTGAAGAGGACGACAGTCGCACCATCGGCACGCAGCCGCGCCACCCCCGTTTCGAGCCTGCTCGAAATGTCGTCCGGGTCGGTATTCGGCCGGATGATGTCGTTGCCGCCGGCCGAAATGGTGACCAGGTCTGGTCGAAGCTGCAGGGCCGGTTCGATCTGCTCGTCGAGGATCTGCTGGAGAAGCCGACCGCGGATGGCCAGGTTCGCGTAGGCGAAGTCGTCGCAACCCTCGCTCAGAACCTCGGCGACCCGGTCGGCCCAACCGCGGAAACCTCCGGGGCTTTTCGGCTCAGGGTCGCCGATTCCTTCGGTGAAGGAGTCGCCGATTGCGACATAGCGAGACCACGGATGCTGCTGCGTCATGGGTTAACGATGCCTTACCCCCCTGGGAGTACCAACCCCCAGTCCTCGCAGGCCCGGTGCAGCCCGCCAACCCGCGTTCGAGGAGGGCCTGCGAAACGCGGCCCAACGCCGCCTGGCTCAGCTCATGATCCGGATCTCGGTCGATTCCGCGTCCGGCGCCGCGAACGCAAGAAGCGCCGTCGCCTCCCGCTCGAGTTCGTCACGCCGTACCCGGCTGATCGGCGCGAACAGCCGAACAGTGAGCAACGCCGCCGGTCGTGCCAGCGAAATCGACCAGCGTGCCCCGACGAAACCGTCGATGAGCACGAAGCTCGGCAGAACGCCATTCTTGACCGCGCCATCTTTGACCGCACCGAGGATGCGCGGATCGTCGGACAGCACCCGGCTCCGGTCGGCATGCGACAGAAGCAGGTTGTCGAAGTCGTAGAGAAAGCGAACCGGCGCCGGATGGTCGTCTGCTGGGCGAGGAGATTGCGGGAGATCGAACAGCTCACGACCGTCGCCGTCGCGAAACGACAGGAGCTGCGGACGCAGCCGGTCGACGACTTCGGCGAGCCTGGTCAGGCCGGACCAGGCCTGAACGTCGCGAACGGATGCCGGCCCGAACGCCCCGAGGTATCGCAGAACCATCGTGTCGACCGATGCCGAGCCGTCGAGGCCCTTCCCGAGCCAGCTTTCAATGGTGGTGTGCCGCGACTGACCACTCCGGGCCCAAACACCTCGCGGCGGGGTCTGTACGAGAGCGAGCCGGGTGCGGGCGGCCTGGGCGAGCGCGGCTCCGTCCCGCTCCGGCCACTCCTCGCCCAGCAGCGCCCCGAGTTCGGCGAAGGTGAGAGGCGCCTTCCCAAGCGGCTCAAGCAGGGACCTCGCGGCGTCCGCCACGGCATCCAGGTCCAGCCCGGTCCAGTACTTGCCATAGGCCGATTGGGCCGCCCGCTCGCCAACCTGCTGCACGATGGGCCGGAGAACGATCGCGTCCCGGGCGGACACCAGGTGAATCGTCGATCGCATCAGGGACAGGCGGACTACCTGTCGAGTCTCGAGCAGCGCACCGAATGCCACCGGATCGAAGTCCGCCAGACGTGTCCAGAGACCGGTGTACCAGGTCTGCGGGGTCTGCGACTGGAGGCCGACGAGGTGCTCGACCGCGGCGATCGGGGAGAGGGTCGACCGCTCCAGGAGCAGCTGGCGGGCAATGGTTGCCCGATTGATGGCCCGGAGCGACAGGAGAGGCGCGGTCATGCGATGACACTAGCGAGAACCGCTGTCAGTGCGGGCGGGTAAAGTCTTCTCAAGTGAGTACTCCGCTGTCATCCGACCCAGGTTCGTTCGAGCCGCCTGGTGAACAGCCGAGCGGGCCGAGAATCTTCGGCCAACAGGTCGGTACATCCGCGGCCGAACATCTCTCCCCGTCGTTTCCCGATCGAGCGGCCCGCGGGACCGCCGACAGGCTCCGCGCCTGGCAAGAGGAGGCGCTGAACGCCTACTTCGCGTCGGAGCCCCGCGACTTCCTGGCTGCCGCGACGCCAGGGGCGGGCAAAACCACCTTCGCGCTGAGACTCGCCGCAGAACTTCTCGCCCGCAAGACGATCGATCGAATTACCGTCGTGGCACCGACCGAGCACCTCAAGCGGCAGTGGGCGGACGCAGCCCATCGCGCGGGCATCCGCCTCGATCCCGGCTTCAAGAACAGCCACGGACGGCAGGCCAGGCACTACCACGGCGTTGCGGTCAGCTACGCCCAGGTCGCCACCCGGCCGGCCCTGCACCGCGCACTGACCGAGGGTGCACGCACCCTGGTCATTCTCGACGAAGTGCATCACGGCGGAGACGCGCTCAGCTGGGGCGACGCCATCCGGGAGGCATTCGAACCGGCCGCCAGGCGCCTCTCGTTGACGGGAACGCCGTTCCGATCGGACACATCGCCGATCCCGTTCGTCACCTACTATCCGGACGAGAACGGCATCCGTACCTCCCGTGCTGACTACTCATACGGCTACGGGCGCGCGCTGAAAGACGGCGTCGTTCGACCGGTGATGTTCATGGCCTACGCGGGCAAGGTGCGCTGGCGGACGCGCACCGGCGACGAGATGGAGGCCAGTCTCGGCGAGGGCGACACGAAAGACGTGACCGCCCAGGCCTGGCGCACCGCGCTCGATCCGGAGGGCGAGTGGATGCCCGCGGTGCTTCGCTCTGCCGATCGCCGGCTGAGTGAGGTCCGTCATTCGATTCCGGATGCCGGCGGGCTCGTCATCGCCACCGATCACTTCGCCGCGCGCGCATACGCGGCCATCCTGCAGGAGATCACCGGAAAGACGCCGACGGTGGTGCTCTCGGACGAGAAGGCGGCAAGCGACAGGATCGCGGCGTTCTCGAAATCGGAGGACCGCTGGATCGTCGCGGTGCGAATGGTGTCGGAGGGCGTCGACATCCCGCGCCTCGGGGTCGGCGTCTACGCAACATCCGCATCGACGCCGCTGTATTTCGCCCAGGCGGTCGGTCGATTCGTCCGCACCAGGCGCCGCGGAGAGACCGCGTCGATCTTCGTGCCGAGCGTGCCTGCACTGATCGCCCTCGCGAATGCGATGGAGCTTGAGCGGGATCACGCCCTCGACCGTGACACCGGTGACGAGCTGCTCGAGCTCGACGACGAGCTGGTGGCGGAGGCCAACAGCTCGGAGTCCGCCTCCGCGGAGAACCTCTATGAATTCGACTTCAAGGCGCTCGAATCGCAGGCCAACTTCGATCGGGTGCTTTACGAAGGCGCGGAATTCGGGTTCAGCGCGGAGCCGGGAAGCCTCGAGGAAGAGGACTTCATCGGCATCCCAGGACTGCTCGAGCCGGAGCAGGTGAAGGACCTGCTGCGGGCGCGCCAGGCGAGGCAGTCCCGCAGGGGCGAAGACCGGAAGCGGGAGCGGCAGGCCAGGGGCGAGGAGGAGCCCCCTCCGCTCTACCGCACCCTCAAGGAGCAGAGGACCCTGCTCAACAGCCTGGTCGGGATGCGCGCGAAGATCAGCGGGGAGCCGCACGCGCTGGTGCACGCCGAGCTTCGTCGGGTCTGCGGCGGACCGGCTGTTCCGCAGGCGAGTGTGACCCAATTGCAGGCGAGGATCGACTATCTGCGCAAGCGGATGGGCTCTGGCCGGTAACGTTGTCTGGTGACCGAAAACCAGTTGGAACGCGCCTATGAAGAGCTGCGATCGCGAAACCTGAAGCTCGACCTGACCCGTGGCAAGCCGTCCGAGGAGCAGCTCGACCTGTCGAACGCCCTGCTCACGCTGCCGGGACTCGGCGACTATCGCGACGCATCCGCAACCGACCTCCGCAACTACGGCGGACTCGATGGGCTGCCTGAACTGCGCGCGATCTTCGGCGAGCTGCTGCAGATCCCGGGCGCCCAGGTTCTGGCGCTGAACACGACCAGCCTGCCCATCATGCACGACTCGCTCGTGCACGCGCTGCTGCACGGTGTTCCTGGAGGCGACGGCCCGTGGCGGGACGTGGCCGACCTCGCCTTCCTCTGCCCGGTTCCCGGCTACGACCGGCATTTCTCGATCTGCGAATCGCTTGGAATCCGGATGATCCCGGTTCCGTTCGTCGACGGCAGACTCGATCTACCCACCATCAAGGCACTGGTCGCCGAGAACTCCAACATCCGCGGCATGTGGTCTGTTCCGATGTACTCCAACCCGACCGGGGTGACCTACAGCGAGGACGAGGTGCGCGAACTCGTCGAGATGACGACCGCGGCACCCGACTTCCGCCTGATGTGGGATAACGCCTATGCCGTGCACCACCTGGGCGAGGAGGAGCCCGTTCCCGTCGACATCCTCGGCCTGGCCGAGACCGCGGGCAACCCGGATCGACCGCTGGTGTTCACGTCGACATCGAAGATCACCTTCCCGGGCGGCGGCGTCGGTTTCTTCGCGGCGTCGGTGGCGAATGTCGCGTGGCTGAAGAAGCACGCGAGCTCGCAGACCATCGGACCGGACAAGCTCAACCAGCTGAGGCACCTGCGCTTCTTGAAGGACGCGGATGGCGTGCGCCGGCACATGCGCGCGCACCGCGCCATTCTCGCCCCAAGGTTCGATGCCGTCCTCGCGATCCTGGAGCGGCGTCTCGGTTCGGCTGCTGAGTGGTCCGTTCCGCGCGGTGGCTACTTCATCAGCCTCGAAGCGGGGGATGGCACGGCCAGCCGGGCGGTGGAACTCGCCGCCCAGGCGGGTATCGCTGTGACCGCCGCGGGCGCGACGTTCCCGTATGGCAAAGACCCGCGCGACTCGAACATCCGAATCGCGCCGAGTTTTGCCTCGATCGCCGAGCTGAACGCCGCCATCGACGGCCTGTGCACCTGCATCCTGCTCGCTCAGGCCGAGCGCGCGCTGGCGTAGTTACCGGAAGTCGCGAGAGGTCGTGCGCACGGCCAGTTCGAGCGGCTCGAAGCGATCGGCGAGC
>JAODMG010000082.1 GCA_025464895.1 Microbacteriaceae bacterium | reverse complement strand
AAGATCACTTCGACCCATCTCTCGAGCGCCCAGCTCGGCATCACCCTAACCACACTGCTCACCGGGTACACGATGGAACCGGCGATCAGCAACCTGCTTCGCGGGCCACTCCAGGCGATCGGGCTCCGGGAGTCGGCGATCAGCGTCATCTCCTCGATCCTCGCCGTCCTCTTCGCCACCCTGTTGTCGATGATCGTCGGGGAGCTGGTGCCGAAGAACTTCGCGCTCGCTCTCCCGCTGAGGACCGCGAAGCTGGTTCTTCCGTTCCAGGTGGGGTTCACCTGGCTGTTCAAGCCGTTCGTCGCCCTGCTCAACAACGCGGCAAACGGCATCCTCCGATCGGTCGGCATCGAGCCGAGGGAGGAACTCTCCTCGGCTCGTACGGCAGAGGAGCTGTCGTCGCTCGTTCGTCGTTCCGCCAAGGAGGGCAGCCTCGATCGCGATACCGCGACGCTGCTCGCACGCACGCTGGTGTTCAGCGAGCACACCGCGAGCGATGTGATGACGCCGAGACCGCGGGTCGCGAGCGTCCTGCGGACGGAGTCCGCACAGGTCGTCATCGACCTCACGAAGCGCACCGGATACTCCCGCTTCCCGGTGGTCGACGACGGGATCGACGACGTCGTGGGATTCGTGCACATCAAGCAAGCGGTCGCGGTGCCAAGGCACAGGCGATCGGAGGTGCCGATTACCGCACTCCAATCCGAAGCGCTCCGCGTTCCGGAGACCATGAAGCTCGATCTGCTGCTGGGGGAACTCCGTGGCCGTGGCTACCAGATGGCGGTCGTCGTCGACGAGTACGGGGGAACGGCGGGCGTTGTCACCCTCGAAGACCTGGTCGAGGAGCTGGTCGGCGAGGTTGCCGACGAACACGATCGCACTCGCGCCGGCGTCGTCAGGTCACGAGACTGGCTGACCTTTCCCGGGATGCTGAGACCGGACGAACTGCTCGAGCGGGCCGGGGTGAGTGTTCCGGAGGACGGCCCGTACGAAACGGTCGCCGGCTTCCTGATGAGCGAACTCGGGCGGTTGGCCGTGGTCGGCGACACAGTCGACATCGACGGGGGAGAGTTTCGGGTCGAGAGGATGGATGGCCGGCGAATCGATCGAGTGCGCTTCACCCCGAGCGGAACCGATTCAGCCCCACAGCCAGAGTCGCAGGCGCCTGGGCAGACCCCGGGGCAGGGTGATCTCCGATGACCGACTGGTGGGGGATCGCCTGGCTCGCCATCCTGCTCTTCGTCAACGCCTTCTTCGTCGGCGCCGAATTCGCGATCATCTCGGCCAGGCGCTCGCAGATCGAGCCGAAGGCGGAGGCTGGTGGCCGGGCGGCCAAAACGACCATCCACGCGATGGAACACGCGACCATGATGCTCGCGACCAGCCAGCTCGGGATCACTGTCTGCTCCCTGCTCATCCTGAACGTGTCGGAGCCGGCGATCCATCATCTGCTCGAGGTGCCGCTCGCCCTGACCGGATGGCCGGAACAGGTCATCGCGACCATCGCGTTCGTGATCGCCCTCGTCGTGGTGTCGTTCCTGCACGTCGTGGTCGGTGAGATGGTGCCGAAGAACCTGTCGTTCTCGCTGCCGGACCGTGCCGCGCTCATTCTCGCGCCGCCGCTGGTCTTCGTGTCGATGATCTTCCGGCCGATCATCATTGCGCTCAATGCCACCACCAACGGGGTGCTGCGACTTTTCGGCGTACAGCCGCGCAACGAGGCGACCAGCACGTTCACGGTCGACGAGGTCGCCAACATCGTCGCCCAGTCCACCAAGGCCGGCGTGCTCACCGACAGCATCGGTGCGCTCAACGCCGCATTCGAATTCTCGGCGAAGAAGGCAAAAGACATCGCGGTCGGGATGCCGGACCTGGTCAGCCTGTCGGAGGCGGTGACTCCGGCCGAGGTCGAGCGCGCGGTCGCCCAGCACGGGTTCTCCCGCTACGTGCTCGTGAACGCGCAGGGCGAACCGACCGGTTACCTACATCTCAAAGACGTGATCGACCTCGAAGAGACGCACGAGTTCGCCGAGCCGGTTCCGCCGAAGCGCATTCGCCAGCTCATTTCGATCTACCGCGGAACCGACCTCGAAGACGCCCTCGCGTCGATGCGCCGCTCTGGCGTGCACCTCGCGAGAGTGTTCGACGAGGAAGGCGCCACCCGGGGCATCCTGTTCCTCGAAGACATCATCGAGGAATTGGTCGGAGAGGTCCAGGACGCCACCCGGCGGTCCTGATCGATCTGCGACATTCGGCTGTAGCGCTACGGCCGCCACTTCGCTCGCAGGTACTGCGACGGCCAGTAGTCGATCTCCACACCGAGTTCGTGCGCCGCGCGCAACGGGAAGTGTGGATCGCGAAGCATCTCCCGCCCCATCATCACCGCGTCGGCCTGGCCGGATGACACGATCTGCTCCGCCTGCGCGGCATCCGTGATCATGCCGACGGCATTGACCTCGACCGACGACTCTCGCTTCACGAAGTCGGCGAACGGAACCTGGAAGCCCGGACCGAACGGGATCTGCTCCGCGGCGACCAGGCCACCGGTGGAGATGTCGAACAGGTCGGCGCCGGCCTCCTTCGCCCAGCGCGCCGCCGTAGCGGTCTGTTCCTGGTCCCAGCCGTCCTCGATGTAGTCGGATGCCGAGAACCGCACGAACACCGGAACCGTCTCGCCGACGGTCTCACGGACGGCGCGAACGATCTCGAGCAGCAACCGCGCGCGATTCTCGAGGCTTCCGCCGTATTCGTCCGTGCGCAGGTTAGACAGCGGTGAGAGGAACTGGTGCAGCAGGTAGCCGTGCGCGGCATGAACCTCGACGAGGTCGAAGCCGGCTTCGATGGCGCGCCCAGCCGCCGACGCGAAGTCGGCGACGACGCCCGCGATCTCGTCCCTGGTCAGTTCGAGCGGCAGGTCGTAGCCGTCGTAGGCGATCGCGGACGGTGCGACGGTCTGCCAGCCGTGCTCGTCGATCGGACGGGTGCCCTGCACCGGCGACCAGCGGCGATAGACCGACGCCTTGCGACCGGCATGGCCGAGCTGCAGGCCCGCCGCAGCTCCCTGGGAATGGATGAAGTCGACGATCCTGCGCCAGGCGTCGCGCTGCTCGTCGTTGTAGATTCCGGTGTCTTCCGCCGAGATCCGGCCGACCGCGGACACCCCGGTTGCTTCGGTCATGATGAGACCGGCGCCGCCGCTCGCGAATGAGCCGAGGTGCACGAGGTGCCAGTCGGTCGGGACGCCGTCCATCCGCTCAACCGAGTACTGGCACATGGGCGTGACCCACAGCCGATTGCGGAAGGTCACCGAGCGGATCGTGTGCGTGCTGAAAATGGCCGGTTGCGGCATGGTGCTCCATTGGTTCTCGCCGCGTGGGCGGCACGTGTCGTCATCAAGAGAGAAGTCGGGCAGTCCCACGGTAATTCCCGGGTAGAGGCGAATGCTGTGTGTGTCATGACTGCCGCCAACTATCGTGGGAGGCATGACCTCGTTCAGCCCATGGTCCGCGAACGACGCAGGCGGGCTCATCGCGGTGCCGCGTCCCGACGACGACAAGTACTCCAGGGGTGTCCTCGGCATCGTGACCGGGTCCGATGCCTATCCCGGTGCCGCGGTGCTCGGCGTCGAGGCGGCCCTCCGCACCGGCTGCGGCATGGTGCGCTACCTCGGAGCGGCCAGGCCCACCGAGCTCGTCCTGCAGCGCAGGCCGGAGGTGGTGACGGCATCCGGTCGGGTGCAGGCCTGGCTTCTCGGTTCGGGGATGGACGCGACGGCTCGCGACCCTGCGACCGCCGCCCGGTTGTCCGACGCTATCGACCAGGGACTGCCGACCGTGGTGGATGCCGGCGCGTTGGACTTGCTCTCCTCTGCGACCGGACCGGTGGTGATCACGCCGCACTTCCGTGAGCTCGCGCGGGTGCTCGGCGAGGATGCCGGCGACCTCGCCGAAAATCCGGGGGAGGCCGCAGCACGCGCGGCGGGACAACTCGGGGTCACCGTGTTGTTGAAGGGGCACAGAAGCTACATCGCGGCACCGGATGGCACCCGGCTGGTCGCATCGTCCGCCCCGGCCTGGACTGCGACCGCGGGAACCGGCGATGCCCTCGGCGGAATACTCGGTGCCATCCTGGCGACGCACGCGAGCGGGGTTGCCAGTGATGGTGCGCTGCTGGCCAAACTGGCGGCGACGGCATCCGTGATCCACGGTCTCGCGGCCGAGAGGGCGAGCGCCGGCGGTCCGTTCGTCGTGCTCGAGCTGGCCGAGGCGATACCCGCTGTCATCGCGGGTCTGCTCGGTGCCAGTCCGCACGGTGCCGGTCTGCACGGTGCCGGTCTGCTCGGCGGCCGGGATTCCGACTAGCGAGCCGATACGCTGGATGGCCATGACCGCCACCGACGCCCCGGTACCCCGACAGCGGTCATTCCTTATTCGCATCGCCGAGCATCCGGCGGGCCTCTGGTCGGGGTTCGTGCTCGTGCACGCCTGGCTCTGCTTCACGAACCTGGTCGGCTCCGAGTTTCCACTGGGAGACGTGACGGTCGTCTACAAGTTCTGGATGGACCAGGCGTTCACCTCGGGCTACTGGGTCGGCATCGACGGGCCGTGGGTCTATCCGATCGTCGCCATCGTGCCGATGTTGCTGGCGCGGGTCTTCGGAACGGACAACTACGCGACGACCTGGCTGGCCATCGTGATCGCGCTGGATGCCGTCGCCCTCGGATACCTGACCGGATGGGGAAGGAACAGGAACACATCGATCGCCTGGTGGTGGCTGGCCTTCCTGCTCCTGCTCGGCCCCATCGCGTTGGCACGGATCGACTCGATCTCCGTGCCGCTCGCGATCGTCGGCGTGCTGTACGTGGCGAAACGTCCCAGGGTGACCGGGGTGCTCCTGACCGTGGCCGCCTGGATCAAAGTGTGGCCTGGTGCCATCGTGCTCGCGGTCGTCATCGCGGCTCGAGACCGCTGGCAGGTTCTCGTCGCCGCGGCCCTGTCGAGCGCGGCGATCGTCGTCGTCGCGGTCGCCTTCGGTGGTGGTTCCACCGTCTTCAGCTTCGTGACCCAGCAGACCAGCCGCGGGCTCCAGATCGAGGCGCCGGTGAGTACCGTCTGGCTCTGGGAAGCCGTCGGCGGTGCGGCCGGCACTTACATCTACTACGACACCTCGCTCATGACCTATCAGGTCGAGGGAAGCGGGGTGGCGCTGGTCGGTGCGCTGATGACCCCACTTCTCATCCTCGCCGCGGTCGCAATCGTTCTGTTGGCGTTGCTCGCCATGAGGAACCGGGCATCGACCAGCGAACTGCTTCCCGTCCTGGCGCTCGCACTGGTGACCTGCACGATCGCCATCAACAAGGTCGGGTCGCCCCAGTACATTGCGTGGCTGGCCGTGCCGGTCATCCTGGGACTGGTGACGTCGGCCGCCGGGTCTGGGCGATCATTTCGGATACCGGCGACCATCGTCGCCGTCCTGGCGATCCTCACCCAGGCCATCTATCCGTATCTCTATGACTGGTTGCTCGCCGTCGATCCTGGAGTAGTTGCGATCCTCACCGTCCGCAACGGCCTGCTCTTCGTGTTGCTCGGCTGGGCTGTCGTATCCCTCTGGCACCTGGGCTTCGACCGTGTGCGTGAAAGTCCTCCGCGGCTGTGACAGGCTTAACGCTTATACAGCGATCAAGGGGCAAGGAAAAACAGCATGCTTGTGGCATTTTCGGTATCACCCAGTGGTGGTCCGAGCGAGGACGATTCGGTTCATGACGCGGTGGCTGCCGCGGTAAAGGTGGTCCGGGAGTCCGGCCTGCCGAACCACACCGATTCGATGTTCACGACGATCGAAGGTGACTGGGACGAGGTGTTCGCCGTGATCAAGCGGGCGACGGATGCGGTTGCCGCGTTCGGGCCGCGGGTCTCCCTGGTTCTGAAGGCCGACATCCGCCCCGGCCACACCGGTGAGCTCACCGGCAAGGTGGAACGCCTCGAGCGCTCCATCGCCGAGTCGGCCCAGTGAGTGAGAATGTAGCGATCGGCACCACTACAGTCCAGGATTCTCCGGTAGCTCCGGCCTGGTCGCCCGTCACGCTGTCGCCCGCGCGCATCCGCCTGGCATTGCTCGCCCTGGCCCTCGGCGGTTTCGCCATCGGCTCGACCGAGTTCGTGGCGATGGGTCTCTTGCCGAACCTCGCTCACGACCTTCTGCCAGCGCTCTATGCGACCTCCCCGCACGCGGCGAACGCCCAGGCGAGCTGGCTCGTCTCGGCATACGCGCTGGGTGTCGTCGTCGGCGCTCCGACCATCGCCACCTTTGCCGCCCGGTTCCCGAGGAAGCAACTGCTGCTCTGCCTGGCCGGCGCGTTCACACTCGCGACCGTCGCATCCGCCGTGCTCCCGAGCTTCGGCCTGGTGCTGCTCGCGCGCTTCGTCGCCGGGCTGCCGCACGGTGCCTATTTCGGGGTGGCAGCGCTTGTCGCAGCATCGTTGATGGGACCGGGAAAACGCGGTCGCGGGGTGGCGATCGTGCTCTCCGGGCTGACAATCGCCAACATCATCGGTGTCCCGGCGATCACTCTCCTCGGCCAGCAGACCAGCTGGCGTGTCGCCTACCTCGTGGTTGCCGCCATCTTCGCGGTGAGCTTCGTGGCGATCGCGTTCCTTGTGCCGCTGCAGCCCGGTGATCCCGGCGCGACGATGAGACGCGAACTCAAGGCGTTCGGACGCGGCCAGGTATGGTTGGCGCTCCTCATCGGATCGGTCGGCTTCGGCGGGTTCTTCGCGGTCTACACGTTCATCTCGCCACTCGTCACCGTCGAGGCGGGACTCGGAGCGTCATTCGTGCCGATCATGCTGATTCTCGTCGGAACCGGCATGACGGTGGGCAACTTCCTCGGCGGGCGCACGGCAGATCACAACGTCATGGGGTCGATCTTCGTGTACTTCGGCGCCTTCGCCGTGTCGCTGGTCGGGTTGGCGCTGACTTCCCATACCGTCCCAGGGCTGTTGATCTTCGGCTTCCTGCTCGGAGCGTCGGCCTCTGCGCTGTCCCCGTCGATCCAGACCAGGCTGATGGATGTCGCCGGCGACAGTCAAACTCTCGCCGCAGCGGTAAACCACGCCTCCCTCAATATCGGGAACAGCATGGGAGCCGCCCTCGGAGCGGCGACGGTCGCGGCGGGACTCGGCTACGTTTCACCCAGCTGGGTTGGACTCATCCTCTGTGTGCCCGGATTCGCCCTGGCCACCGCAAGCGTGCTGCTGGAGCGAAAGCGGCCCATCCTGCGTTAGGCGCAGCCCGGCGCGCTAGAAGTCTTGCGGGGCGAGACCGGCCAGCAGGATTCCGTCCTGGATCGCACGCTTACGAAGCGCGACCTTGGTGCCGACATCGATACCGGCGACCCGGTACTTCTCGCGGATTCGCTTGAGGTAGGACTTCGCGGTCTCCTCGGAGATGCTCAACTGGTAGGCGACGGCCTTCACCGGCTCGCCTCCGCCGTAGAGGGCCATTACCCGACGCTCCTGTGCGCTGAGCTTGGGCGCTCCGCCGACGTCGCTGGCATTCAACGCGAGGTCGAGTTCCGCGGAAATATAGGATTCGCCCCTGGTCGCGGAGCGAATCGCCTCAACGATCATGTCCGCGTCCTCGCTCTTGACCAGGTAGCCGAGCGCGCCGGCCGCGAGGGCCTCACGCACAACGTTCGGCTCGGAATAGGTGCTCATGAGCACCGTCTTCACCCCGGCGGTCTTCAGGGTCGAGATCTTCAGTGAGATCGGAATGTTGTCTTTGAGGTCGAGGTCGAGAAGCACGACATCCACCGGGAACTCCACGTGAGTGAGTAGATCTGGCCAGGTGGAGACGGCGGCCACCATGTTGATGTCGGATGCGGCGTTGCGGATCCACTCGGTCAGTGCGCCGAGCAGCATCTTGTGATCGTCGACGAGGGCGAGTCGAATTCGGTTATCGAGTTGCTCCACTGGTTCTTCCTAGTTTCTCTCGGTTCTTCTTCATGTTATTGCTCAGCGGGGTTTGCCACCACGCACTCGATCTCGACACGCAGACTCGAATTCCTGGTCGAATCGAGGAACCGGCCGACTTTGCCGATGGCATTCCAGGTGGCTGGGTCAACGCGGTTTCGGGGAACGCCGGTCGTGACGACCACGATCGGCACGGGGACGGTGTGGTGAGAAACCGGGTCGAGTGTCGCGACGATGGGGCCGAGGGTCACCTGCACGGTCGACGCGGTCTTGCCCTTGTCGCTGACCAGGAGCCAGACGGCCGAGAGCAGGCCGTCCCGCTGGTGCGGGTCGAGAAGGCCGGCGAGGGATCCCGGGTCGATCAGGGTGACGCTCTTGCCGAGTTGCTCCGACTCGGTGACTGCGTGGTAGAGCCAGGTCTCGCGGCGACCCTCGATCAGGTGCAGGCGAAGTTCTGTGGCGAGGGATGCCGCGGTTGACGCGATCTTCGGGGAGAGAGGGAGGGTGATCTTGCCGGTCGCCACGGAGTCGAGCAGTTCCTCGGCAGCGAGGTCGAGTCTCGCCAGCTCCTCTGACGCGAGCATCCCGACGGCGAAGCGCGGGGCGGAGATCGTGCTCTGCACAAGCACCCGATCCAGCTCGAGCTGCACCAGCCGGCGGAAGCGTCGAACGACGTAGACCCCGAAAATGGGAGGCAGGACCGCCATGGCGAGTACCCCGAACTGGGCGGGCAGTGTCGCGGAGTTGAGCGGCGTCGTCATCAGGATTGCGGTGACGAACGCCGCGCCGAGTACCGCCGTCGCGACGATCATCTCCCTGGCGCTTCTCAGCGTGACCGCGACGAGTAGTCCGAATCCGACCGAGGCGGATGACGTGGCGAAGCGTCCGATGTCGTGTAACGGCCAGATGGCGACGAAGTCGAGGGCGACGACGCAGCCCTGGGCAATGAGGAACGCGCCGAACAGGAGCGCAGACATCCGTTCTCCCCTGGCGGCGAGCGTGATGCCGATGCCGACCAGTGATGCGATGAATACGAACCAGGAGACGACGATGGGCAACAGGCTTGGGTACTCACTCATGTGCCAGACGAACAGGGTGATCCCGAACAGCCCCTGCACCGCCGCGATGAGGCCTGCACCGATGCCGAGGTGCCCTGTTCCGAGGCTTGCCCCGGTGGCACTGGCCTGGCGCATGGCCCTGGCCGCGGTCGACGCCGACGGAACTCCTCCACGGTTGCGGCGGCCGGCGATGACGCCGAGGGTGTTCTCTTCCGGCCTCGTGTAACCCGTCATTTTGGCACCTCGAGCACAACCGTAGTGCCGGCACCGGGCGAAGAAAATAGCCTGGCGTTCCCTCCGACCTCCTTCAAACGGCCGACGACCGAGTCTTTGAAGCCGAGGCGAGCGGCGTCGATGTCTTTCAGATCGAACCCGACGCCGGCATCCGTCACCATCGCTCTGACCGTGGTGTCGTCGTCGGTGATCGTGACGTGGGCGTCGGTGACGCCGGCGTGCCTCCTGACATTCTCGAGACACTCGGCCAGCGCGAGCAGGAACGCGTCGAGAACGTCGCTCGGCAGCAGGACCTGCCCGGTGCCATGCCAGCTCACCTCGAGCCCCATTCGGCCGAACCGTTGCTTGACAGACTCGAGAGTCGTGCCGAGGATCGACTCCTCTACCTGTTCGAGGTTGTAGACACCGGATGATTGCGGAACCGGGCTGGCGCCGAGCCTCAGCTGGCGCAGCAGCCGCGCGTCGTCACCCGCCTGGTGCCGGAGGGCTGATGCGGTGACGCCGAGCCCGGAATGGGCGAGCAGCGTGAGGGTGGCCAGCACGGTGTCGTGCAGGAGCCGCGCGCCCTGGCGTCGTTGGGCTTCCGTCTCGCTGGCCTGCCGTTCCGCGCGGTGGGCGCGACCGATGCTGAAGATGCGGCGGGCGGCCCTCGGAACGCTCGCGCTCAGCCAATAGCCGAGCAGCGACGCGATGATCCACCCGACGAGGACGGTCACTCCCTGCTCCGACATGCCCCTGGTTCCCGGGGCGGCAATCTCCACCAGGACCAGCGACGACGCCAGCCCCGCCAGGAGAACCGTCTGGCGGCCGATCGTGTTCATCAGCACGATGGCGAAGGATGCGAGCCCGGCCGTGAGGGGAACCATTGCGCTGGCGAGTGCCCCGTTGTTCCTGTCCCCGTTCGGCACCAGGCTCACCACCAGGATCGCGAGCCCGGACGCGAGGCCGAGCAGCACCCAGAGAAGCGACTGGTCGATTCCGATCCGGACGAGGGAGAAGAACAGGAGGGCGAAAAGGGGGAGGGTCGCCAAGTAACTCGTCCACGGAAGTACCCCGGGCACGCTGAAACAATTGAGGGCAACAATCGTCGAGCCCAGCCCGATGACCCGGGCGGAACGTTGCAGAAGACGATCGCGTTCTTTGGCGATAGGTTCCACGTTGCCATGGTTCCACACTGTGCCCTCAAGTGGGGGTAGGACACCGTGGCTAATTCGGTAAATCGTCGGGGTACAGTCGTGAAGGTAAGTAACAAGAGGGGCTTAATCGACCGCAAGGTTGCCACGCTCAACGCCGGACCAGATGAACCCTGCATCGACGTTCGGACAGGTGCTACGACTCGAATTCTGAGCACCGGTCACGACGCTTCGGCTGTCGTGCCAGACCGGGGGGTCCGCTAAGAGGGCCATGGGAAACCGTGGCCCTCTTGCCATCCCACTCGATTCGCGTCGTAGCCCAGTTCCAGCTACTCCCTCGGGAGCCAGCCCTCTCGCATCCCGTGACTGCGCAGCAGGATCTTCGAGCCGAGATCGATTCCGGATTCGCGATATTTGCGTCGCCCGCGCTTGATGTACGACTTCACCGTTTCCTCGGTCGTCTCCATCTCGAATGCGACCTCTTTGATCGTGCGTCCCGACGCATACAGCACCAGCGCCCGCATCTCCCGTCGACCGAGTCCCGGTGCCCGCGACAGGGATGCCCCCGCCATCGCATCGACGAGCGGCTGATTCTGGTGTTGGATGCCTGCGGCCGCCGATCGGATGGCCGCGACCAACTCATCCGCGGTCTCGGTCTTCGGTATGAAGGCGAGTGCACCGGCGTTGATCGCCGCGTAGATCGAGGTGGCGTCGGAGTGTCTGCTCATCACGATGGTGCGACTGCCCGCAGCGCTGATGGCGCGGATTTTCGTGCCGATCGGGACGTTGTCCGCGAGGTTCAGGTCGAGGACGACGACGTCGGCGGGAAACGCATCGTTGGAGAGGAGATCCAGCCAATTCGACTCGCTCGCGACAACGTCGATGCCGAGCGTGCTCGTGGAGAGGTGGGCGACGATCCCATCGAGCACGAGACGATGATCGTCGACGATGGCGACCCGGATGGAAGTCCCGCGTGATTCGCTTGACTTCGCCATGACAGATTCCCCCCGGAAGGATCTCACCGGTACCGGTGCGTCGCGCAGACCGTTCTGTGCACATTGACAATCATAACCAATGTGATAGGAACTCGATTGTACTTCGTCAGCTGGCGAGGAGTCGAGCCAGTTCCGGTCCAACCAGGTCGTCTTCGATCAGGAACCCGTCGTGCCCGAATTCGGAGTGGATGACGACGGCTTTACCACCGTCGATGTTCTCGGTGAGCCTGCTCGCAATCGCGACCTGGTTCTCGACCGGGAAGAGCCGGTCGCTGTCGATGCCGAGCACGAGACTCTTCGCGGTGACCCTGGACAGTGCTTCCGAGACGCCGCCGCGGTCGCGGCCGATGTCGTGCGAGTTCATCGCGCCCACCAGCAGGAGATAGCTGTTCGCGTCGAAGCGCCGGGTGAACTTGTTGCCGTGGAAGTCGAGGTAGCTTTCGACGGCGAATTTGCCGGATGCCCCCATCGGGCTGATGCTGCTCTGCCAACTGCGCTGGAAACGGTCGTTCAGCTCGGTGGGGGAGCGGTAGTTGAGAAGAGCCATGCGCCTGGCCAGGGCGAGTCCCCTGTACGGGCCGTCGCCATCCGCCGCCTCGTAGTATTCGCCGTCGTTGAACGCGGGATCCATGGTGATTGCCTCGAGCTGCACAGAGTTCAGCGCGATCTGGTCGGCGTTGCTGATGGCGGGGGCCGCGATCGTTGCGAAGCGTTCGAGGCGCTCCGGATGCCCGACCGCCCATTCCAGGGAGTGCATGCCGCCCATGGAGCCGCCGATCACCGCGGCCCATCGGTCGATGCCGATCGCATCGGAGAATGCGAGCTGTGACCGCACCTGGTCGCGGATCGTGAGGTAGGGAAAACGGGCTCCCCATTCGCGCCCGTCGGTGCCGAGCGAGGCTGGGCCGGTGCTGCCCTGGCAGCCACCCAGCATGTTCGGGCTGACGACGAACCACCGGTCGGTGTCGACATACTTGCCGGGACCGATGATGCCGCTCCACCAGCCGGCGGTCGGATGACCGGGGCCGGCCGGGCCGATGAGGTGACTGTCACCGGTGAGCGCGTGCAGCACGAGGACTGCGTTGCTGCCGTCGGCGTTGAGCTCTCCCCAGGTCTCGTAGGCGATGCGTGCGGAGTCGAGTTGCCCGCCGCGCTCGAGCGAGGTGGCACCGATCGAGACGAATTTGCGGTCGCCGGCTGGATCGCCCTCGCGCCAGGCCCCGGTTGCCGGTGGTTTTCCTGCGAGGGCCCTCGTGTTCGCTTCGGTGATGAAGCTCGACGGGACGGTGTCCTCGGGTGTCTGCCAATCCATGTCGTACTCAGTATCTCTAATTCGGAGCGGCGGGGCGCGTTTGTTACGGGCACCGTGCCGCGCGAATCGAATTCGCCGCCGGCACCCGGTATGACCGGGCGACGACGGCGAATCCGTTCTGGCTGTTGCTAGGCGTTTCGTGCCGCGGATGCGACCGCGCGGGCGGCGGCGAGACCCTCGGTCAGGTCGGCCTTGATGTCGTCGATGTTCTCCAGCCCGACCGACAGCCGCACGAGGCCGGGAGTCACGCCGGCGGTGAGCTGCTGCTCCGGGGTCAGCTGCGCATGGGTGGTCGACGCCGGGTGGATGATCAGGCTTCGCACATCGCCGATGTTCGCCACGTGGCTGAACAGGCTCACCCCGTCGACGAGAGCGCGTCCCGCATCCACTCCGCCCTTCAGGTCGAAGGACAGCACAGCGCCGACACCCTTGGGGGCATACTTGTTCGCCGTGCCGTACCACGGGCTCGACGGCAGCCCGGCGTAATACACCGTGTCGACATCCTCGTGATTGTCGAGCCACTCGGCTACGAGCTGTGCGTTCTGCACGTGGCGCTCGACCCGGAGGCTGAGGGTCTCGATTCCCTGGATCAGCTGCCAGGCGCTCGCCGGGGCGATCGCGGAACCGAGGTCGCGCAGCAGCTGCACTCGCGCCTTGATGATGTAGGCGAGGCCGTCGCCGACCGCGGCGGTGTAGCTTGCGCCGTGGTAGGACGGGTCCGGTTCGGTCAGCTCTGGGAACTTCTCGACATTCTTCGACCATTCGAACTTGCCGCCGTCGACGATGATTCCGGCGATCACGGTGCCGTGCCCGCCGAGGAACTTCGTCGCGGAATGCACCACGATGTCCGCTCCGTGCTCGAACGGACG
>JAODMG010000075.1 GCA_025464895.1 Microbacteriaceae bacterium | reverse complement strand
ACCGGGATGCATCGCCTGGTGACTGCCCTGCGCGACCGCGACAGTAACCCCGACGGCGTGACCGACCTGCCTGGCGGCATCGATCGCGTCCGCAAGCGAATGGGCGACTGGAGACTGTCCGGGCTGCCTGGCCACGGCCGCACCGAGGAAGAGCGCCGCGACGTGGAGCGGCTGCGGCGGAATGCTGTCGTTCAGCTGGGCAAGAATCTCGGGTGACGGCCGCTCGGTGCCGCTCGGCAGGGACGCGCTGCCGTAGCTGCGGCCCTCTTCCGGCAGGAAGACGGAACCGAGCTCATACAGGGCGAGATCGGTCAGGCCCCTGGAGAGGTTGCGTCGAGACACCTCGACGAGGCCGGGGATGAGCGACGTGCGCAGGTATGGCACCTCACCGTCGAGCGGGTTGGCAAGCTTCATCTGCGGAACCGTTCGCGCTTCGGCCGAGCCGAAGACAGTGTTGCTCTCCTCCGACACAAACGGATATGCCAGAACCTCGGTCAGTCCGGCGGCGGCAAGAGACTGGGCGACGGAACGACGCAACCACTGCGATCGAGTCAGACCACGACCGGGCGGGGCGACCGGGAGCACCGAAGGGATGCGGTGGTAGCCGACGATGCGAGCAACCTCTTCCGCGAGGGTGGCCTTGTCGGTCAGGTCTGGGCGCCAGCTCGGCGGAGTGACGACGAGTCCCGTGGCGGTCGCCTCGATCTGCCCACCGATCTCGGCGAGCGATGACAGGATCTCGTCCGCGGTGTAGTCGACGCCGACGATCGACGCGACATAGCCGCCCGGGAGCTCGATCGGCGCGGGAGGAGTCGACTCGTCGTGCCGGGAACCCAGCGAATCGGCCGTGCCACCCGCGAGCTGCACGAGGAGCTGCACGACTCGAGCCGCCGCCGCGTCGGCGACCTTCGGGTCAACCCCGCGTTCGAACCGCCTGGATGCCTCACTCGGGAGCTTGTGCCTGCGGGCGGTTCTGGCGATCGAGATCGGATCGAAGTTCGCCGCCTCGACCAGCACGTTCGTCGTGCCCGCTCCGATCTCGGTCGTCGCGCCTCCCATCACGCCGGCGAGACCGATCGGACCGGACTCGTCGGTGATCAGCAGGTCTTCCCGGTCGAGGGTGCGAACCTGCCCGTCCAGGGTCTCGAGCTTCTCCCCCTGTGCCGCACGACGGACCGTGATGCCGCCACTCAGCCGGTCGAGGTCGTAGCCGTGAATGGGCTGCCCGAGCTCGAGCATCACGTAGTTGGTCACGTCGACGATGAGCGAAATCGATCGGATGCCTGCGAGCTTCAGCCGCGCGATGAGCCAGGGTGGTGACACCCGGCCGGGGTCGACCCCGCGCACCGCCCTGGTCACGAACACCGAGGCACCGACGCGACCACGGATCGGAGCCCGGTCGTCGATCGTCACCGGGAATTCGCCGGACACGATCGCGGGCTCGCCGGACACCATTGCCGGGTCGCGGAAGGCCGCACCGGTCGAGTGCGCGTATTCCCGGGCGATCCCGCGGATCGAGAACGCGTAGCCGCGATCCGGCGTCACGTTGACCTCGACCGCCGAGTCGTCCAGCCCGAGGAGGGCAACAGCATCGGTGCCGACCTCTGGGTCGAGGCCGAGGGATGCGAGACGAAGGATGCCGTCGTGCTCCTCGCCGAGCCCCAGCTCGCGCGCGGAGGCGATCATCCCGTCGGACACGTGGCCATAGGTCTTGCGAGCCGCGATCGGGAACGGGCCAGGGAGTACGGCGCCGGGCAGCGCCACGACGACCTTGTCACCGGTGACGAAATTGTGGGCACCGCAGACGATCCCGCGGACATCCGCTCCCCCGTCCGCCGCCGGCCGCCCCTCCGGAGCGACGCGAACGGAACACCAGTTGATCGTCTTGCCGTTGCTCTGCGGCTCCGGCCCGAACTCGAGCACCTGACCGACGACGATCGGGCCGCTCAGCTCGAAGGTGTGGATGTCTTCCTCTTCGAGGCCGACCTTCACGAGCGCGGCGTGCACATCTTCCGGACTGGCATCGACCGGGACGTCGACGAACTCGCGGAGCCAGCTGAGTGGGACGCGCATCAGACCACCATTCCGAACTGCTGGCTGAAGCGGATGTCGCCCTCGACCATGTCTCTCATATCGTTCAAGTCATTGCGGAACTGAAGGGTGCGCTCGATCCCCATGCCGAAGGCGAAGCCCTGGTATTCGTCTGGGTCGATGCCGGCCGCACGAAGCACGTTGCGGTTGACCATCCCGCATCCGCCCCACTCGACCCAGCGCGCGCCGCCCTTCGCGTTCGGCTGCCAGACATCCATCTCGGCGCTGGGTTCCGTGAATGGGAAGTAGTTGGGACGCAGGCGGATTTTCGCCTCGTCGCCGAACATCAGGCGGGCGAAGTGCTCGAGCGTCCCGCGGAGATGAGCCATCGTGAGGCCCTTGTCGATCGCGATGCCCTCCACCTGGTGGAAGACCGGTGTGTGCGTCGCGTCGAGCTCGTCGGTGCGATAGACCTTGCCTGGGGCGATGACGTAGACGGGCAACTCGCGGGTGAGGAGCGAACGGACCTGCACGGGGCTCGTGTGCGTTCGGAGCAGCAGGTGCGACTCGACCGGATCGATGAAGAAGGTGTCCTGCATGGCGCGCGCCGGGTGGTCTTCGTCGAAGTTGAGTGCGTCGAAGTTGAACCACTCGTTCTCGAGTTCTGGACCCTCGGCGACCTCCCAGCCCATCCCGATGAAGATGTCGCTGATCTGTTCCATCAACAGGCTGAGCGGATGCCGGGCTCCTGGCCGCCAGCGGGTCGCAACCGCGGTGACGTCCACCGCTTCCGCAGCGAGCCTCGCGGCTTCCTCTGCGGCATCCAACTCGCCCTCGCGAACGGCGAATTCCTGGGTAACACGCGCCCTGGCCTGCCCGACCAGCTTGCCAGCGGCCGCCCGCTCAGACGGGTCGACGTCTCTCAGGGTGGCGTTCAGCTTCGCGAGAGTTGAGGCCTCACCGGCGTGCGCCGACTTCGCCGACTTGAGGCTTGCAAGGTCCGCGGCTTCCGCGATAGCGAGAAGAGCCTCGGCCACCGCACGCTCGACGGACTCTTCGGTAATGGGGGTGGGATCTGACACAAGCGTCAAGTTTAGCCGGGCGACCCATACTCACCGGTGCCCGGGTCCTGGGGTGACGATCCGCCGCCCCAGGTCGGCGTCGGGTGCGGCTGGATCCAAGCGGTACTCGATGTAAGCGGTGCTCGAGCTAGGCGGTGCTCGATCGCTGCGCGAACGCGCTCTCGTAAAGACACACCGATGCCGCCGTTGCGAGGTTCATCGATTCGGCGTGACCGTAGATCGGGACGGTAATGGCGCGATCGGCCAGGGCGAGTTGTTCGTCGGACAGGCCTCGTGCCTCGTTGCCGAACAGCCACGCGGTCGGCCGCTCGAGCAGGCCTTTCTGGCGCGCGCCCAGTAGATCCTCACCCTTGATGTCGGCGGCGAGTACCTGCATGCCCGCTCCGTGGATCTTCTCGAGAAGGGTGTCGAGCTCCGCCCCAACCGCCACCGGAAGGTGGAAGATCGAGCCAGTGGACGACCGCACCACCTTCGGGTTGTACAAGTCGACACTTCGGCCACTGAAGATCACGCCGTCGGCCCCCGCGGCATCCGCTGCCCGAATGATCGTTCCGGCGTTGCCAGGGTCGCGCACTTCTTCGAGAATGGCGATCAGCTTCGGGCCGACCCCGGCGTGATCCGGCCTCAGGATGTCTTTGATCGAGGTCGGAAACTGGTGGCAGACCGCGACGATCCCTTGCGGAGTCACCGTGTCCGCCATCGTCTCGAGCACGTGTTCCGTCACGAACTCGACGTCGACACCGGCGTCGACCGCGACCTGCGCGATATCGGTGTAGCGCTCGAGTGCCGTCGGGGTCGCATACAGCTCGACCACCAGCTGCGGCCGGAAGGTGAGGGCCTCTGCCACGGCCTGCGGGCCCTCCAACAGAAAGAGCCCGGTCTGGGACCGGGCTTCTCTCTTGGCGAGTTTTGCCACCGCGCGAACCCTCGGCGAACGCGGGTTGTCTAACATACCGTCAATGGTATCCGGCTGCATGCGGTCCGGTCACCGCGACCGCCGGCGCGATCGTCCGACCGGATGCTCGTTCTAACTACGCGACCGAGACCTTCGGTGCGGACGTGTCCGCGGGAAGAGCCGCCTTGGCTGTCGCAACGATTGCCGCGAACGTCGCCGGCTCGGTGACGGCGAGATCGGCGAGGATGCGGCGGTCGACCTCGATGCCGGCCAGGTTCAGTCCCTGGATGAGGCGGTTGTAGGTCAGTCCGTTCGCGCGCGATGCCGCGTTGATCCGCTGGATCCACAGGCGACGGAAGTCACCCTTGCGCGCGCGACGGTCACGGTACGCGTAGACGAGGGAGTGAGTGACCTGCTCCTTGGCCTTGCGGTAGAGACGCGAACGCTGACCGCGGTAACCGCTGGCACGCTCGAGGATTACGCGACGCTTCTTGTGGGCGTTGACCGCCCTTTTTACTCTTGCCATCTTCTTAGTTCCTTTAGTGTCTCGGTCGGCGGATTAGAGGCCGAGAAGTTTCTTGATGACCTTGGCGTTGGACGGGGCCACCACCTGGTCCTGGTTCAGGCTGCGCTTGCGCTTGCCTGACTTGACCTCCAGGTTGTGGCGCATGCCGGCCTGCTGCTTCATGATCTTTCCGGTGCCGGTGACCTTGAAGCGCTTCTTGGCCCCCGAGTGGGTCTTCTGCTTGGGCATTTCTCTCCTTGTTTACGTTTCTACTTATGCCCGGCGGACTAGTCCGTCGTCACATCTTTGCTAGCCGGGGCGACTGCCCGTGGCTTCGGAACGGGAGCCTTGGGGGTGGCGGATGCCGCCGGAGCCTTAGGCGCCGGTGCTTTGGGCGCCGGTGCCTTGGGCGCGGGGGTCGCGGCCTTCGGAGTCGGCGTCGCGCTCGGAGCTGGTGCCGCCTTCGGGGCCGGCGTCGCCTTCTCCTCGGGAACCACCTCGACGACTGGCTCTGCCTTCGCTGGCTCCGCCTTCGCTGGCTCCACCTCGACCGGCTCAGCCTTCGCGGGCGCCTCTGCGGCGGGAGGAATCGGTGCGGAGACCACGACCGGTGCCGGCGCGGCCGGCGCTTCGACACTCTCTGCTGGTGCAGCGTTTGTAACCGGCGCAGTCACAACGTCATCCGTTTCATGGCCACGCTCGGACCGCTGCGGCTTCGAGGCCGCACGCTTCGCATCCGCCTCGGCCTTCGCTTCTGCCTTGTTCTTGAGCGGACCGATGACCATGACCATGTTGCGGCCGTCGATCATCGGCGTCGACTCGACGGAGCCGACCTCGGCGACGTCTTCCGCGAACCGTTGAAGCAGTCGAACACCCTGCTCTGGACGCGACTGCTCGCGACCGCGGAACAGGATCATCGCCTTGACCTTGTCGCCGGCCTTGAGGAAGCCCTCGGCGCGCTTGCGCTTGGTCTCATAATCGTGCACGTCGATCTTCAAGCGGAAACGCACCTCTTTGAGGATGGTGTTCGCCTGGTTGCGGCGGGCTTCTTTGGCCTTCTGTGCCGTTTCGTACTTGAACTTGCCGAAGTCCATGATTTTCGCCACGGGAGGCTTGGAGTTGGGAGCTACCTCAACCAAATCCAGGTCGGCTTCCTGAGCCAGGCGAATAGCGTCTTCAATGCGCACTACACCGACCTGCTCGCCGTTGGGGCCAACAAGTCGGACCTCCGGCACGCGGATTCGGTCATTGGTACGGGGATCGCTGATGCGTTGCTCCTCTTGCGTTGTTCTGTCAGCCAGCAGATCGACGGATGCCGAGCCGGGACGAACGAGGAAATCACGCACCGGATTCACCTCATCCGGCACGGCACCCTGACTACCCTCGGCACTTTCGTGACCGCGGGCGGGGCACCAACTACCCGGTAACCTTGAGAAGCGGTTAAGCGCGGGTGGGAGAATCTCCACTTTCGTTTCGGGACCGAATAGGCCTCGAAGCCGCCGCCAAGTCTAACAGAGGATTTTCGATGAGTGATACCGGGCACAACCATGTCTTTTCCGAGCCAGACGGCTCAGCGCCCGACACTTCTGCGCCCGACTCAGGTGCGACAGAGGCACGGGACATCGCCGATGTTCCAGCCATCGAAGTCATCAACACCGTGTCCGTTCATCTTCTCAGCGCCGCGGCCGTCAAATGCGGACTCGCGGATGACCCGGCCAACCAACTCGACCTCGACGAGGCACGCAAACTCATCAATGCGCTCGCTGGCCTCGTGACCGCCAGCGCACCAGAGCTCGGCGACCACCACGCTCGCGCGTTGCGTGACGGGCTGCGCTCGGTGCAACTCGCCTTCCGCGAGGCATCCGCAATCCCCGATGCGCCCGGCGCCGGTCCCGGCGAGAAGTGGACTGGTCCCGTCAACTAGTCGGCACGAGCTTGACCGCCAACGAATCCACCCTGGATGCGATCAGCGGGTCGGCCGACCAACGCTCCTGCAGCCTGGCCAGCAGTGCGCCGAGCGCGAGTTGGTCGAGGCCGGGCACCAGCGCCAACCGCACCACCAGTTCCGGACCGGCGAGGGTGGCATCCGGATCCCCGGAAGCCAGCTCGATCGACGACACGGTCGACTCTGATCTGATCGACGATTGGAACACCTCGAGCACCTCGGGGTCGACAAAGCTCGGAACCCACGGGGCCGACTGCGCGATGGCCCAGACCGCGGGCCTCCTGACGGCGAATTCCGTCGGCGAGGTCGGGTCCAGAACGACCAGGTCGGTCTGCTCGCTCGCCGCGGCGAGTGCCACCCTCACCGCGTTCGCCGGTACCGGACGCGCCGCGGGGTTCCATAGCCGCATGGCGGACACCGAGCTGAACACCGGAAGGACACTTCGGCCATCCGGTCCAGCCACTGTCACGATCGAGAGCTCCGCACTCTTGTCGGCGGTGAGACCGGCGGCACCGACCCCCGCCTCGGCGAGCGTCGCGAGAAGCGGAATCAGCAGCCTCGAGGTGCGGAGCGCGTCGACAACGTCCGATGCGTCGACCTCGTCCACACGGAACCGGCCCAACGCGATGAGCAGATGTTCCGGCGCCGTACCGTCGTCATCCGCGTAGTCGGTGTTCGCGACGCCGTCGGCGGCGAACTGGCGACCGGCCCACGGCACGCCGGCGGAGTCGGCAAGCGGACCCGCCGACTCGGCCGGCAGACCGTGGCCGTGCTCTGCCATCGGCATCAGTCGCTTGCTACGTCCAGCGCCTCGGCGAGGCTGAAGGCCTTGGCGTAGAGGGCCTTTCCGACGATCGCCCCTTCGATGCCGAACGGCACGAGCGCGCGCAGGTCGGCGATGTCGTCGAGGCTGGAGACGCCGCCGGAGGCGATGATCGGCTTATCGGTGCGTTCTGCAACCGAACGAAGCAGGTCGAGGTTCGGTCCCTGCAGGGTTCCGTCCTTGGCGACGTCGGTCACGACATAGCGAGCGCAACCGGCATCCTCGAGACGATCCATCACCTGGAAGAGATCGCCGCCATCCTTGGTCCAGCCTCGCGCCGACAGCGTTGTGCCGCGAACATCGAGCCCAACCGCGATGGCCTCGCCGTACTGGGAGATGACGTGGGCCGCCCACTCGGGATTCTCGAGCGCCGCCGTGCCCAGATTGATGCGCTTCGCTCCGGTGGCCAGGGCCGCCTCGAGCGTCTCGTCATCGCGGATGCCGCCCGACAGCTCCACGTTCACGCCGCGGGTCTGCTGGATGACCTTCTTGATCACCCCGTGGTTGTTACCGCGCCCGAAGGCCGCATCCAGGTCGACCAGGTGGATCCACTCCGCACCCTGGCTCACCCAGTCCACCGCCGCATCCACCGGGTCGCCATAGTTCGTCTCGCTCCCGGCCTCGCCCTGGGTCAGCCGGACGGCCTTGCCGCCGGCGACATCGACCGCGGGAAGCAGGATCAGGGCCGGGGTCTTGTTGAACTCGCTCATGGTGCCTATTTCTGTTCGGTGCTGTTCGGGTGCTCGGTGCCGGCCGCGCGGGTTCCACCCAGGCTGGCGATCCAGTTCTCGAGCAGCCGGATGCCCGGCTTGCCTGATTTCTCCGGATGAAACTGTGTTGCGGATAACGGGCCGTTCTCGACGGCAGCGAGAAAGCGCGTGCCGTGCTCGGTCCAGGTCAACGCGGGGGGGGGATAGGGCGGGACGACATCGAGCGTCCATTCCTGCGCGGCGTAGGAGTGGACGAAGTAGAAGCGCTCGTCGCCGATCCCGGCGAACAGCACAGAATCGGCAGGGGCGTCCACGGTATTCCAGCCCATGTGCGGCAGAACCGGCGCCGCCAGTTCACGCACTGTGCCGGGCCACTGGCCGAGGCCATCCGTCTGGACTCCTCGCTCCACGCCCTGTTCGAACAGCACCTGCATCCCGACGCAGATCCCCAGGACCGGCCGACCGCCGGCCAGCCGCTGATCGATGAGGGCCGCACCGTTGACCGTAGCCAGCTGATCCATCACCGCCGAAAACGCACCGACACCGGGGACGACCAGTCCGTCCGCGCGAAAGACCTTGTCCCGATCGGCCGTGAGTTCCACCCTCGCGCCGGCCTCCTCCAGCGCCTTGGCCGCGGAATGAACGTTTCCGCTTCCATAGTCGAGAACCACAACAAATGGTGAGGTCACGACTAGAGCGCACCCTTGGTCGATGGGATGCCGCTGACGCGGGCATCCGGGGAAATCGCCTGGCGGAAAGCACGCGCGAACGCCTTGAACTCCGCTTCCGCGATGTGGTGGGGATCGCGCCCGCCTTGCACCGTGATGTGCACGGTCAGCCCGGCGTTGAAGGTAATGGCCTCGAACACGTGACGAACCATCGACCCGGTGAAATGTCCACCGATGAGGTGATATTCGAATCCGTCCGGCTCGCCAGTGTGCACGAGGAAAGGTCGACCGGACACATCCACGACCGCCTGCACGAGAGCTTCGTCAAGCGGGACAAGTGCATCGCCGAATCGCGAGATGCCGGACTTGTCGCCGAGTGCCTGCGCGATTGCCTTGCCGAGGACGATCCCGATGTCTTCCACCGTGTGGTGCACGTCGATCTCCGTGTCGCCGTCGGCCCGAACCACCAGGTCGACAAGCGAGTGCTTGGCGAAGGCCGTGAGCAGGTGGTCGAAGAACGGCACGGACGAGTTGATCTCTGATTCTCCGGTGCCGTCCAGGTCGATCCTCAGGTCGATACTCGACTCACTCGTTTCACGCTGAAGGTGAGCCACCCGCTGTCCGGTCATCGTTCAATCCTAGCGAGGGCCTTAAGGAACTCGGTTGTCTCCTCGGCGGTACCGGCCGTCACCCTGAGGTGATTCGGAATGCCGATGTCGCGAATCAGGATGTCCTGGCCGAGCAGTGCCTCGAACACCGCGTGCGGGTCGCTCACCCCGCCGAACAAAACGAAATTGGACCAACTCGGCCAGGCCGGATAACCGAGCTCCGGTAGCTCGAGAAGGAGACGGTCGCGCTGTGCCTTGATGTCGTCCACCATTGCGAGCATTTCCTCGGAGTGCGCGAGTGCAGCGGTCGCCGCCGCCTGCGTCAATGCAGACAAGTGGTACGGGAGCCGCACCAGCCTGAGCGCGTCTGCGACGGCAGGATCGGCTGCGAGGTAGCCGACGCGCGCGCCGGCGAAGGCAAATGCCTTACTCATCGTCCTCGACACGACGAGGCGCGGTCGACCCTTGAGCAGATCGAGCGCTGTCGGCGTGCCTGCCGGGGCGAATTCCGCGTATGCCTCGTCCACGACCACGATCCCATCGGTAGCGTCGTAGGCCGCGATGATGGTCTCGAGCGACAGCGGCGTACCTGTGGGGTTGTTCGGGGAGCAGAAGAAGACCAAGTCCGGTGCCGACCGCTCGATCCACCTCACAGCGGTGCCGGGCGAGATCTCGAAGTTGTCGTCGCGCTCACCCTCGACCCAGCGAGTCCCCGTTCCCGACGCGATTATGGAGTGCATCGAGTAGGTTGGCGGAAATCCGAGCACGCTGCGACCCGGGCCGCCGAAGGCCTGGAGCAACTGCTGCAATACCTCGTTCGAGCCGTTCGCCGCCCAGATGTTGTCCCTGGTCAATCCGTGGCCGACATAGTTCGCGAGGCTGTCCCGCAGCTCCGTGAACTCCCGATCCGGATAGCGGTTGACCTTCAGGATTGCTCCGGCCACCGCCTCGACAATGTCCCTGGCAACCGCCTCGGGAATCGGATGAGTGTTCTCATTCACATTGAGCGCCACCCGCACGGCTTTCTGTGGTGCACCGTACGGAGTGAGACCTCGGAGGTCATCGCGAATAGGAAGGTCGGAAAGAGAAGTCACGCCAAAACATTACTAGCGCCGAATGAGTGGAACCTCGTTAACGCGAGTACTGCGTCGGGATGGCGAGGCGCTGGCCTGCCTGGAGGTCGGTACTCGCAAGTTGGTTGAGGTGAACGACATCCGAAATGACATCGCGAGGGTCGGCCGACGGGGCGATCTGCCCGGCCAGCTGCCAGAGGGATTCGCCGGCGCTGATGGTGACGTAGTGGAACTTGGTGGAACCGGCGACGTCAGTGGCGGTCGCCATTCCTCCATTGAGCGTGAAAACGAGAGCGCCGATCACCACGGGCACGGCAGCGAGAACCGTGAGCACTCGACGACCGCGCTTGGTGAGACGCAGGTGCGTCCCAGCAGCCTGCGTGCCGACACGGTGCGAGTCGGCACGGTGCGGGTCGGAATGCTGTGTGCCGAAGTGTGCCGACGCGGGGCGCGTCGCCATGGGGCTCGTGCCAGCGGTGCCGATGATTGCTGCGCTCATTTAGTTCACCCTCCTGCGGAGATTTCGTATCCGGCACTCGGCCGGGAGTACCGGATACGAAGCTTTGTTCCGAACATACATTCGATTGTGGCGAATAACAAGAGCCACGTTCGATCATGCTGAACGTTCTCCCTCGACACACTCGAACAAATGTTTGTTTATCGACCGTTCTGCGGATACAGTTTCGATTGTCTGGAGTGATCACATCAGACGCCACCGACATTGGACCGTCAGCGGTCGAGGTAGGAGCACGATGAGTGACTTCAGCGAAGAGCGCGGGACAGGTCCCGCCCAGTCGAAGTCGGGCACGCGCCGGCGCAAGAGCCTCAGCGACAAACAGGTCGCGATCCTCGAGGTGATCCAGCGCGCCGTGGCGAACCACGGATATCCGCCGAGCATGCGAGAGATCGGCGATGCGGTCGGATTGTCATCGCTATCGAGCGTTACGCACCAGCTCAACCAGCTCGAGCTGAGCGGCTACCTTCGCCGCGACCCGAATCGGCCACGCGCCCTTGAGGTTCTCATCGAACTGGAGCCCAAGGACGGCGGAGTCGTCTCCGACAGTCCGACTCCCGTTGGCGATGCCGCGATGGTCCCGCTGGTCGGGCGGATCGCCGCCGGAGTTCCGATCACGGCCGAGCAGCAGGTGGACGAAGTGTTCCCGCTCCCCCGCCAACTCGTGGGTAAGGGCGAGCTGTTCATGCTGAAGGTCGTCGGCGATTCGATGATCGACGCCGCGATCTGCGATGGCGACTGGATCGTGGTTCGCCAACAGAAGACCGCGGAGAACGGCGATATCGTTGCGGCGATGCTGGATGACGAGGCGACGGTGAAGGTGTTTCAACAGCGCGACGGCCATACCTGGCTCCTGCCGCGAAACAGCGCATTTGCCCCGATCCTCGGCGATTTCGCTGAGCTGCTCGGAAAGGTTGTCGCTGTTCTGCGATCGGTCTGAGCGCGGGCTACAGCCAGCGATCCACCTTCTCGAAGAAGCCGTCGAAGTCGTCACGGAACACAACGTGACCAGCGCCCGCGACCGTTTCGACCTGCATGCCCAGCTCCCGAAGGGACGCGGCGAGCGGCGCGGGAACCAGGTTGCTCTTGTCCGCGAGGACGAGCAGGGTCGGCGCGACCAGCGACTCCGGCGGGCGGACGTCCCGCTGGTTCGCCAGGCCGAAGACCGTTCGCCGGTCCCATAAGCCGATCGACTCCACCTCGATCCGCACGTCCTCGTCAGACCAGCGCGGGTGCTGCTTCGCGACCTTCGCGGGCGACGGCGTTCTCAGGAACGCGAGCGCTATTCCGACCAGGACCCGCCGCCATCCGGTCGGGCTGCTGAAGGCCGGGTCGATGTAGACGACCCGTTCGGGACGAATCGCCCGAGCGACGATGCTCGAGACGAGCCCTCCCAGCGAATGACCGATGACGAGCTCCGGGCCGCGCCCCTCGAAGCCGCCCACCGCCGCGGAGACCGATTCGATGACATCATCGGCCCAGTCGCCCGGCGAGTACCTGCGTTTGCGGGGGCTCCGTCCGTGACCGGCCAGATCGACCGTGACGACCCGGAAACCCCGTTCGATCAGGAGCGCCTGGAGACGGTGCCAGCACCGAGCATCCGACATGATGCCGTGCACGAGCAGGGCGGTCTTGTCGCCGTCCCCGTTCACTTCCGTGTGCAGCAACATCGAGATCAGTGCGCGTGCGCCTTCCGCACCGCCAGGGTCGCGCCGAGCACGTTCTTCAGGGACTGCACCGTCTCGTCGTAGCCTCGCGTCTTCAAACCGCAGTCCGGGTTGACCCACACCTGGCGATCCGGGATCGAGGCGAGCGCGATTTCGAGAAGTTCGGTGACCTCGCCAACGCTCGGGACCCTGGGCGAGTGGATGTCGTACACGCCCGGGCCGATTCCGCGGGCGAACCCGCTGCGCTTGATGTCCGGCACGACCTCCATCTTGGAACGGGCCGCCTCGATCGAGGTGACATCCGCATCCAACCGGTTTATCGCATCGATGACGACGCCGAACTCGGAATAACAGAGGTGGGTGTGGATCTGCGTCTTGTCGGCGACCCCCGCGGTCGCCAGGCGGAAGGATCCGACCGACCAGTCGAGGTAGTCCGCGTGGTCACGGTCCTTGAGCGGGAGCAGCTCACGCAGGGCAGGTTCGTCCACCTGGATGATGCCGATTCCCGCGGCCTCGAGATCCCGGATCTCGTCTCGCAGCGCGAGCGCAACCTGGTTCGCCGTGTCGCGGAGGGGCTGGTCATCCCGCACGAACGACCAGGCGAGGATGGTGACCGGGCCGGTGAGCATCCCCTTCACCGGCTTCGCCGTGAGCCCCTGCGTGTAGGTCGACCATTCGACCGTGATCGGCGACGGCCGAGACACGTCGCCCCAGAGGATCGACGGACGGGTGCAGCGCGACCCGTAGGACTGCACCCACCCGTTCTGGGTCACCGCGAAGCCATCGAGGTTCTCCGCGAAGTACTGCACCATGTCGTTGCGCTCGGGCTCCCCGTGCACCAGGACGTCGAGGCCGATCTCCTCCTGCAGCTCGACGACGTTCCGGATCTCCGCCTTCATCGCGTCCTTGTATTGCTGCTCGGTGATCTCCCCCTTCGCGAACGCCGCGCGGGACTTGCGGATTTCGCCGGTCTGCGGGAACGACCCGATGGTCGTCGTCGGGAGGAATGGCAGAGTCAGCGCCTCATCCTGCGCGGCCAGGCGGTCCGCGTAGTCGCCCCTGCTGAAGTCGGCGGAGGACAGCGAAGCGGCACGACTCCGCACGGCACCGTCGCGCACTCCCGGTGCGTTGCGGCGATTCTCGAGTGCCGCGGATGCCGCATCCAGCTGGTCCTGGATCGCCGCCCTGCCCTCGATCAGCCCTTTCGCGAGCGTCGCGACCTGACCGACCTTCTGGTCGGCGAAGGCGAGCCAACTCTTCAGCTGGTCGCCGAGCAGTGGTTCGTCCTCGACATCGTGCGGAGTGTGGAACAGGCTGGTTGACGTCGAGACAGCGACACTCGGACTCAGTTCGCGAAGCGCGTCCAGCCGCGCGAACGCGCCAGCCAGGTCGCCCCGCCAGATGTTGTGCCCGTCGATGACGCCACCGACGATGGTCTTGTCCGTCCTGAAACCGGACGGCAGCCCACCCTTGACCAGGTCGAGGCCGATCGCCTCCACCGGGGTCTCGGCCAGCACCGGCAGCGCGTCATCGAGACTGCCGTATGGGGCAGCCACGAAGAGCTGCGGCCGCGCGGGCACGGCGCCGAGAAGTTCATATGCGCGCCTGGTCGCGGCGAGCACGACGTCACGGGGCACCTCGATGCTTTCGCTGACGAGGGCGGGTTCGTCGAACTGGACCCACTCGGCGCCGACCGCGGTGAGCGCGCCGAGCAACTCTGCGTAGACGGGAAGCAGATCGTCGAGGCGATCGAGCGGCCGGTAGTCGGACGGGGCGCTCTCACTCGGCTTGCTCAGCAGCAGGAAAGTCACCGGCCCGACGATGACCGGCCTGGTGCGAAATCCGGTGGTCGTCGCCTCGGCGACCTCGCGGACGAGTCGATCGGAGGCGAACTGGAAGTCGGTGTCCGGGCCGATCTCTGGCACCAGGTAGTGATAGTTGGAGTCGAACCACTTGGTCATCTCGGCCGGTGTGTCCTGCCCCTCGCCCCTGGCGATGGTGAAGTATCCGGCGAGATCGACAGAGCCGTCCGGACCGACGAGGCGCGCGAAACGACTCGGGACCGCGCCGACCGTCACCGCCGCATCCAGCATCTGGTCGTAGTAGGAGAACGCCTCGGGGATCGAAGAATCGGTCTTGCCGAGACCCAACGCCACCAGCCGCTCGCGGGTGGCCGCGCGAAGTTCGGCCGCGCTGGCCTCCAGCTCGTCCGAGGAGATTGTGCCCGCCCAGAACGACTCGACGGCCTTCTTGAGCTCGCGGCGACGACCGATCCGCGGATAGCCGAGGATGGTGCCGGTGGGGAATGCTGCTGGGAAGGTTTCGGACTCGCTCATACTCGCTCGTTTTCCTTGCGTATTGGTGGTGCAGGAAGCAGTCCGGCCCCGTCAAGTACGGAGAGAACAGCCCTGTGCTGGTTGAAAGTGTAAAGGTGCAGTCCCGGCGCGCCACCGCGGAGGACCTCCGACGCCAGCGAAATCGCGTGCTCGACACCCGCCTCGAACTGCGCCTCCGGCGAATCATCCGACTCGAGCTTTCGTGCCAGATCGACTGGCGTCCTCTCGTCGGTCAGCTCGAGGATGCGTCGGAGCCGCGCGCTCGAGGTGGCCGGCATGAGGCCGGGAAGGATCGGGATCGTCACCCCTGCGGCCCGCGCGTTCGACGCGAACCGCAAATAGTCCTCGGCGTGGAAGAAGAGCTGCGTGATGGCGAAGGTGGCGCCTGCCACCTGCTTCGCGAGGAGGGTGTCGATGTCCTGGAGCACATCCTTGGACCGCGGATGCCCGTTCGGGAAGGCCGCGACGGCAACTCGTACCTTGTCCCGGCTGGAACGGATATGGCCGCCCCCTGCCGCATTCCTGGACGGCAGTGTCGCGTACTGGGCCCGCTCCGTCTGCACCCGATGGATCAGCTGGACCAGCTCGGCCGCGCTTCCGAGATCACCGAGGAAATGGTCGCCCTCGACCGCGCCTTTCGGCGGATCTCCGCGCAGGGCGAGGAAGCTGGTGATGCCGGCATCCAGGAACTCGCGCACCAGCCGGTTCGCCTCGAAATGCGACGACCCGACGCAGGTCAGGTGGGCGAGAGGATGCGCGGTGGTGTTCTCGTTGATGTAGCGGAGCACGTCGAGCGAACTCTGCCGCGACGAGCCGCTGGCGCCGTAGGTCACCGAGATGAAGTCCGGACGCACCTCTGCCAGCCGCGTAATCGTCTCGTGCAGCGTCTGCTCGGCAGCCTCGCTACGAGGGGGGAACAGCTCGAAGGAGAACGGCGTCCCCGGAGGACATCGAGACTCCTCTGGCATCGTGGTTCCCATCGGCTCGGTCGCCGACGCCTGTCAAGCCAGCTGGCCCCACCAGGCACCGACTGCAAAATAAGCGGCGCAAAGCTCGAAAGCTTCCGTGGGCGGGTGCCGGGCTCGGCTGTCGCTCTCCACCGTCCCAAGCTTGCGGGCCGATGGTGAATTCAGCCTAGCAATGGGGACACGACCATTGCCAAGTGTTACGGCATAGACGTAGCGGCGCGGACGTTACAGCGCGGCTGGCGCGACGGCGAACTGCCGCAGCGTCGACGCGAGCTCCTCGGTAACCAACGCGCTCACCCGTGTTCCGGTCTCCCCATAGCTCGTCGAAAGAATCGTGCCGTGGTCGTGGAGCGCTGAGATCAATTCTCCGCGCTCATATGGGATCAGCAGCTCCAACTCGATCGACGGCTTCGGAAGCAACGAGGCAATCGCGGCCTGTAGTTCTTCGACACCTTCGCCGGTGCGAGCGGAGACGAAGATGGCCTGCGGCGACAGGGACCGAAGGAGGAGCCGCTGGCTGTCGTCGGCGAGATCGGACTTGTTGAAGACGACGATCTCAGGGATGTCCCGTGCACCGACTTCGCCGATGACGTCACGCACGGTGGCGAGCTGGCTGCCCGGATCCGGATGGGAGGCATCCACGACGTGCAGCACGACATCCGAATCCGCAACCTCTTCGAGGGTCGAACGGAATGCCTCAACCAGCTGATGCGGAAGGTTGCGCACGAAGCCGACGGTGTCGGTCAACGTGTACAACTGTCCCTCGCCCGTTTCCGTCTTGCGGACTGCGGTATCGAGGGTCGCGAACAGCGCGTTCTCCACCAGAGCGCCCGCGCGCGTTATCCGATTGAGCAGGGAGGATTTGCCCGCGTTCGTGTAGCCGGTGATGGCAACGGACGGCACCGAATTGCGATTACGGTTGGCGCGCTTGGCCTCGCGGGCAGGCTTGAAGCCGAGGATCTGCTTGCGCAGGCGGGACATGCGGGTGTGGATGCGGCGGCGATCGAGTTCGATCTTTGTCTCGCCGGGTCCACGGCTGCCCATACCGTTGCCGGCTCCCACCTGGCCACCGGCCTGCCGAGACATCGATTCACCCCAACCGCGCAGGCGAGGAAGCAGGTATTCGAGTTGGGCGAGCTCGACCTGCGCCTTGCCCTCCCGGCTCTTCGCGTGCTGGCTGAAAATATCGAGGATGACCGCCGTGCGGTCGATCACCTTGACCTTGACGACATCCTCGAGGGCACGGCGCTGGCTGGGAGCGAGTTCACTGTCGACGATCACCGTGTCCGCACCGGATGCCGCCACGACATCCCGCAACTCGAGCGCCTTGCCCTTGCCGAAGTACGTGCTCGGATCAGGGGTCGCGCGGCGCTGTAGAAGTCCGTCGAGCACGACGGCTCCTGCGGTCTCCGCGAGGGCGAAAAGCTCCCGCATCGAGTTCTCGGCTTCTGCCACATTGCCCTGCGAATAGATACCGATCAGCACGACCCGCTCGATGCGAAGCTGCCGATACTCCACCTCGGTGACGTCTTCGAGCTCCGTCGACAGCCCGGCCACTCGCCGAAGCGCCTGGCGGTCTTCTCGGTCGAATTGGTCGCCGTCCGTGTCGTCCGCGCGAACAGCATCGTTCGAGTCGGATTGGAGAGCCAGCGCTCCACCGGATGAGAACATTGTGTATCCGGTTGAACGCGCGGCGGCACTGGCGAGGATGCGGTCGACGACGTCCTCGCTTGCGGGCTCGAGAGGTTCAACTTCAGTCATTTGGTTAACCCTAGCTCCTCGTATTTCGATAGGTTCTTTGCATGGCCAGTGAGCATTATTTCTCGTCGAGCCCGGAGACAGAGCTCAAGCTTCGCCAGATTCAGGTCCCACTCGCAGGTCAAACGTATGAGTTGACGACGTCGAACGGGATCTTCAGTCCGGAACGCATCGATGCCGGTACCCAGGTTCTCCTCGCAAACGTTCCTCCGGCGCCTCCCGGCGGAGACATCCTCGACCTCGGTTGCGGTTGGGGACCGATCGCATTGACGCTGGCGTTGGAGTCTCCGCACGCCACGATCTGGGCGGTCGACGTCAACGAACGGGCATTGGACCTGGTCAGGCGCAACGCCGATCGTCTCGGCCTCCACAATGTGAACGCCGTGAAGCCCGAGGATGTTCCCTCGGGCGTCGAGTTCACCGGCATCCGCTCGAATCCCCCCATCCGCGTGGGAAAAGACGAGCTCCACAGCATGCTCTCGCTCTGGCTTCCCCGCCTGGGATCCGGATCGGACGCCTGGCTCGTCGTGCAGAAGAATCTCGGGTCGGATTCGCTCCACCGATGGCTCGAAGGATCGCTCCCGGCAGACTTCTCGGTCACTCGCGCGTCCACCAACAAGGGCTATCGAGTGCTGAGGGTTCGCCGCCGCTAGTCCGGTCGCCCTCGGCATACCGGGCTAGATCGAGAGGTCGCCCTCGTAGACCAGCTCCGCCGGTCCGCTCAGCGAGACGTGTTCGCCGTCTTCCGCCGGCCACATCCGCACCCCGAGTGTTCCGCCGGGAACCTCGACCTTCCACTGGTTCGGAGCGCCGGCTCCCGCCCAATGGCGCGTCGCAAGGGCCGCAGCAACGGCACCGGTGCCGCATGACAGCGTTTCACCGCTCCCCCGTTCGTGCACCCGCATCCGAATGTGCCCGACGCCATCCTTGATCATCGGCTCCATCGGCACGACGAATTCGACGTTGGCACCGTCTGCGGGCTCCGGCTCGAGCACCGGAATGAAGGAAAGATCGGCCGCTTCGAGTTCGTCCTCGCTCGACAGCGCGACCACGACGTGCGGATTGCCCACGTTGATACCGAGTCCGGGGCGGGCCACCTGGAGGTTCTTGGCACGAACCAGAGGCTCCCCACCGTCGAGCGCCCATCGCCCCAAATCAACCTGGAAGCCGGATAGGTTGCGCTGCAAATCACGCACCCCGCCTCGAGTGCCGATGGTCATCGTCTCGCCATTGCCGAGATCTGCGAACCCGTTGTCGATGAGAAACTGCGCGTAGACCCGGATGCCGTTGCCGCACATCTCGGAGGGCGAGCCGTCGGAATTGTGGTAGTCCATGAACCACTCTGCCGAGTCGTCCTCGGCGAGGGAGGCCGCCCCATCAGGCAGGCTGCGTGAACGCACCGCGCGGATGACGCCGTCGGCGCCGACACCGAAGTGTCGATCCGCGATCGCGGCGATCTGAGCCGGACTGAGGTCGATGTCGCCGTCGGGATCGGAGAAGAGCACGAAGTCGTTTCCGGTTCCGTGACCCTTGGTGAAGTGCAGAGTGGTGCTCACCGGTCAATCGTATCTGCGCCGCGGTCGCGCCGCGGCGCGATGCTACGGGGTGCGGCGGGGTGCGCGCGGGTCAGTCGAGCAGCCTGGCCGCGAGCTCGACGCGATCCGGGTCGTCGTAGTCGAACCAGGTCGTCTGCGGATACCGCGTGAACCAGCTCACCTGGCGGCGTGCATATTTCCTGGTGAGGACCGCTGTCCGCTCGATCGCTTCCGCCTCGGAGATCTCGCCACTCAACTCGGCGATCGCCTGCGCGTACCCGATCGCGCGGCTCGCGGTCACGCCGAGACCGTGCGCGAGCAGCTCGCGCGCCTCGTCGACCAGGCCGGCAGCCCACATCCGTTCCACTCGCGAATTCAGGCGCTCGACAAGTTGCTCCCGTGGCGCGCGAAGACCGACCGTCACGGTCGGAGTCCAGTACTTGGTCTCATCCGGAAGCCCTGCACCGAACGGCAGACCGGTGATCTCGATCACCTCCAGGGCACGGACCAGCCTGCGGCCATTGTGAGTGCCGATAGCCGAGGCCGCTACCGGGTCGACCTCCTGCAACCGCCGGTACAGGATGCCGGGTCCGACCTCGGTCAACTCGGTTTCGAGCCGTGCGCGAATGGCCGCGTCGGTGCCGGGAAATTGGAAGTCGTGGACCACCGACGACACGTACAGTCCTGAGCCGCCGACCAGGATCGGCACGACACCACGATTCTGGATGTCGTCGATGACCGCGCGTGCGTCGCGTTGGTAGTCGGCGACGCTCGCCTCCTCGCGGGGATCGAGCACGTCGAGCAGGTGATGCGGGATGCCGCGGCGGTCGCTCCCCGTCAGTTTGGCCGTGCCGACATCCATGCCTCGGTACAACTGCATGGCATCTGCGTTGACGATTTCCGCCGTGTGGCCCCGTGCGGTAATCGCCTCGGCAAGGTCGAGCGACAGCTCGGATTTTCCCGTGCCGGTCGCGCCAACGACGGCGACGAGCACCGGCTTAGCGCTGCCCGTCGGCAAGATCGTAGATCGGGGTCGTTGCGACCCGGATGCTCGGCAGGCCGAGCGACACGCGTCCTGGTGCGCTGCCCGTTCCTGGGCTGCCCGTTCCGGCGGCCGGCACGGCACAGGACGCGGCCTCCGCCCTGTCCCAGGCGTCACCCGCGGTAGTGCGACGAACGCGCAATGGAGCCCCGTCGCTCGAGTCCGCGATCAGGTGGAACGGCTTGGCATCGGAGATAGTCACGGTGACGACATCGCCTGGACGAGGAATCGAGCTGCCCGGCGTCACGTCGAAATGGACGAGCCTGCTGTCTTTCGAGCGGCCGGACAGCCGGTGCGTGTCCGCGTCCTTGCGCCCCTCGGCCGCGACCAGCAGCTCGACCTCGGTGCCGACGAGCCTGCGATTCTCCTCCCAGGAAATCTGGTCCTGCAGCGCGAGAAGCCGCAGGTAGCGCTCCTGCACGACCGCCTTAGGGACCTGGTCCTCCATAGTGGCGGCAGGGGTGCCATCGCGAATCGAGTACTGGAACGTGAACGCGGACGCGAACCGTGCCTGCTCGACCACTCTCAGGGTCTCCTGGAAGTCTTCTTCGGTCTCGCCTGGGAACCCCACGATGATGTCCGTGGTGATGGCGGCGTTCGGAATCTTTGCGCGAACGCGATCGAGGATGCCGAGGAACTTCTCCGACCGGTAACTTCGGCGCATCGCCTTCAGTATCCGGTCGGAACCCGACTGCAGCGGCATATGAAGCTGCGGCATGACCGCCGGTGTCTCTGCCATTGCGTCGATGACGTCGTCGGTGAAGGCCGCGGGATGTGGGCTGGTGAACCGGATGCGCTCGAGCCCCGGAATCCGGCCAGCCGCCCGAAGGAGTTTGCTGAACGCCTGGCGATCTCCGAACTCGACCCCGTAGGAATTCACGTTCTGGCCGAGCAGGGTCACTTCGATGGCGCCGTCATCCACGAGAGCCTGGATCTCCGCGAGGATCTCCCCCGGTCTACGGTCCTTCTCTTTGCCACGCAACGCGGGGACGATGCAGAAGGTGCAGGTGTTGTTGCACCCGACGGAGATCGAGACCCAACCGCTGTAGGTGGACTCGCGCTTCGTCGGAAGAGTGGACGGGAACACATCGAGGGATTCGAGGATCTCCAACTGGGCTTCGCCGTTGTGCCTGGCGCGTTCGAGCAGAGTGGGCAACGACCCCATGTTGTGGGTACCGAAGACGACGTCGACCCATGGCGCCTTCGCCAGGATGGTGCTCTTGTCCTTCTGGGCGAGACAGCCGCCGACGGCGATCTGCATGCCTTCGCGGCTCTTCTTGACCGAGGCCAACATGCCCAGGTTGCCGTAGAGCTTGTTGTCGGCGTTCTCGCGCACTGCACAGGTGTTGATGACGACGACATCCGCTTGCTCACCGTTGGCCGGCACGTACCCGGCCGCTTCGAGCGAACCGCTCAGTCGCTCGGAGTCGTGCACGTTCATCTGGCAGCCGAAGGTGCGCACCTCGTAGGTGCGCACGGACTCCGGCTTGGTCGGCCCTGTCTCGGTCACGGTAGTCATGGTCATGATGCTGCCAAGCCTAACTCTCGCGCGACTTCGGTCCCTGTCTAACGAAATCGCACGCCACCGGAATTGGCGCGGCCGGAGTGGCCGCTCAACGCTTCATCGACGGCCGCCCGGACCACAGAGCCCGAATATCCTTTGCGCATGAGAAAGCCAGACAGCCGCCGCTTCGCGGTCTCCGAGTCGAGCGAGCGCAGTTGGGGGGCGCGTTTCACGGCCAACTCTGTTGCCCTGGACTGCTCGTCGTCGTCACCCACCTGGGCGAGCGCTTCATCGATCTGCACCGGGTCGATGTGCCGCCTGCGGAGCTCTGCGGTGAGGGCGGAACGGCCGAGCCCCTTGCGCTCGTGCTGAGTCCGGACGAGCGTTTCGGCAAGGGCGGCATCGTCTATCAGTCCGACGCCCTCCAGCCGATCCAGTTCGAATTCGACCGTCTCCTCGTCCAGGTCGCGAGCCAGCAGCGCCTTGCCGAGCTCCCACCGGGACATTCCCCTGCGGGTCAGCGACTGCATGCTCGCCCGCTCGGCGCGATAGCGCAGATCCTCGGGCGTTTCCGCCTTCGCCGCCGCGTCCGCTCCGTCGGGCCCTGCATCCGTGCTCGGCGCCGGCCAGGTGTCTGGCACCGCAGTGTCCGGCGCCGTGCCGACACCGAACACACTGTCCATCGTCGGCAGAGTGGATTCCGCTGCTGGTGCCAACACGGTCGGTGTTGAGTCCGGTGCCGGTACCGTCCGCATGACGCCGGGCAGGTAGGTCACCCGGGCGAGACCGTCGCCTGAAGCCACACCGGATGAGCCAGCACCGCCTTTACCGGCGACGCCCTTACCAGCACCGGAGGCCATCGTTCTACGCCCCGACTGCCTTGCGCGTCGCGAGCTTCTCGGTGATCGACCTGTCCGTGATTGAATCGACGCTGGCCTTGGCTGCCGCGACGGGATCGGCTGCGTCCAGCGCTGCACCGCCCTTAGCTGCAGCGGCCTTAGCCTCAGCGGCTGTGGCGGCAGCGGCAGCGGCCACGGCCTTCGCGTCGACAATGAGGCCGAGCTTCATCTTGATCTTCTTTTCGATGTCTTCGGCGACATCGGGGTTCTTGATCAGATAGTTGCGCGAGTTCTCCTTGCCCTGTCCGAGCTGGTCCCCGTCGTAGGTGTACCAGGCGCCGGACTTGCGCACGATCTCGTGCTCGACACCGAAGTCGATCAGGCTGCCCTCGCGGGAAATACCGGTCCCATAAAGGATGTCGAACTCGGCCTGCTTGAACGGCGGAGCCATCTTGTTCTTGACCACCTTGACGCGGGTACGGTTTCCCACGGCATCCGTGCCGTCCTTGAGCGTCTCGATGCGGCGGATGTCTAGTCGCACCGAAGCGTAGAACTTGAGGGCCTTGCCTCCGGCCGTAGTCTCCGGGCTGCCGAAGAACACACCGATCTTCTCGCGCAACTGGTTGATGAAGATCATGGTGGTCTGGGTCTGGCTGAGGCCACCGGTGAGCTTGCGGAGCGCCTGCGACATCAGGCGAGCCTGGAGTCCTACGTGCGAGTCGCCCATCTCTCCCTCGATCTCGGCACGAGGCACAAGAGCGGCGACCGAGTCGATCACCACGAGGTCGATCGAGCCGGATCGAATGAGCATGTCGGCTATTTCGAGTGCCTGCTCCCCCGTATCCGGCTGGGAGACCAAAAGCGCATCGATGTCAACGCCGAGCGCCTTGGCATACTCGGGGTCGAGTGCGTGCTCTGCATCGATGAACGCGGCGATGCCACCGGCGCGCTGGGCGTTCGCAATGGCATGAAGGGTGAGGGTGGTCTTACCGGATGACTCCGGACCGTAGATCTCGACGATTCGACCCCGCGGGAGTCCGCCTATGCCGAGCGCGACATCGAGCGCGATCGACCCGGTGGGGATGACGGCGACGGGAGCGCGTTCGTCACTGCCGAGACGCATGACGGAGCCCTTGCCAAATTGGCGGTCGATCTGGGCGAGTGCGGTTTCTAGGGACTTTTCGCGATCTGCTACTGATGGCATTTCTGGCTCCTCCGGAGTCTTGGGGTTGCTGCCCATAGGCTGTCACTCCGCCGAAGACCGATGGTGCAAGGTCTCCGGCCTCCTGACAAAGGCTGGTATGGACGGATCTCGTCGACAGCTGCGACAGTACGCTCGGCCGATGACATTTCATCGAGCCGCCGAGCACACGGTGCATAACCCGTCTTCGAGTACCGCTATGGAGGAGCCTAGTCACATCCGAAGGAATGTTCGAACATTTTCGACCGGGCGTGTCGGGAAAAGGCTAGGCCTTTCGAACCTGGCCGACGCCATACCAACGGTTCTCCGGAACATCGCTTGCGCGGCAGAGTGCCAGCCAGACGTCCCGCGTCGGCAGCCCCTTCTCGATCGCCTGGTCGGCAGTCAGATCACCCAGCTCGCCCAGCACCAGATCACGCGTCAGGCTGCGGCCGTACGACATTCCGAACTCGTCACGCACGGCAATCCAGAATTCACTCAAACGCATTGTTCAAACCTAAGGGAGAGACGAAACCAGACCAAGGCGCCATGACCCTCCGGAGCGAGCGACTGGAGGGTGCCGAAAACCACGGATGCCCGGCTCAGAAGAGCCGGGCATCCGTCTGTCCGGGCCACACCGTGTCCGGATCAGAAACCTTGGTGAATTGCGGTTACCTGACGACCAGGCCCGCATCGAAGTCCGCGACGAGATCGTCTGGGACAGTATCGGGAATCACGTTGATTCCCTCGATCACGGCGAGGCGGTC
>JAODMG010000051.1 GCA_025464895.1 Microbacteriaceae bacterium | reverse complement strand
GCCGGGCGCAGAATCGACGAGACTCCACATCCCAGGGTCGGGATTCTCGCGGCGATCGTCGCATTCGGGATCCTGTCGGCCGCGGCAACCCTGAGCGCGCTTCATCCGCTGGCCAGGCCATCCATCTCGCAGGGCTCACTGCTGCCGACCCTGGTCTTCGCGATCGGGATCGGCGTCGGCATGGCCATCGACGCCCGTCGCCGGGACGCCAGAAACGGTTGGATCGCGGCGCAGCTGGCGAAATGGCCGGGCGAAGTCCGGGCGATCATCGCCTCCTCCCTGAGGGGCGGAACCGCCGCGGTCGCCGCCGTGACCGCGGTCGCCGGCCTGCTGGTTGCCGTTCTGCTGCTCGGACACTACGCGCAGGTCATCACCCTCTACGAGAGCGCGCATGCCGGGGTGCTCGGTGGGGTGACGCTCACGGTCGGACAGCTCGCCTTCATTCCGAACCTGGTGATCTGGGCTGCGTCCTGGTTGATCGGGCCAGGGTTCGCGATCGGCACCGGATCGTCGGTGTCAGCGCTCGGCACCAGCCTCGGCCCGCTTCCCGCCATTCCGATCCTCGGGGCCCTCCCGACCGGAAGTATCGCCTTCGGCTTCATCGGCCTGCTCATCCCCGTCGTCGCGGGATTCCTCGCCGGCGTGGTCTGCCGAGGTCGGCTGCTCGCCGCCCTCGAACTGTCCGAACGGGTGCCGACGGGCGTCGGCTCGTCAGCGATTGGTGCGTCAGGCGGGGGCTTGTCGAGCATGGATCTGTCGACCGCGGGTTTCTCGGTGGCGGATGCGGATGGCCGTGGCATCGGCGGATTCGGTGGGTCCGGACGGGGTCGCCGGCTCGCCATCACCGGCATCGGCATCGGCATCGTCGGCGGCCTGCTGTTCGCGCTGTTGGCATCCGCTTCCGCGGGCGCAGCCGGCCCTGGACGCCTGGTGGATGTCGGACCCTCGCCCTGGCTGGTCGGCCTCTATGCCGCGCTGGAGATCGGTGTCGCGGCCATCGTCGGCCTCCTCAGCGGCGGCGCTCGCAACCCGAAATAGCGGATGCCGCGCCACGATAGGCTCGTGGGGTGCTGTCATTGGTTGTGCTCATCTCGGGCGGAGGGTCCAACCTGCGCGCACTCCTCGAGGCATCGGAGGATGCCGAGTTTCCGGCCCGCGTCGTCGCGGTAGGAGCCGATCGGGACGCGGACGGGTTCGCCCACGCCGAGGAGTACGGCATCCCCACCTTTTCCGTTGCCATGTCGAATTTTCCAGACCGCGAGAGCTGGGGGGACGCGATCCTGGAGCAGATCAGGGTCTGGGATCCCGACCTGGTGGTGCTCAGCGGCTTCATGAAACTACTCCCGCCGCGGGTGATCGCGGCGTTGTCGCCCAGGTTGATCAACACGCATCCGGCCTACCTCCCGGAGTTTCCCGGAGCACACGGTGTGCGCGACGCCATCGCGGCCGGGGTGACCGAGAGCGGCGCGAGTGTCATCGTCGTCGACAATGGTGTGGACAGCGGCCCGATCATCTCGCAGGAACGGGTGCCGGTCCTTCCAGGGGACACAGAGTCGACGCTGCACGATCGCATCAAAGTCGTCGAGCGTGAACTCCTCGTGCAGGCGGTTCTCGACATCGCCAACGGTGTGGTCGACCTGCGCGCGGTGGGCCAGACGCGCTCGCGCTAGAGGCTCCGGCTGGTCAGCTTGCGCTGGCAATCCGCCGCGCGGCCGTCGGCGGTCGAGCCGCTAGACTTTCCCTGTCGCAACTGGCGTTCGGGTGGTCAACCACCGGGGAGCGGCTGGAATCGTTTCGGCCGTTCGCCTGGGCTGAACCGGATAGCCGTCCGGTCATGCCTAAGGAGCAATCACCAGTGCATTCAAGCAACCACTCGCCTGCCGATTTCCGCGAGCGAAACGCGATCCCGATCAAGCGGGCCATCATCTCGGTCAGTGACAAGACCGGCCTCCTCGAGCTGGCATCCGCCCTCGTCGCCGCCGGGGTAGAGATCGTGTCGACCGGGTCGACAGCGAAGGCGATCGCGGATGCCGGGCATCCGGTCACCGAGGTCAGCCAGGTCACCGGGTTTCCAGAGTCGCTCGACGGCAGGGTGAAGACGCTGCATCCGTCGATCCACGCCGGCATCCTCGCCGACCTGCGACTGGCGGACCACGAGACCCAGCTGGGCAACCTCGGCATCGCCCCGTTCGAGTTGGTCGTCGTCAACCTGTACCCGTTCGTCGAGACCGTTGCGGCCGGCGTGACCGGTGACGCAGCGGTCGAGCAGATCGATATTGGCGGTCCGGCCATGGTGCGCGCCGCGGCCAAGAACCACGCCAACGTGGCGATCGTCGTGTCCCCGAGCAGCTACCAACAGATCATCAAGGCCGCCACCCTCGGCGGAACCACCCTGGCCCAGCGCCAGCGCCTCGCCGGTGAAGCCTTCGCGCTCACGGCGTCCTACGACGCGGCGGTCGCCGAGTTCTTCGCCGCAACGATCGGGATCCGCGCCGAGCATCCGCTGGCCCAGGAAGTGGCCCAGGACGAGACGCAGGAGCACGACGAAACCGTCGACGAACTCGAACTGCACGCGAGCCTCAAGCAGGTGCTGCGCTACGGCGAGAACTCGCACCAGGCCGCCGCGCTATATGTCAGCGACGACGGCGTCGGCATCGCCCAGGCCACCCAGTTGAACGGCAAGGAGATGTCGTACAACAACTACGTCGATGCGGATGCCGCCCTTCGCACAGCATTCGACTTCACCGAGCCGGCCGTCGCCATCATCAAGCACGCGCAGCCCTGTGGCATCGCGGTCGCTCGCGGCGCGGGGGACGCCATCGCCTCCGCGCACCTTCGCGCTCACGAATGCGACCCGGTCTCGGCGTACGGCGGAGTGATCGCGGCCAATCGAACCGTCACCCTCGAAATGGCCGAGCGGGTCAAGGACATCTTCACCGAGGTTGTCGTCGCCCCCGACTTCGAGCCGGAAGCGCTTGAGGTCCTGCAGACCAAGAAGAACCTCAGGGTGCTGAAGCTTCCGGTCGGTTACCGTCGGGAGGCCACCGAGGTCAAGCAGGTCAGCGGCGGCCTGCTGGTACAGGAGGCCGACGTCTTCGACGAATTCAACTCGGACAGCTGGATCCTGGTCGCAGGCGATGAGGCGGATGACACGACCCGTTCTGATCTCGAATTCGCCTGGAGGGCCGTGCGCGCGGTCAAGTCCAACGCCATCCTGCTCGCGCACGATGGCGCGTCGGTCGGGGTCGGCATGGGCCAGGTGAACCGGGTCGACTCGTGCGAGCTCGCGGTGAAGCGTGCCGGCGAGCGTGCCAGCGGATCGGTCGCAGCATCCGACGCGTTCTTCCCGTTCGCGGACGGCCTGCAGATCCTGCTCGACGCGGGAGTCACCGCGGTGGTCCAGCCCGGG
>JAODMG010000045.1 GCA_025464895.1 Microbacteriaceae bacterium | reverse complement strand
GGATTGTTCGCGATCGCGCGCGAGATCGCGACACGCTGCGCCTGCCCGCCGGACAGCTCGTGCGGGACCGCGTGCAGATAGTCCGGCGGGAGGGAGACCTGGGCGAGCAGCCGTTCCACCGTGGAAGCCCAGGTATTCCGCGGAACGCCCTGAGCTCGCAGCTGAAAATAGAGATTCTGCCTGACCGTCATGGTCGGGTTGAGCGCATTGCGGGGATCCTGCGGCACGAGCTGGATGCGACGTCTTGCCGCCCTGAGCTGCGAGCGGTCGAGCGCGAGCAGGTCCTCCCCTCCCAGCCACACACGCCCTGAGTCTGGATTCAGCAGGCGCATAACGATGCGGCCGAGCGTCGATTTCCCGCTCCCCGATTCACCGACGACGCCGAGCGTCTTGCCACGTTCGAGAGAGAACGAGACCCCGTGCAGAGCCGTAAACGCTCCGAAGGACTTCACGACGTTGTCTGCCGCGAGCACAGTGTTCATGCGACACCGGCTTCTGCATGCTCGAGCGGCTTTGCGACGCCGTGGCCCGGTTCGACCGGTATCAGTTCGCTCCAGTACCGCTGCGAGCGCACGTCGTCCGGCACGACGGCAAGTTGTCCGCGGGCGACTTCGCCCGAAGGCTCGGCCGCGATGAGCGCTCGCGTGTACGGATGATGCGCGTTGTGCAGGACCTGGCTCGCGAACCCCAGTTCGACGATCCGCCCAGACAGCATCACTGCGACACGATCGCCCGGCTGGTTCGCGATGAGCGCGGCAATGCCGATGTCATGCGTGATGAAAAGGATCGCCGTGTTGAGTCGGTCACGGAGGTCCCCGAGCAACTGCACGACACGGACTCCGACGGATGCATCGAGGGCGCTCGATGGTTCATCGGCGACTATCAGTTCAGGGTCGCAGCAGATCGCGATGGCGATCGCAATCCGCTGGCGCATGCCGCCGGAGACTTCGTGCGGATAGCACCGTGCGACCCGTTCCGGATCATGGATGTGCACGAGCGTGAGAAGTTCGATCATCCGCGCGTGGGCAGCATCACGCCCGTCCACCCTGCGGTGCTGCTCAAGGGTTTCGATGATCTGTCCGCCAATTCTGCGCATGGGATCCAGCGAGGAATTCGGATCCTGCGGGACCATCCCTATCCGATCGCCCTGGATCGTCCGGAGCGCGCGGCGCGAGATCTTCAACAGGTCACGGTTGTCGAAGATCGCCGTGCCATCGACCCGGGCGCCGAACGGAGCCATTCCTGTGATACTTCGGGCGAACACCGTTTTGCCGCTCCCGGACTCTCCCAGCAGCACGGTCACCTGTGCCCGCTCGAAGCCGAGTCCGACCCGGTCGACCACTGTCGACCAGCGACCACCCGTGCTGCGGAACGATACGCTCACATCGGTCGCGTCGAGAGCAAGCGGGACCTCCGGTGGAAGCTGGCCGGCGCGTGCGATGTCGGGGGCCTCCGACTTGGGGCCGCGGCGCGTTGTGTCGGTCATGAGTCGCCTCCTCGTCCGTTGATCGCCTGTCGGATTCCGTCCCCGATGAGAGGGAACATCATCGAAAGGGCGAGGATCACGATGACCGGCTCGAGCGAAAGCAGGGGGTCGGAATAGAGCGCCGTCTGCATCTCCTGCAGAACCGAGCCGAGCTCTGGCTGGGGTGACGGCACGCCGAGGCCGATGAATCCGAGGCCGCCCGCGATGGCGACGTTGGCTCCGACGAGTGAGGTCGAATATGCGAGCACAGCCGGAAGCGTCACGGGCGTGACCTGTCTGGCCAGGATCCCCGGGAAGCTCGAGCCGCTCGAGCGAGCCGCCGTGATGTAGTCGAGGTCCCGGATGCGTGCGACCTCCGTCTCCGCGATCCGGGCGACGGGTGCGATCCAGACGAGGGTGAGCGCGAGGATGAGCGTGCCGAGACCGACGCCGAGCGTGATCGCAAGCAGAAGCGAGAGCAGCACGCCGGGAAAGGCGAACAGGACGTCGATCGCGCGCATGAGGATCGTGTTGACCAGCCCGCCTGACAGGCCGGCGACCGTACCGATGATCAGACCAATGATCGTCGCAATGATGATGGGCGCGAGACCGGCGATGAGTGACGTTCGCGTCGCGTAGACGAGGCGGCTGACCATGTCCCGACCCTGCGAATCCGTTCCCAGCAGGTGGTCAACGCTTCCGATTGGGAGAAGACGGGAGCCCAGGTCACCGATCAGAGGATTGTCCAGGGGAAGTACGGGGGCGAGGACCACCACGATAACGAGTACGAGGAGCACTCCAAGGGCGATCTGCGAGCGCAGTGGCATCCGTGAAAGCACCGGTCTGCTACGGAAGCGCACCTTCGGTGCCCTGTCGATGGCGACTGCTGCCCCCTGATTGGCGCTGGCGAGGCTGGTCATAGTTGTCCCACCCTGATTCTGGGATCGAGTAGTGCGTTGAGGAGATCGGCGAGCAGGAGCACGACGATGAAGATGACGGCGATGAGCAGCGAGACGGCCTGAATGAGGGTGTAATCCCGCAGCGCGACCGACTGCACCACGAGAGCACCGAGCCCGGGGATGCTGAAGATGTTCTCGACGAAGAGCTCGCCTCCGAGCATCGTCCCGACCTGGATACCCAGCACCGTGACCATCGGTGGCAGCGCGTTGTGGTGGGCGTGCACCGAGATACGTATTGGCGACAGGCCGCGTGCTCGAAGGGACGGCAACAGTTCGGTGGCCTGGAGGGTGGAGATCGAGGTTTTGAGCGAGCGGGCCATTTGCGCCCCGGGGGCGAGGGCGAGGGCGATTGCCGGCAGAAGCAGATGACTGCCGATGTCGGCGACGCTTCCGTTGCCGCGGGTGGAAACGCCGCCAGCCGGGAACAGTGGCAGCAGAACCGCGAAGCAGATGAGCAGGATGAGCGCCACGGTGTATTGCGGCGCCGAGAGAAAGACGGCTTCGATCCAGTCGGTCGTGCGCCGCAGTCCACGCCAGCGCGATGTCGCCGCGTTGCCCATGGCGAGCCCGATGATCACCGCGAGGATGCTCGCGGTGAGGCCGAGGAGCAGGGTGTTGCCGAGCGCGGGGCCGATCACCGAGGCGACCGGCCTTCCTTGGCTGTATGAGTAACCGAAGTCACCGGTGATCGCGTGCCCGAGCCAGCTGAGGAACTGAACGATGAGCGGCTGGTCGAGGCCCATCACCTTGCGGAGCGCCTCCCGGTCGGCCGCGGTGCTCTGCAGACCGAGAACGTTGAGCGCCGGATCACCTGGCACCGCGCGGACGGCGAAGAACACGATCATGGAGACGAAAAACGCAGTTATGGCGGTCAGCAACAAGCGGGAGCTGATGAACCGAACGAGCCGGTTATGTCGCATTGCTTTGTAGTCCATAATTGTAATGTTTTACAGTTCGACTGTTTCAGTCGTGTTACGTCATCATTAACATGACGGGAGCGGGCACAAACATGCGCCTCTTCATCGCCCGATGAGCCAAGCAATTACGTAGAACAAGACATGACTAGTGGGTCGGACCACTTTTTTGGGATCCGGAATAGCTATGATTCGTTGAATAGAGTCGGGCGGGTTCAACGACGAGCAGCCTGTACGGATAGGAATGATCGGTGGCACTCAAACACGCAATTCTCGCTGCGCTCTCCCGTGGAGTACCGCGCACGGGATACGAACTGAACGCGAGCTTCAGCGACGACAATGACCGCGCGTGGCATGCCAGCCCATCGCAGGTATATGCAGAGCTGACCAAAATGGCGAAGAGCGGCCTTATCGAGATCAGCGATCGCAATGAGCGGGGGCGCACCAGCTACGCGATCACGGAACCGGGACGTGAGGAGCTAAAACGATGGCTGGTACGCGACGAGCCTGACCACAGTATTCGCGACGATTCGATGATGAGGCTCGTCACGATGTGGGTTCTGGATGACACGAACGCCCGTTACCTCATCGAGGCCGAGACGGCTTTCCAACGAAAGCGCCAGCTGAGCCTCACGCACTTGCTCGAGGCGTGGGATGAGGTGCGCGAAGACACGCGCGTGTGGCGTAATCGCCGGGCGACCTATCTTCTGTGGCTGTCACAGACCGAACTCATGCTCGAGTGGCTGTCGGGTTTTCTGGACGTTCTCGAACAGCCGGAACGCCCCGTCCCAGAGATATTCGAGAACATGAGTGCGCTCGCTAGTCTGAAGGAATGACACCCTTCCTGCCGTTTGCCGGCAACTCCCCCGCCATCGCCGACACGGCCTGGGCGGCACCGAATGCCACCCTGATCGGCCGGGTGACTCTTGGCGAGAACGCGAGCGTGTTTTACGGTGCGGTGCTTCGGGCGGATGTCGACGCCATCTCGATCGGCGCGGGCAGCAACATCCAGGACAACGTGTCGATCCACTGCGACTCCGGCATCCCGACGACCGTCGGTACCGGCGTGAGCGTCGGCCACTCCGCGGTGCTGCACGGGTGCACCATCGAGGATGACTGCCTGATCGGCATGGGTGCGACAGTGCTCAACCGGGCAGTGATCGGCACCGGATCGCTCGTCGCCGCCGGCGCCGTGGTGCTCGAGGGCACCGTCATCCCGCCGGGCTCACTCGTCGCGGGAGTGCCGGCCAAAGTGCGCAGGGAACTCAGCGAGGAGGAGCGGGACGGCATCCGCGGAAACGCCGCCCACTACCGGGAGCTGAGCAGCGCGCACGCCGCACTCTAAGCCACGCCTGGCCAGCTAGTCGAGCAGGCCCTGCACGAAGACGTGCGGGGTGAATCCGGTGAGGTCGCCGATCCCCTCGCCCTGGCCGACGAGCTTGATCGGGATACCCGTCTTCTCCTGCACAGCGAGCACGAAGCCGCCCTTAGCCGATCCGTCCAGCTTGGTGATCACAAGACCGGTGACCCCGGCATGCTCGATGAACGCCTGCGCCTGCGCGAGACCGTTCTGGCCGGTCGTCGCGTCGAGCACCAGCAGGACCTCCGCGATCGTGGTCTGTTTCTCCACCACCCGGCGGATCTTGCCGAGCTCGTCCATGAGCCCGCTCTTCGTCTGCAGTCGCCCAGCTGTGTCGATGAGAACGATGTCGATGCCGTCGCGCTGCGCCCGCTCCACCGTCTGGAAGGCGACGGATGCCGGATCCTGACCCTGCTGCTGCGGCTTCTGAATCTGCGCTCCCCCGCGTTCGGCCCACGTCGCCAGCTGCTCGACCGCCGCAGCCCGGAAGGTGTCGGCCGCACCGACGATGACGGTGCGTCCGTAGCCGGTCAGGAACTTCGCGAACTTGCCGATCGTGGTGGTCTTGCCGACGCCGTTCACCCCGACGACCAGCACGACCGCGGGGCGATCGCTGAGGGTGAGGGTCGGGTCGAGCCTGGCCAGGCGTTCCTCGAGGATTTCGCGCAGCATCCGTTTCAGATCGACCGGGTCGGTCGTACTGAACCGCTTCACCAGGCCGCGAAGCTCTGCGACGACCTCATCGGTCAGGTCGGGGCCGAAGTCGGCCGAGATCAGCGCGTCCTCGAGGTCACTCCAGGTGTCTTCGTCGATCGTCTTCTTTGCGAACATTCCGCGCAATGCGCCCGACAGGGACCAGGGAGAAGCCATGGGTCAACCGTACCGGCGCGGGCGACGCGCACAGGCGTTGGCAATTATCGTGTTATCCATGATCGGGATTGCGGCAGCATGCAGTGGACGATGGTGAACGCCTGGCTCGGTGTGGTGTCGCGCGACCATGTGCTGCGTGGCGTCCGTCTAGGCATCGCCCAGGTCAACCATGGCACGCGGCCTGCCCTTGCCCGCATGCACGAAGGCGACTGGCTCGCCTACTACTCCCCGCGTGCCAGCTATCCGGACGGCGAACCGCTGAAGGCATTTACCGCACTCGGGCGAATTGCGGATGACGATCTCTGGCAAGCCGATGATGGCGATTTTCACCCATGGCGCCGCAGGGTCGACTGGGACCTGGCCGCGCGAGAACTTCCCATCCGGCCGCTCGTCGGCGAGCTGGAGTTCACGCAGGGACCGAACTGGGGATATGCGCTGAGGCGAGGACTGCTGCCATTGAGCGCGGCAGACCTCGCACTAATCCGCGAGGGGATGGGAGCGATCGGATGACCGGACGCTGCAGTTCGCGACAGCTCGCTAGGAGGCGCGTTCCTCGTCCCGGGCAACGCGCTGGCCGACCACGGCGCTGATGCCATCCGCCCGCATCGAGACGCCGTAGAGAGCATCCGCGATCTCCATCGTGCGCTTCTGGTGGGTGATCACGATGAGCTGGGATGTCTGGCGCAGGTCCTCGAAGATCTGCAGCAGGCGCCCGAGGTTGGCGTCGTCGAGCGCCGCCTCGACCTCGTCCATGATGTAGAAGGGGCTCGGCCGCGCCTTGAAGATCGCGATCAGCAGGGCGACAGCGGCCAGCGAGCGCTCACCGCCTGACAGCAGCGACAGCCGTTCGATCTTCTTGCCGGCCGGCTTCACCGTGACATCGATGCCGGTGGTGAGCAGGTTCTCCGGATCGGTCAGGTGGATGCTGCCGGTTCCGCCGGGGAACAGGATCGGGAACACCGTGTTGAACGCCGCCTTGGTGTCCTCGAACGCGCTCGAGAAGATGTCCTGCATCTTCTCGTCGATCTCGCCGATGATGGTGAGCAGATCCTTGCGGGTGTTGGTCAGATCGGTCAGCTGCTCTGTGAGGAAGGCGTGGCGCTGCTCGAGCGCCGAGAACTCCTCGAGCGCGAGCGGGTTGACCCGGCCGAGCTGCGCGAGCTTGCGCTCCGCTTTGGCGAGCCGCGCCTCCTGCTCGGCCCGCACGAACGGCGTTCCATTCGGAACCTCAGGAGATGACGCGGATGCCGCCGCAGTTTCCGGCAGAGCGGCCGGCGTGTCGCTTCCGACTTCCTGAATTTCCGAAGGTGGGACGGGGTCGGGGGCCGCTTCGGCGTCTACCGCAGCGGTCTCGACGGTCTCGGCGGGTGCGGCGGGCGGGGCATCCGACGGCACCAGCTCGGCCGGACCGTATTCGGCGACGAGCACATCCTCGACGAGGCCCAGTTCTTCGCCGGCTCGCTCGAGCAACGATGACAGGTGCAGCTTTTTCTCATAGACCTGCATTTCGAGGCCGTGCACGCTCTCGCTCACCACGGTGAGGCGTTCGCGAAGCACGCCCTCCTCGCGACGCAGGGTCGCCAGTTCCTCGTTCTGCTCTGAGCGGTCGCTCTCCCGAGCGGCGAGTTCGACCCGCGCCTCAGACACCGACCGGTCGACGGAGTCGAGCACGGCCGGCAGGGCGGCGAGCACGCGCTCTGCCGCATCGACCTGGCGACGACGGATGACGGCGCGCCTCGCGGCCTCCTCGGCCTGGGCCCGCTCCGCCTCGAGTTGGCGCTGCAGCGCGTCAGCCCTGGCTTCCTCCGCTCTCACCCGCTCTCGGGCCGTCTCGACCTGAAGCCGCGCCTCGACCTCGAGCTCCCGCGCGGCCTCGAGCTCGTCGAAAAGCGCGTCACGTTCTGCGACATCGAGGATCGGCCGCGGGCGGGACGCAGCCATCTCCAGTTCCTGCTTGGCACGATCGACCGCGGCAGAGGCATCCGTCACGGTCTCGGCGGATTGCGCGAGGGCGCGCTCCAGACGCTCGGCCTCGCCGCTGGACGCCTCGACCTGCACCCTGGATCGGTTCAGCTTTTCGGTGCGGGCGGCGAGCTGGGCGTCGAATTCGCGCAGGGCTGCGAGCGCCGCTGACGACTGCTTCTTGGCAGCGTCGAGGGTGCCACGCTGCTCGGCGAGCGCGAATTTCGCCCGCTCGATGAGGGAACCCACCTCGCCGAGGCGGTCCTTCGCGGCGTCGCGGTCGGCCACAAATTCGAGGCGAGAACGCTTCGCCCCCGAGCCGCCACGCAGGACGTACCGGCTGAGCACGTCACCGCCCTTGGTGATGACGGTAGCGCCAGGTGCGGTGTTCTCCAACCGGCCCCAGGCCACGCGCGCGGCCGCAAGATCCTCGGAAACGAATACCCCGGCGAGAAGGTTCAGCACCCCGTCCGGAGCGGTGACGACGCTCGCCGCCGGCACGATTCCGTCCCCTGGAAAGGCGGATGACGCCGGCGAGGTGCCGGTCTGCGCGAGCACCAGCTCAACCCGCCCGAAGTCGTGCTCCACGGAATGCGCGATTGCATCGGTTGCGGCATCCCGATCCGCCGCGAGCACCGCGTCGGCGAGGGACCCGAGCGCAGCGGCGATGGCGGCCTCGTATCCCGGTTGCACCTGGACGTGTTCCGCGACCAGCCCCGGAATCCCCGGCAGTCCCGCGGCGACGAGGGCGCTCGAGCCGTCCTTCTGGTCGAGGGCGCTGGACAGAGCACTGGTGCGGGCCGCCAGGGCATCGCGTTCTCGCTCGAGGGCATGCAGCTCGTCACGGAGACGTTCGATCTCACCCTCGGCCGCCAGGACATCCGCTTGGGCGATCTCGTACGCGGAGTCGAGGTCGGTCTCTCCGGCATCGGTGACGGCGGCATCCGCCTCCAGTGCCGCAAACTCGGCTCGGGCGGTCTCGCGGCGCAGTTGGGCGGCATCCAGGGCGTTCTGCTGGCGGAGGACCTCGCCTCGCACGGCGGCGAGTCGGGATGCGGCCGCCTCCGCCTGTCCGGTGAGCTTCGAAATCTCGAGGTCGTGGCGGGACACGAGGGCGCTCTGCTGCGCGATGTGCTCGTCCAGCCCGTCGAGGTTGGATCTCGCCGCCGCCGTCGCGACCTGCGATTCCTGCCAGGCGGCCTCGGCGACCTCGATGAACTCACGCAGGCGCGCGGCCTCGTCACGGGCATTCATCACCACGGCCTGGCTGACGCCGGATGACGCATCCGGCGACTCCGACTCCCGGCCGAGCAGCGCGAGCCTCTGGTTTGCCAAGGTGTACAGGCTGCGCAGGCGCTCCTGCACTGACTCCAGCCCGAACGCGGTGCGGCGGGCGAGATCGACGGCGTCGCCGAGCTGAGCCTGTTCGATGCGATGCTCGCGCAGCTTGTTCTGGTCCAGCTGCTCCTGCAGCACGATCCGCTCGGTCTTGCGCTCGCTCTCACTGCGAGTGTGGTCGGTGATCGCTGCCCTCAGCGTGACAACATCGTCGGCCAGCAGCCGTGCGCGGGCGTCGCGCACGATCGCCGCGATCGACTGAGCCTCCTTGGCGATCTCGGCCTGGTGGCCGAGGGGCTTCAGCTGGCGCCGGATCTCGCCAGCGAGGTCGCTCAGCCGGGTGAGATTCGCCTGCATGGCGTCGAGCTTTCGAATGGTCTTCTCTTTGCGACGACGATGCTTCAGGATGCCTGCAGCCTCCTCGATGAACCCGCGGCGATCCTCCGGGCTGGCGTGCAGCACCGCATCGAGCTGCCCCTGCCCGACGATGACGTGCATCTCGCGACCGAGGCCGGAGTCGCTCAGCAGTTCCTGCACGTCGAGCAGCCGGCAGCCGCTCCCGTTGATCGCGTAGTCGCTGCCGCCGTTGCGGAACAGGGTCCTGCTGATCGTCACCTCGGCGTACTCGATCGGCAGGGCGCCATCCGCATTGTCGATGGTGAGGACGACCTCGGCCCGTCCGAGCGGTCCCCTGGTCGAGGTACCGGCGAAGATGACGTCCTCCATCTTGCCGCCGCGAAGAGTCTTGGCCCCCTGCTCGCCCATGACCCAGGCGAGGGCGTCCACCACGTTGCTCTTGCCAGACCCGTTCGGGCCGACCACGCAGGTGACGCCCTGTTCGAACGCGAACGTCGTGGGTTGTGCGAAAGACTTGAATCCCTTGAGGGTCAGGCTCTTCAGGTACAACGGCCGGCCCTTCCCGCTCGTGCAGAATGTCTGGGTCTACGGTACCGGACAGTCGGGCGGCTGCCCGGCTAATACAACGCTTGCGTCTCGATTGGCGCCGGCCAGCATGCTCCGATGTAATCTGGTCGGCTGCCCGAGTTCCGCAGCGAACAGGAGCCGAAGGCCATGAGCCGTTTCACCATTGACGAGGTGTCGATTCCGAGGACCATCGACTCGCCGGACGCCGCAGACTTCATCGCAACCGTTGAGGTACGAAACGCGGTCGAGGCCGACGGATTCGGAACAGAGGACTTGTCATACAGCGCGGCCGACCTGCTCCCCGGCTGGCTCAATACCGTCTACGAACCGAAGCGCCTGTTCGCTGCGAGGGTCGACGGCCGCATCGTCGCCAGGGCGATCTACGAGACCGCGATCGAGGACGCGGATGTCGTCTGGCTCGGGGTACAGGTGCTTCCGCAGTTTCGACGGCTCGGGATAGGAACCGCGCTGTCCGAGCTGCTCGAGACGATGGCCGCAGAGGACAACCGGAGGAAGATCATCGTCTACACCGTGTCGAAGGAGGCACCCGGCGAACGTGTCGCGGCGCCGACCGGGTTCGGCTCGGTGCCCAGGGACGGTACCGAGGTGCGTTTCCTGCTCTCTCGCGGATACACCCTCGAGCAGGTGGAGCGCGGCAGCCGGCTGGCGCTGCCCCTCGACGACGAGGACCTCCGCGGGCGGTTGGATGTTGCCGCCGTCGCCGCCGGAGCGGACTATTCGCTGCACTTCTGGATGAACAGGACGCCAGAACGGTGGCGTGACGACCTCGCTGTGCTCCTGACCAGGATGAGCACGGACGCGCCGACCGCCGGCCTCGAGGAACCGGAGGACCCGTGGACGGCGGAACGCGTGCTCGACGAGGAACGACGCCGGGAGTCGAGTCCCCGCACCGCGTTGACCACGGCGGTCGAGCACGTCCCATCCGGTCGGCTCGTCGGTTTCACCGAATTGAACGCCCCTGCAGAACTCGATCGTCCGGTCGAGCAGGGTGACACCCTCGTGCTGAAGGAGCACCGCGGGCACCGCCTCGGCACCCTGCTGAAGGTCGCGAACCTCCTGGCTCTGCAGAGCGAGCTGCCGGGTCATCCGGCCGTCATCACCTTCAACGCGGAGGAGAACAGGCACATGCTCGACGTCAACGAGGCGGTCGGATTCCTGCCGATCGGCTACGAGGGAGCCTGGAAGAAGGTGCTCTAGCGCGGGACAGCCTTGCGCGCGCCGCTGGCCCAGCTGGCCGAAAGTCCGCTCAGCGTAGTCGCTGGCAGAGCGGGCAGAAATGCGAGCCGCGGTTCATGAACGACTCGCGGATGATCGGCCGACCGCACCGCGGGCACGGTTTGCCCTGCTGTCCGTAGACATTGAGCGAGTGCGAGAAGTAGCCGGATGCGCCGTTCACGTTGACGTATTGGGCGTCAAAGCTGGTACCGCCCTCGCCGAGCGCCTTGCCGAGCACCTGGCGCACTTCGGAGAGCAGCAGCGTCGCCTTCGCGCGACCGAGACTGCTGGTCGGCTGCTCGAAGTGCACCTTGGCCGCCCAGAGCGCTTCGTCCGCGTAGATGTTGCCGATTCCGCTCACCAGGGACTGGTCGAGCATGGCCCGCTTGATGCCGGTGTTGCGTTTCGCGAGCGCAGCCAGGAAGCGGGCGTCGTCGAACGCGGGGTCGAGCGGATCGCGGGCGATGTGCGACACGCTCCTCGGAACGTGCGGCGCCTCCGCGCCGAGACCGGCCCGGAATCCGTCTGCCGTGGGAACCAGGTCGTCGATGGCCATCGAGCCGAAGATCCGCTGGTCGGCGAAATTCAGGAGTAGGGCGCCGTGAGCCGGCGAAACCAGCTCGATTCGGATTCGGGTGAGCGCGTCATCCGGGGCGTCCGGCGCCCGCAGCAGCACCTGCCCGCTCATGCCGAGGTGCACGACGACCGCTTCTTTCGGAAATTCAGGAGATGGCGCGGCGGTCAACCCGGACACGCCGCGAATCCGGTCGACCCGGTCTCCCGTTTCCTGAATTTCCGAAAGTGCCAGCGGCAGCCAGAGGAATTTACCGCGGCGCACGGCCGCCGCAATCGTGCGTCCGACCAGCCGATCGACGAAGTCCTCGCTCGGGCCGGGGTGCCGGCGAAGCGAGCGGGCGTCGAAGACGGTGACGGATGTGACGAGCGCACCGGTCACGGCCGGCTCAAGGCCGACGCGCACGACCTCGACCTCCGGGAGCTCCGGCATTGCCCCGCTAAGTCCTGGTCGCGGGGACCTGCAGGACGGTCCACGCCTCAAGCGCTGCGGCCATCTCGGCCTGCTTCTTGCTGGTTCCTTCTCCGGAGGAGATCTCCTCATCGCCGAGCAGCACAACGGCCCTGAACCGCTTGGAATGGTCCGGACCGCTGTCGGTGACCAGGTAGCTCGGCAGCCCGCGCCCGAGGGTCGCGGCGAGTTCCTGGAGGCTCGTTTTCGGATCCATGGACGCGCCGAAACGCTCCGGATCGTCGAGCAGCGGCTGAACCAGCCGCAGCACGAACGCGGTCGCGGCTTCGCCACCGGCATCCAGGTAGGCGGCGCCGATCACGGCCTCGACCGTGTCGGCGAGGATCGAGGACTTGTCGCGTCCGCCGGTGAGTTCTTCACCACGACCGAGACGGATGTGCTTCCCGAGCCCGATGGACCGCGCGATCTCGGCCAGCGCGGCACTGCTCACGAGACTGGCCCGGCGCTTGGCAAGCTCACCCTCGTCGAGGGTCGGATTCTCGGTGTAGAGCATGACGGTGACCGCCTGCCCCAAAATCGAGTCGCCGAGAAACTCGAGACGCTCGTTGTGTGCTACCCCGCCGTTCTCGTACGCAAAAGAACGGTGGGTGAGCGCCAATTCAAGGAGTTCGGGGCTGATCGCAATCGACAACTGTGCGGCGAGATCTCGCGCGCCAGTGCCGTCAACGGCCACAACAGCCCCCTATTCGACCAAACAACTTTCGGCCAAACGACGAATTAGACGTCGGCTACCTTGCGACCCTTGTACTCAAGGTACAGAGGTGCGCCGGTTGAATCCTCAACGACCTTCGCGCGGTGCGGAAGGCTGTAGGTGACCTTGCCGCCCTCGACGGTCTTGACCAGGGTGGGAGGGGTTGCCTTCCACTGCGCGCGACGAGCACGGGTGCTCGCGCGCGACATCTTGCGCTTCGGTACTGCCATGGC
>JAODMG010000031.1 GCA_025464895.1 Microbacteriaceae bacterium | reverse complement strand
AGTCACTGGGATATGTTGCTCGAACGTCGCAGTCGCGCGGAACTAGAAGAACTCCTCCAGGAGCGACTCAACTTCCTGCGTGCGCGTAAGGGACAGCACAAGATCGGAGCGTAGCGCGAGCTCGATGTCGCGTTTTTGACGCGGCATCGAACAGCCTCGGCGCTTAAGTACGCCTGCGTTTGGACGCGCGGCTGGCAGCACCCCAGATGGTGACCCTGAGGAGTGCCTCAATGACAATCCCCAGATGCATCTTGGAGTGTCCGGCCGCGCGTTCGACGAACACGATCGGATGTTCGACGATGCGCCATCCACCCTGCTCGAGCCTCCAGGCCACTTCGATCTGGAAGCAGTAGCCCTGCGACGAGACCGCGTCGAGGTCCAGCGAACGAAGGGCGTCGGCACCGAAGACCCGGAAGCCCGAGGTCAGATCAGCGACAGCCGATTGAAGCGCCCAGCGTGAATAGCGGTTCCCGGTGCGCGAAATCGCCTGCCGCACCCATGGCCAATTCAGCACCCGGCCACCGGGGGTCCAACGCGAGCCGATAACGAGGTGCGCGCCGGCCTTAGCCAGGTCGAGCATCGGGGGAAGCTCAGCCGGATCGTGGGATCCGTCGGCATCGATCTCGATTACATAGTCGTAGCCAGCGGCGAGGGCGTGCGCAAACCCGGCTCGATAGGCGCGCCCCAAGCCGCCCTTTTCCGAGCGGTGCAGCACGGCTATGCCCGGGTCTTCGGCCGCGAGTGAGTCGGCGAGCCGACCGGTACCGTCCGGGCTCGAATCGTCGACCACCAGGACATCCGCCTCCGGCAGCGACTGTCTCAGCCTGCCCAGGATGCTCGGCAGGCTCTCCAGCTCGTTGTAGGTCGGGAGGATGACCAGCACATCAGCCACGGCGTCGTCTCCTGCGCGGAGCGAGCAACAGCCCGACGGCGAGGCCGGCAATCCCGAGGCCGCAGGCGATCCATTCGACCTGGTTGCCGATCACCATCGCAGGAGTCATCGTGGTGCTGAGCGGAACCTTCTGCACCATTGCGCCCGCCTGGTAGGAGGGGATTGCGGCGATGGTCTTGCCGTCCGGCGCGAACATCGCGCTCATGCCGACAGTGGAGATGTTGACGACGCTTCGTCCGGTCTCCATCGCTCGCAGCTTCGCGATCGCCACCTGCTGCTTGCTCTCGTCGCTGTGACCGAAGTCCGCGTTGTTGGTCGGGGCGAGGATCAGTTGCGACCCACCGGCGATCATCTGGTCGATGAGCGAATCGTCGACAATATCGAAGCAGATGGCGACGCCCGCCTTGACCCCGTTGATATCGAAGACGTTCGGCCGGGTGCCGAAAGAGTAGTCGCGGGGAACCATATCAAGCAGATTAGGTGCGAGCGGGTACCAAAAGGAGCGATCGGGCAGATATTCCGCGAACGGCACCGGGTGGATCTTGTCGTACTGTGCGACGGAGCCTTTGCCGTTCTCCCAGAGCAGGAGGCTGTTGAAAGTGCGACCCTGGTTGTCACTGGTGATCGCTCCGGTGACCAGCGGCGCCTTCATGGCTCCGGTGATGTAGTCGAGGGCCTCTGCGGACTGGTTGCTACGGAGAGGATCGATGTCCGCGCCGTTCTCCGGCCAGACCACGAGATCCACCTTCTTGCCGATGAGCGGCGCGGTGGCCTGTAGCTGGTCATTGAGGGTCGTTCCGGCCGGCTGCTGCGCGAATAGCCCGGCGTCCGAGTTTCCCTGTACCGCGGCGACCGTCATGGTCGAGGTGGAGGTATCCGGCCAGGCGGGAAGGCCGAGGAAAACGAGGAGTGCGGCTGTCGCGACGATGCCGCGCGCGCGCCAGCTCACCCTGTGCTCGCGCACGAGCTGCAGGCCGAGGGCGCTCAGCAGGGCGATGATGAAGCTGAGCCCGGATACCCCGACCCAGGCGACCAAAGGGCCGAATGGGCTGTCCGACTGCGAGAATGCCAGGCGGCCCCAGGAGAACCCGCCGTACGGCCAGACGCTGGTGATCGATTCGCGGAGAACCCAGAGGCCGGCCAACACGATCGGAGTGGCGATCAGGCGCCCTCCCCTGCCGGGCCACACTCTCGGCAGGACCCGCCAGGCTAGCGCCATCAACTGGCAGCCGAGCGCGAAGAAGATCGCCTCGAGCCCGGCTAGCGCCAGCCACGGAATCGGCCCGAGGTAGATGGTCAGCCAGAAGATATGCGTGCCGAAGAATGCGAATCCCGCGATCAGTCCGACGACAAACGCCGCCCAGTTTCGCCTGCCGATGAGGGACCACATGATGAGCGCGGTGCCGACGAACGCGAGTGGCCACCATCCGCGATCGGGGAACGCTCCCGCATTGATCATCCCGCCCATGGCGGCGGCTAGTGCAGCCCACCACAACGGCAAAGGGCGTCGGGATCTCGGATGCACTAGATCAGCCTAGATTGTCTGGCTGGGACGCGACGCGGCACCAAAGAGCGCGTCTAGCTGACACTCGAGTACGCGACGATTCCGCGACGGATCGAGTCGAGCGCGGTTCTCGCAGTCCGGGCCACCTTGGCGTCGGCGACGAGCGAGATCTGGTCGAGCATGTCGATCGTCTGCTTTGTCATCCGCACGAAGTCGCCCGCGGCGAGGTCGGCATCACCGAGTATCGAATCGAGTGATGCTCCCTGCGCCCAGCGATTCATCGCCAGCGAGAGCCCGGTCGAGAGCGGATTGCTGCCTGGCAGCTTGCTGTCCTGCTCGATGTCGTCGAGTTTGCTCCACAGGTCGGTCGTCTTCTCGAATGCCGGCCGGAAGGCTCCCTTCGGCAGGTAGCGATCGGACGGCTGACCCTCGTCCCTGCGGGGTTCGTAGACGAGCGCGGCAGCCATCGCGGCGAGGCCGGCCGGATCGAGGTCGGTCCAGACGCCACGTCGAAGACATTCGGCGACGAGCAGATCGCGTTCGCCGTAGATCCGGCGCAGGATGCCTCCGTGCGGGCCGAGGACGACGACACCATTCTGGTCACGCACCAGGTATCCCAGCTCGAGCAGGACATCCGTCACCCGGTCGAAGACCTTGGCGACAGCACCGGTCCTCGACCTGATCTGCCTGGTGAGATCATCGGTCTGGCGCTTGAGCTTCCGCCAGCGTTCGGCCCAGCGCGCGTGGTTCTCGCGGTCTTTGCACGAGTGGCACGGGTGCTGCTTGAGCCGGCGGCGCAGTTCCGCGAGTTGTCGTTGCCTCTTGTCCCGCTCGGCCCTCGACTGCTGGTCGCCGCGAAGGGCGCCCTTGCGTTCGAGATCGGTGAGTTCTCGACGAATGCCGGAGTACTCGGCGAAATCGCCGAGATGGCACTGCATCGACTTGGCGTAGCCGTCGAGGGACTCCTCCTGGCTGCGCACCTTCCTCGCCAGGTCGACGACGGCACGGTCCGCCTGGAACTGCGCGAACGACGATTCGAGTACTTCTCGGGTGCGTTCGCGTCCGAATTGCTCGATCAGGTTGATCGCCATGTTGTAGGTGGGCTTGAAGCTGGAATTGAGCGGATAGGTGCGCCTGGACGCGAGGGAGGCGACCGCCTGTGGGTCGAGGCCCTCCTGCCATTGGATGACCGAGTGGCCCTCAACGTCGATCCCACGTCGCCCGGCCCGCCCGGTCAGCTGGGTGTACTCCCCCGGTGTGATCGGCACCCTGGCCTCGCCGTTGAACTTCTCGAGTTTCTCGAGAACGACGGTGCGAGCCGGCATGTTCATGCCGAGGGACAGGGTCTCGGTCGCGAAAACGGCCTTGACCAGTTTGCGCTGGAACAGGTCTTCGACGACCTCCTTGAACGCCGGCAGCATTCCCGCGTGATGGGCTGCGACTCCGCGCTCGAGACCGCCGAGCCATTCCCAGTAGCCGAGAACGGCGAGGTCTTCGTCGAGCAGGGTGCGACAGCGCTCCTCGACGATTTCACGGATCTCGTCGCGCTCGGCGCTCGTCGTGAGCCGCACCCCCGCGCGGAGCACCTGCTGGACCGCGGCGTCGCATCCGACCCTGCTGAAGATGAAGAACACCGCGGGCAGCAGATTCTTGGAGTCGAGGAGTTCGACGATCTGGGCGCGATCCATCCGTCCGCTCTCGCGGGCCTGCCTCGCGTGGTAGCGACCGAGATCGCTCTGCCTGCGGCCGCCCATGGCGCGCCCGCCGGACGATGCGAGCCGAACCAGCTCCGGATTCACCCGGTGCGTCGCCGCGAGCCCGGACGAGTCGAAGAGGTCGAGAAGTTTGCTGCGCACCAGCACGTGCTGGTCGAGGGGAACCGGCCGCTCCTCCGAGACGATCACCGAGGTCTCTCCGCGCACGGCCTGCAGCCAGTCGCCGAACTCCTCGGCGTTGGACACCGTCGCGCTCAGGGACACCAGTCGCACCGACTGCGGGAGATGGATGATGACCTCCTCCCAGACAGCGCCGCGGAACCGGTCAGCGAGATAGTGCACCTCGTCCATGACAACGTAGGAGAGATCGCGTAGCAGGTCGGAGTCCGCGTAGAGCATGTTGCGGAGCACCTCGGTGGTCATGACGACGATGCGGGCCTGGGAATTGATGTTGGTGTCGCCGGTGAGAAGGCCGACCTCATCCGGTCCGTACTCGGCTACGAACTCCTGGTATTTCTGGTTGCTGAGAGCCTTCATCGGCGCGGTGTAGAAGACCTTCGCCGAGCTCTGCTGCATGGCCAGATAGACGGCGAATTCCGCGACGATCGTCTTGCCGGCTCCGGTCGGCGCCGCCACCAGGACACTGTCACCCTGCTCGAGCGCCGCGCAACCGGCGAGCTGGAACGGGTCGAGGTCGAAGGCGAGCTGGCTGCGAAAGGCCTCGAGGCGAGGATGACCCTGGCGGCTGCGGGACGCGGCAAATCGCTCGGCCGCAGAGAGTTGTTCTGTCATGCTGCGGTGGTGTCCAGCTCCTCGTCGATCGCGTCACTTCGCTTCTTCGCAGCGCGGTCGTGCAGGTAGGCCACTCCGATGGCGATGAAGTAAAGGACGATGATCGGTATCGCAAGCAGGAACATCGAGAGCACATCTGCGGACGGAGTCGCGATGGCACAGAAGATGATGATGACGAGGATCGCCCAGCGCCACGCTTTCAGGATGGACACGGCAGACAGGATGCCCATGAAGTTCAGCAGCACCAGGAAGACCGGCAGAATGAACGCGATGCCGACGGCGAGAATGAGCTTGAGCGCGAACCCGAAGTAGTCCTTGGCCTCGAGGATATTCGCGTCCTGGGTGGGCACGAAGGAGTTCAGCAGGATGACGATGTGCGGGAAGACGAACCAGCCCGCGGCACATCCCGCGAGAAACAACGGAACGGCGGAGAAGAAGAATCCGAAGATGTAACGCTTCTCTTTGCCGTTGAGTCCAGGCACCAGGAATGCGAACAGTTGGTACAGCCAGACCGGACTCGAGGCGACGACACCGACGGTGACGGCGATCTGCAGCTGAAGGTCGAACGCGGCCGTTGCCCCGGAATAGTTGAGAATGGTGTCGCTGTGGAGTGACTTGGCGATCGTGACGATCGGCTGGCGCACGGCGTTCATGATGTACTCGCGCACAAACCAGCCACCAACGCTGAACACGAGGATCGCGAGTGCCGAAATGAAGAGCCGCTTGCGCAACTCGATCAGATGTTGCCCGAGCGACATCCGACCTTCGCTGTTTGCGCCTCGTCTGGTGCGCGCGGCCACGGAGACTATGGCTTGGGGTTGGACTCTGTCGAGTCCTGCTGCTTCTGGACCTCTGGTGAGGATTCGTTCAGCCGAACACCGTCTGCGGTCTTAGTCTCATCGTCGTCCTTCTTGATCTCGTTCTTGAAGATCTTCATCGACTGGCCGAGACCCTTTGCCAAAGCGGGAAGCCTCGTTGCGCCGAAGAGCAGCAGAATGACGAGAGCGATGATGAGAAAATGCCATCCGGTCAATCCAGCCATGAGGCCACATCCTTTGGAATCAAAACTGCGTTCAGAGTAGTTTATCGCGCTTCTGGGTTCGAACGATGATCGGCTCGTTCGAACCACTCCCGCTGAGAGGCATCGACCGCGATCAACGCCTTCGCGCGGGCGATTCTGGTGTCGTGGCGCCACTGTCGCCTCAGCATCGCCAGTTCCCGAACCCGATCGCGGCGGCGGCGGATGGCCCCACGGTCGAGAATCGAGATCCGTTCGCGCTGGTCGGTGAGGATGTCATCCGCATCGTGGAGCAGCCCGGCGAGAGCAGCCAGGGCCTCGAGCGCCCCGAAGACGGCCATAACCTTGCGAAACAACAGCCAGCCGAAGGCCGCCAACATCATCAATAGGAGCAGGCTGAGCCCGCCCCAGATCAGGAACCACGACCACCACGGCATCGCTAGTCTCCCTCGCCATAGCGCGCGGCGCCGGCCGCGGCCCAGTCGGCCACGACCCGTCGCGCCTCCACCGGTTCGACAACGGTGACGACCCCCGGCATGCTCGCAACCAGGCGTTTAAGCCCGTGGTAGTGGGAGACCCGCATGGTTGTGCGGATGCGGTCACCGATCTCCGTCGACACCGCACCGTCCGGTATGTAGTCGGCGAGCAGCGGTGCGGCCGAACGCGCGACGTCGATGGTGACGACCAGGTCGTCGACGGATCCCTCGAACAGGGTCTCGGGAAGGTGCACATCGGCCGCGTGGTACGTGATCGCCTCCGAGGTGATCTGCGGATTCGTGATGCGGTCGAGCCGGAAGGTGCGGAGGGCTTCTCGCAGGTGGCACCAGCCGCGAAGGTACCAGTCCGCGTCCACCGACTCGATGCGGAGCGGGTCAACCCTGCGGCGTTCGTGCTCCCCGCGGGAATCCGAGTAGTCGAACTCGAGCTGCACCCCGGCGGCGACGGACTCGCGGATGAGAGCGAGCGTGGCATCCGTCTCGGACGCCTCGACCGCGACCTGGCTGGGAGGCGCGGATGCTCCCCTGGACAACTTGGACATGAGGGTGGCGATTGCCGCGCGATCGGCGTGCTCCGGCAGTGCGGACAGGTACTGCAGGCCGGCGATCAGCGCGGCTGCCTCACGCCCCGAGAAGCGCGGAGAATCGTCGATCGCGACCAGGTTCGTGAGCATGATCTGGTCATTGTCTTCGAAGTCGTCCCAGGCGAGGTCGAACAGGTCGGCGTGCTGGTATTGGCCGGTTTCTCCCGGAATCCCGGAGACGGCGATGAGCCGCACGGCTTCGCGGATCTGCTCGGCGGGCACCGAGAAGTGCCGGGCGACGTCGGCGACGCTGATGCGGTCGTGATCCATCAGGAATGGAACGAGCGACAGCAGGAACGCGAGCTTGTCCTGGGCGAGAATCGGTCCTTTGCGCTCAGCCATCGGTCGGCCTCCCCTGGTCTGCACGGTGATCGCCCGCACCGTGATCGTCTGCGTGCGTGCCGCCTGCACCGTGATCGGCGGCGACTCGCAGCAGTCGGTCCCTCACGGCGGTGCGGATGGCCTGCGGAGAGACCACGACCACCTCTGGACCGTACCCGGCGAGTTCGTCGGCGACGATGTTCGCGTCGGCGTAGTGCAGCACCAGGGTTCCGGCTGCCGAGACCTCGGTGCCTCGCCGCTTGTGCAGGCGGGTCGCGGCATCCGAATCCGGCTCCACGGTGACTTCGACCGTGTGCGCGCTCCAGACGGCCTCGATCTCGCGGAGGGCCTTCGCGGACTGGTCGCCCGGGGGCGGTGTGAAAGTCTTGCCGGTCGTGGCGATCTGGGTGACGATGCGGCGCAGCAGGAACGTCTTGGTCAGGCCGGTGTCCGGTTCCTCGGCGTACAGGTGCCAGCGGCCCTGGTACTGGACCAGCGCGAGCGGGGCGACCGTGCGGATCACCGCATCCAGCTGCCCAGGCTTCAGGTAGGCGAAGCGGACGATCGCGTTCTTCTCGAGGGCCGTGCGAAGAGGTTCGAAGGTCGCATCCCGCACCCTCAGCCGCGGGGCGTATCCGAGAACCGGTTCGTCGGAGGTGATGCCGAGCGAGCGGAGCTTGACGATCGCCCTGCGTGACTCCGCGGACAACGAGCCTTCCCTCCACACCATCGCGGCGAGACCGAGAAGGGTCGTCTCCTCCGCAGAGAAGGTGATATCACTCGGCAGTTCGTACGCTCCGCGAGGGATGCGGTACCGCAGGTTCTGGTTGTTCCCAGACTGCCCGGGCGAATCCACGGTCTCGAGTGGAACTCCGAGCTCACGGATGTCGTCCTTATCCCGCTCGAACTGCCGCTCGAGGTTGGCGTTGTCGCCGCGCGCGGAGTATTTCTGCCGGTAGCCCTGGACGGTCGACAGAATTTCGTTCTTGGTCAGGCCGGTCTCGGTCGCGAGCAATGCCAGCACCAGGCTGAACAGGCGCTCTTCGACGGGAACTCTTGATGAACTCGACTGTGACACGGGAGAAATCCTAGTTTGCGTGGAACTCGGAGACACTCGGCCTGTGCCAGAAGGGGGAAATTGTTAGTGAACGATACCCAGAATATCGACTACGAAGACGAGTGTCGCGTTCGCCGGAACCGTGCCGTTGCCCTGGGCGCCATATCCCTGGCTCGGCGGGACGACGAGCAATACCTGCGAACCGACCTTTTGCCCGATCAGCCCCTTGGCGAACCCGTCGACGACCGTTCCCTTCTGGATCTGAAGGGCAGTCGCCTGGTTCGTCTTCCAGGTCGAATCGAAGACGGTGGAGTCGTTCCAGAGCACGCCGGTGTATTTCAGCACCGCGTAGTCACCGCTGGCGACTTTCGCGCCGCTTCCCGACTTCAGCACGTTGACCTGGAGGCTCTTCGGCGGGTTGGTCTTGGGGATCGTGATTCCGGGAGTGCCATCCGGAGTGAGAACGACCGACGGCATCCCGTTCTGCGGAATCTGGTCCGCACCGCTGGCCTTGGCCGGGAACGCGCTCTTGACATCCACGACGTAGACGAAGGAATCGTTTGCGCCGATGTTGTTGGTCGGATCGGCCTGTCCGGAGTGGCTGTCCTTGGCAGAGCCGACGATCGCCACCCTCGAACCGACGTGCTCGCACTCGAGCCCGAGACTGATCGCCGGGAAGGACGACTTGCCGAGGGTGAGCAGGCTGCCGCCGGTGCTGCCGTAGGTGGTCTTCTGCAGGACCGCCCCGTCCGCGCCGTTCAGGATGGTGACGTCGACGACGACCGGCTGGCCGGCCTGGAGGGGCGCGCCAGTGCCGGCGACGATGTCGGACTTCTGGGTGGTCTTCGTGATCAACGGGGTCGGGAATTCGACCTTGGGGGCGGTGCCGACCTTGCCGAGTGCCTTCACGATGGACGAGGCGTCGCCGGAGACAATCGAGGTGTCGCAACCGGCGGTCGCCGAGTTGCTCGAGCAGGCAGTCAGTGCTGCCACGATGCCAATGGCGGCAAGCAGCGCGATTGTCTTGCGCACGAATCCTTCTTTCGATCCAGCGGGAGGTCCCCCAATTCTAGATGGACTAATCATCAGGGTTTTCCTCCGCCTTAGTGGCATGCTGTGCGGCCAATTGTGCGGCCCGTGCTGTCTTTCGCAGGCTCTTGTCGGTCTTGGTCCGTTCGCCGAGTGCTCCCGGGGTCCACGCCTCGACATCCTCGTCGCTGAAGTCGGATTTCGATGCGCGACGCTTGAGCTGGGGCAGCACCGCCCCGGGGGCGAGCCTTCGCGCGGTCAGCAGGAACCCGGTGTGCGCGACCATCCGGTGGTCTGGACGAACGGCGAGGCCCTCGACGTGCCATCCGCGCACCATGGTCTCGGACGAGTCCGGATCGGTGAACTTGCCGCTCTGGCGAATCGCCTCGGCGACCCTGGACAGCTGGGTGACGGTCGCGATGTAGCAGACCAGCACTCCACCGGCGGTCAGGGCGTCGGCGCTCACGTCGATGCATTCCCACGGGGCGAGCATGTCGAGAAGGATCCGATCGACCGATCCCGCGGCCGCGGCGCTCGGGAGGGACTCCACCAGGTCGCCGACCGTCACGGTCCAATTCTCCGGCTCGGAGCCGAGAAAGCTCGTGACGTTTCCCTTCGCCACCGTGGCGAATTCCTCGCGGCGCTCGAACGACATCAGTGTGCCGGTCTGACCGATGGCACGCAGCAGCCAGAGCGACAGCGCCCCTGAACCGACGCCGGCCTCGATCACGGATGCGCCGGGGAAAATGTCGCCGAGAGCGAGGATCTGCGCCGCATCCTTGGGGTAGATGATGGCGGCTCCCCGCGGCATCGACATGACGAAGTCATTCAGCAGCGGGCGTAGCGCGAGGTACTCGTCGCCGGTGGTACTGGTCACCACCGAGGCATCCGGCAGCCCGACGAGCGAATCGTGGTCGATCATTCCCCGGTGCGTGTGGAACACCTTGCCGGCTTCGAGGGTGATGGTGTTCAACCGGCCCTTCGGTCCGGTGAGCTGCACCTTGTCGCCGATCCGAAACGGTCCGCTTTGACGACGCCGTGCGCCAGTACTTGCGGAACTGTCTGTGCTCACGAAGCGACCTCGATCGACGACCGGAAGACCCGGCCGAGATCGTCGATTGTCTTGCCGTCGAGGCTCGACCAGATCGTGTGACCGGGGCCCTCGTCGAGTGGGACGTGCAGTGGCACGCCGATCGACACTGCCCCGGATGCGACGGCCGAGGACAGGCCGGTCCTCGAGTCCTCGATAGCGACGCACTCCTCCGCCGTGACCCCGAGCAGAGCGGCCGCCCGGAGGTACGGCTCCGGATGTGGCTTCGCGTGCGTGACGTCGTCTCCGGCGACCACGACGTCGAACGCGTCGAAATCGATGAAGGACACCACGAATTCGGCCATCCGACGCACCGACATGGTGACGAGCCCGGTCTGAATGCCACGAGCCTTCGTCTCGGCGAGCAGCTCGAGCGCTCCAGGACGCCACGGTACCTCCAGCCGGATCTGCTCGAGGACCCGATCGGTGAGGTAGGTGATGATCTCGTCGGCGCTCAGGTCGACCCCACGACCGCGGAACACCTCGGCGGAGGCCCAGAGGCCGGAACCGACGAGAGCCAGGCCGTCTTCGTGCGTCCAGATGCCGCCGAAGGACGCGACCAATTCCTGTTCGGCGGCCATCCAATATGGCTCGGTATCGACAAGAGTGCCGTCCATATCCCACAGGACGGCGGCAGGAAAGTCTGAGGTCACAACGAGCAATTCTAGTTGGGCGCACGCGGGGTTCTATCCTTGATAGGTAAGCCGAGCCACACCGGCCCGGCACAGTGAAGGTATGCGAGTGTCAGACAGCGCGGGAATCTTCAGCGGCCGACTCCTGGTCGTTGCGTTCGAAGGGTGGAACGACGCGGGCGATGCCGCGAGCGGCGCCGTGCGCACGCTCAAGGAACTGCTCGACCTCTATCCCATCGCCGAGGTCGATTCCGAGGAGTATTTCGACTTCCAGTTCAACCGTCCGAGCGTCACGCAGGACGAGGAGGGCAACAAGCTTCTGGTCTGGCCGACGGTGACCATCTTCGGTCCGACCAGCGTACGTAAGAAGCGGATCAGGCGTCTCGCCGAAGACGCGGAACTCGCCATGAGCGCCGACAACGGGTCGAACATCTATCTCCTGCTCGGAACGGAGCCGTCCCGCAGCTGGAAGAGCTTCACCGCCCAGATCCTCGCCACGGTGAAAGACACCGGGGTCACCGGGATCGTCTTCCTCGGCGCGATGTTGGCGGATGTTCCGCACACCCGCCCGATCTCGGTGTTCGTGAGCAGTGAGAACGCGGAGGTGCGCAAGCAGCTCGGTGTCGAGCGCAGCAGCTACGAAGGCCCGGTCGGCATCCTCTCCGTGCTGGGCGACGCCGCAGAGGCCGCAGGCATCCCCACCGTCTCGATCTGGGCATCCGTTCCCCACTACGTGCACAACGCGCCGTCCCCGAAGGCCACGCTCGCGCTGATCGACAAGCTCGAGGAGATCATCGACGTCGTGATTCCGCGGGGTGACCTGGTCGACGAGTCGGCCGCCTGGGAGAGCGGGATCGACGCGCTCGCCGGGGAAGACGAAGACATGGCGACCTACATCCAGCAGCTCGAGGCAGCCCGCGACACCGTGGACTCCCCCGAGGCCAGCGGCGAGGCGATCGCGCAGGAATTCGAGCGCTACCTTCGCAAGCGCGACGGCAAGGCCGACGGGCGAGGCGACAACCGCGGAGACAACCGCGGCGACGATCCCTGGCGTCCGAAGGAGTAGCTCTCGTCGCGGGTCTCATCGGAGCTGCGCTACTAGCGCGTGGTGTTTTCCTGCGCGTGCGGAGCGCGAGCGGGCAGAATCCGCCCTAAAACTCGAGTTTTAGGGCGTTTTTTGCCCTCTCGCGGTGGGCTACTGGCGCAGGTCGATTCCGAGCAGTGCCGAGATCGCGCTGACCGCCGTGTCGGATGCGGCGCCGGATGCGGCGCCTGCACCCGTTTCTGCGCTGGCGGCGACGGCATCATCGATGAGCCGGACCGCGCCGGGAGTGTCCAGGTCCCCGCTGAGGGTCGAGCGCAGGCTGTCGAGCAGGGATGTGTCCTGCCCCGACGCTGTACCGGCCCAGTCGAGCCAGCGGGTGAGGCGGGCGCGCGCGGCCTCGAGGTGGGCATCCGTCCACTCCCAGTCCGAGCGGTAGTGCTCTGCAAGGATGGCGAGCCGGATGACACGGGGGTCGACCCCGTCGGCGACCAGCCGCGACACCAGTACCAGGTTGCCGAGCGACTTGCTCATCTTCTCGCCCTGGTAGGCCACCATCCCGGAGTGCGAGTAGATGCCGGCGAGGGATTCTCCGCTGAGAGCAGCCGCGTGGGCGGCGCTGAACTCGTGATGAGGGAAAATCAGGTCTGACCCTCCCCCATTGACCGTCAGCGGGCTCGGCAAGTATTTGAGAGCGATGACCGCACACTCGATGTGCCAACCGGGGCGTCCGCGGCCCACCACAGAATCCCAGGCCGGCTCCCCCGGTCGTTCGGAGCGCCACAGCTGCGGGTCGAGCGCGTCCCGCTTGCCCGGCCTGTCCGGATCCCCACCGCGCTCGGCGAAGAGTTCGAGCATGGTTTCCCGACCGAGATTGCTCTCCTGGCCCAGGTGCCACGGGGAACGTTCTGCGGCGACGGCGTTGTCGAAGTACAGGTCGGCGGCGGCGCCGTTGCTGTCGACCGGATAGCCGAAACCGGAGGTACTGAGGCGAAGCGCGGCATCCGCAATCTCGTCGATGGTGTCGGTCACGGCGACGTAAAAGTCGGGAGGAACGATCGACAGTCGTTCCATGTCCGCGCGGAACAGCTCGACCTGCTCTGCTGCGAGATCGCGCCAGTCGACGCCGGTCTTGGTGGCTCGCTCGAGGAGCGGATCGTCGACATCCGTCACATTCTGGGCGTAACGCACCTCGTAACCTGCGTCCAGCCAGAGCCGAACGAGGGTGTCGTAGGCCAGATAGCTCGACGCGTGGCCGAGGTGGGTGGCGTCATACGGGGTGATGCCGCAGACGTACAGGGAGGCGATGCCGGATGATTCGGCCGGCTTGACCGATCCGCTGGCCGTGTCGAACAGGCGCGGAACGGGTCCGTTTCCTGGGAGCGTCGGGATCTCGGGGGCTTTCCAGGACTTCACCTAAAGAGCCTAATTGGCCCGCAGCACCCCGGTGACCAGAAGCACGGCGATCGCGACACCCAACGCCAGTCGATAGATGACGAACGGCAGGAATGAGCG
>JAODMG010000218.1 GCA_025464895.1 Microbacteriaceae bacterium | reverse complement strand
TCGGAAAGGGCAGCGTGAAGTCGTCGCTCGACGCCGCCGCGAAGAAGATCGACCAGCTCGCGGCGCAGAAGTAGCCTTGTCCTCGTCGACGGAAACGTCCCGAGCGGGGAGCCTCGCCGGCTCCCCGCTCGCGGAGGCACCCAAGCAGAAGCGGCATCTTCTCGGCCGCAATCCGCTCGGCCTGCTGTTCAGCGCGCCGTACCTGGTATTCGTGCTGGCGGTGTTCGCGTACCCGTTGGGGTTCGCGATCTACATCGCCTTCCACGACTACTTCTTCACCGCTCCTGGCGCCGTCGTGAACCGGCCGTTCGTCGGTCTGCAGAACTTCGTCACCGCCCTCACCGACCCCGATGTGATCCGCTCGTTCGGCAACGTTGGCATCTTCCTGGTCATCAACGTGCCCCTGACCGTCGTGTTCAGCCTCGTGCTGGCATCCGGCCTCAACCGCGCAGTGCGACTGAAGACGTTCTACCGGGTCGCGTACTACATTCCCTACCTGACCGCGAGCGTCGCCATCGTGGCGGTCTGGCTGTTCCTCTTTAACGGATCTGGCCTGGTCAACCAGATCCTCGGCCCGTTGGCGCCGAGCCCGTCCTGGCTCATCAACTCATACCTGGCCATGCCGTCGATCGCGCTGTTCGTGACCTGGAAGCAGATGGGGTTCTACATCCTGTTGTATCTGGCCGCACTACAGAACGTACCGAACGAGCTCTACGAAGCGGCGGCGACCGACGGGGCAGGCGCTATCCGCAAGTTCTTCAGCGTGACGGTGCCCGGCGTCCGGCCGGCGACGGTACTCGTGCTGCTGGTTTCGACCGTGACCGGGGCCAACCTCTTCACCGAGCCCTACCTGCTCACGAACGGTGGCGGCCCGAACGGTTCGTCGACCTCGCCCGTCCTCCTGATGTATCAGAAGGGCATCGAACAAGGACACCCGGATGAGGCGTCCGCCATCGGCGTCGTGCTCGTGATCCTCGTGCTCATCATCGCTTGGCTGCAAAACCGATTCGCCGGAGGGCGGGACTGATGTCGAGATTCCAAACCGGCCTGCGGAGCGCCGTTCTGGCGCTCGGCGCCATTGCCTTCCTGTTCCCGTTCTATTACATGATCATCGGTTCGCTCCAGACGAAGCAGGATCCGAGCCTCGGCGGCGCGTTTCCCAACCCGGGCAACCTGACTGGCGCCAATTACGTCGCCATCAACGACCGCATCAACCTGTTCTCGGGGCTGCTCAACTCCGGGATCTTCACGACCGGCGTGCTCATCTGCACGCTCGTCTTCGGCGTACTGGTCGGCTATGCGCTTGCGGTCCTGCAGTGGCGAGGTCGCGGCGTGACCTTCGCCCTGGCCCTGCTGGTGCAGGTCGTGCCGTTCCAGTTGCTGATCATCCCGCTGTACGTGCTCATCACGCGCAACTACGGGCTGAGCGACAACTACCTCGGAATGATCTTGCCGTTCGCCATCAACTCGACGGCGGTCATCATCTTCCGGCAATACTTCCTGCAACTGCCGAAGGAGCTATTCGAGGCAGCTCGCATCGACGGCGCCTCGGAGTTCAAGCTGCTCTGGCGGATCGCGCTGCCGCTGGTGCGGCCGGCTCTCGTCACCGCGGCGCTGCTGACCTTCATCGGCCCGTGGAACGAGTTCCTCTGGCCGTTCCTCATCACCAAGAACGCCTCGATGCAGCCGCTGGCCGTGTCATTGGCCAGTTACATCAGCAATGTTGCGGCGTCGACCGCCAACCCGTTCGGCGCGTCGCTCGCCGGAGCCGTGGTGCTGGCCGCGCCGGTCGTCATCCTGTTCCTCGTGTTCCAGCGCTACTTCATCTCGTCCGACCTCGGCTCGAGCGTCAAGGGCTGATCGTCGGCCCCCGTCCCATCCAGGAGAACCATCGTGTCTGAAACCTTTCCGTACCGCCTGACCCGCGTGGGCGTCGTCATGACCCCTGAGCCCGGCAATGACCTCGAGGTCGAGGGGGTGCTGAACCCCGGCTCGGGCCGCGGCCCAGACGGTGAGCTCTATCTGCTTCCACGCCTGGTAGCTCATGGCAATATCTCCCGCGTCGGGCTCGCCAGGGTGGTCGTCAAGGATGGCGTGCCGGTCGCGGTGGAACGCGAGGGTGTCGTTCTCGAGCCTGATCGCGGCTGGGAACGTGGCGCGACCCACTCCGGCGTCGAGGATCCCAGGATCACGCGCATCGACGCGCTCGGCCTGCACGTGATGACTTACGTGGCGTATGGTCCTCTCGGCCCGCGCACGGCGGTGGCGGTCTCCGACGACCTCCGCGAGTGGCGGCGCCTCGGCCCGGTGACCTTCGACTACGACGACGCTCTCGACACGGATCTCGGGCTCTTCCACAACAAGGACACCGTCTTCTTTCCGACGACGATCGTTGCGCCCGACGGCCGCGAGAGCTTCGCCGTGCTGCACCGACCGATGTGGAACATCGGCGAGACAGTCCCCGGCGAGGGCATCCGCCTTCCGGCCGGAATCACCGACGCCCGTCACAGCATCTGGATCAGCTACGTGGCGGTGGAAGACGTCGAACGCAACCTCGCGGGCCT
>JAODMG010000202.1 GCA_025464895.1 Microbacteriaceae bacterium | reverse complement strand
GACCGCGGCCTGCCGGCCTCCTGGCGTGAAATGCAGGGCTACGGCTCGCACACCTACCAGTGGATCAACGCCGAGGGCGAGCGCTTCTGGGTCAAGTACCACTTCAAGTCCAACCAGGGCGTCAAGTCGATGACCGGTGACCAGGCTGAAGAGCTGGCCGGCTCGGACGCGGACTTCTACATCCGTGACCTGCAGGAAAACATCGCCGAGGGCAACTACGACATCGTCGGAAACAACACCCCGGTGTTCTTCATCCGCGATGGAATCAAGTTCCCCGACTTCATCCACTCGCAGAAGCGTCTTCCGGGTTCCGGCCTGCGTGACGCTGACATGCAGTGGGACTTCTGGTCGCTGTCCCCAGAGTCCGCTCACCAGGTCACCTACCTCATGGGCGACCGTGGAATCCCGCGCTCCTGGCGCGAAATGCCCGGCTACGGCTCGCACACCTACCAGTGGATCAACGCGGCCGGTGAGAAGTTCTGGGTCAAGTACCACTTCAAGACCAAGCAGGGCGACGTGACCATGGAAGGCGCCGAGGCGGAGCTCATCGCTGGCGCCGACGCGGACTACTACCGTCGCGACCTGTACGAGGCGATCGAGGCGGGCAACTTCCCGTCCTGGGATGTCTACGTTCAGGTCATGCCGTATGAGGACGCGAAGAGCTACCGGTTCAACCCGTTCGACCTGACGAAGGTCTGGCCGCACGCGGACTACCCGCTGATCAAGGTAGGCACCCACACGCTCAACCGCAACCCGGAGAACTTCTTCGCCGAGATCGAGCAGGCGGCATTCTCGCCGGCGAACGTGGTGCCCGGCATCGACATCAGCCCAGACAAGATGCTGATGGCTCGCGTGTTCTCCTACCCGGACGCACAGCGCTACCGGGTCGGAACCAACTACAACGAGATCCCGGTCAATGCTCCTCACGCCCCAGTGCACAGCTACACCCAGGATGGCGCGGCTCGCCGCGACTTCAAGCCGGCTTCCGCGCCTGTCTACGCACCGAACTCCTTCGGGGGACCGGTCGCAGATCCAGCGGCTGCCGGTGAGGGCGGCTGGGAGAGCGACGGCGCATTGGTTCGTGCCGCGGCAACCCTGCACTCGGAGGACAGCGACTTCGGCCAGGCCGGAACGCTCTACCGCGACGTCTACAACGACGCGCAGAAGGCTCGCCTTCTCGACACCCTCGCCGGTGCCGTCGGCGGAGTGAAGCGCGATGACATCCGTGAGCGCGCCATCCAGTACTGGACGAACGTCGACGCGAACCTCGGTTCGCTGCTTCGCGCCAAGCTCGCAGCGCCGGTAACGGATGCGAACGAGGCCGCAGAATACGTCGGTGTCGCTGAGTAGTCACTGCATAGCAGCTGAATAAAGCAAGGGCGGGTGGTCCGGCATGAGCCGGGCCGCCCGCCCTTTTTGTCGTGCCTGGCGCATTGTGCGTCGCGGTTCATGCCCGGAGCGGCATGCAGGGCGCTCGGCCCTATACCCGGGACTCGAACGTTGGCCAAACGCAAGCTCGGGCCCCGAACTCACGCCTCCGTCGAGTCCTGGTCTCCCGCGAGGTCGAGCGGCTCGAGGTAGGACTCCTCTGCGAGCGGTGCCCGGTCGAAGAGGGCCTTGTAGCTGAGGCCGGCTACCAGGGCACCGGCAACCGGGACCAGGAGAAACACCCACAGCTGGCCGAGGGCGGTCGGTCCGCCGAAGATCGCGGTCGCGATCGATCGAGCCGGGTTCACCGAGGTGTTGCTCACCGGAATCGACACCAGATGGATGAGCGTGAGCGTCAGGCCGATCGCCAATGGGGCGAAACCCGCCGCGGCCTGGCGATGCGTGACGCTCAGGATCACCCAGAGGAATACCGCGGTCAGGATGAACTCAACGAGAATGACGGCGATCAGGTTGAAGTGCGCCGGTGAGCGATCGCCGTATCCGTCCGAGGCGAATCCGTTCTTGATCGCGCCGTCGAGAAAGCCTTGCGGTCCGCCTGCTGCGATTGCGAGGAGAAGACTCGATGCGACGATTCCGCCGACGAGCTGAGCGACGATGTACGGGATGACATCGCGCCACGGTAGCCGTCCGGCCGCGGCCGCGCCGAGGGTGACCGCGGGATTGAAGTGCGCCCCGGAGATGGGGCCGAACGCGTAGGCGCCGATGACGACGGAAAGGCCAACGGCGAGGGCGACTCCGAGGATTCCTGTGTTGCTCGAGGCGAAGAGCGCGGTGCCGATGACGCCGAAAACGAGCAGGAACGTTCCGAAGGCCTCGGCGATGAGGCGCGCGGTCAGAGAGTGTGGGGAGGTGGATGTTGCAGCCATGGTTGATCCTTCTGTCGAAGATGGTGATCTGAGTTACACAGGGCAGCAACAGCAGGTTACTTGAGGACAGCGCGGCAGGTCGAGAGCGCGGGACAGAAATCCGCAACGGAAACAGAAAAGGGGCGGGTGATCCGGCTTTCTGCCGGATCACCCGCCCCTTCTATGCGGAGCATTCTATGCCTTGACGGGCTCGCTCCCGAGCTTTGCTTCGGACATGTAGTTGTCAACCAGGCGCGGCTTCCGGTCGAACAGCCCCTTGTAGCTGAAGCCAGCCACCAGACCACCGAGCGCGGGGACCAGGAGGAACACCCAGAGCTGGCTGAGCGATACCGGCCCGCCGTAGATGGCGCTCGCGATCGAGCGCGCCGGGTTCACCGACGAACCGCTCACCGGGATCGCAATCAGGTGCACCATGGTGAGCGCGAGCCCGATGGCCAGCGGAGCGAAGCCCGCGGTGGCCTCGTGGTGCGTGACGCTCAGAATGACCCAGAGGAACGCGACGCTCAGAATGAACTCGATGAGCATGACCGATACCAGATCGAAGCCACCCGCCGATCGGGTGCCGTAACCGGTCGACGCGAAGCCGCCCTTGACCGCGGTGGCGAGGTATCCGGTCGGACCACCGGCGGCGATCGCGTAGATCAGGGACGATGCGATGATTCCGCCGACGATCTGCGCCACGATGTACGGGACGACGTCACGCCAGGGGATACGACCCGCCGCAGCGGCACCGAGGGTGACCGCCGGGTTGAAGTGCGCCCCGGATATGCGTCCGAAGGCATATGCGCCCGCAACCACTGACAGGCCGATGGCGAGAGCTATGCCGAGGTAGCCAGTGTTGCTCGAGGAGAAGATCGCCGTTCCGACTACCGTAAAGACGAGGAGGAACGTGCCGAACAATTCGGCGATGAGTTTTGATGAGAGCGATGGAGACGTGGTTGACGCCATGAGCTGGACCTTTCTGGTTCTGTTACGCGCAGCCCAAAGAACAGGGCTACATACAGGACGCTACGTGAGTAGACAGCCCGTTTCACCCGACGCGCGACTTCCCCAACGAACTCCCCGCAACCACGGACCTGGCTCACCCGAAGCACGAAGAAACTTCAAAGGTGGGGCGGGAATATATATTCCACAATCGCAAGGCAAACGTGATTACAGCCGTCCGGCTGCCTTGAGGGCGAGATAGCGATCCGCGAGGGCGGGGGGCAGTTCGGCCGGTGCACCGGTCACGACATCGGCCCCCAGCTGGCGGATGGCGGCGGCGACACGCGACACGTCCAACCTGGCGCGCTCCGCGGCCGCGGCCAGGTAGACACTGTCGCGGTCGGAACGATCGATGGTCGCGGCGAGAACCGATGGATCCGTGACCGACGCAACCACCACGGTGTGGCGGCGAGTGAGTTGGGGGAGCACCGTCAGCAACCCCCTGGATGCCCCTGGCGCATCGATGGACGTCATGAGCACGACGAGGGAGCGATGGCTGGTCACCGAGCGGACGAGTTCAGGAACGACCGACCAGTCCATCTCGATCAGCTCCGGATCGATCGGAGCCATCACGTTCACCATCCGTGACAGCAGGTCCGCTCCGGTCGCCCCCTGCACCCTCCCGCGCACGCGCCGGTCGTAGACGACCAGGTCGACCCGATCACCGGCCCGGGTGGCGAGGGCCGCGAGCAGCAGGGATGACTCGAACGCCGTATCGAGCCGTGGCTCGTTGACGATGCGGGCAGCGGATGTTCGGCCACTGTCGATCACGATGACCACTCGACGATCGCGCTCGGGGCGCCAGGTGCGCACGACCAGGTCGTTCCGTCTGGCCGTCGCGCGCCAGTCGATCGAGCGAACGTCGTCGCCGCGCACATATTCGCGGAGGGAATCGAACTCGGTGCCCTGGCCGCGAATCATGACGGCGGTGCGTCCGTCCAACTCCCGTAGCCGCGCCAGGCGAGAGGGCAGGTGTTTGCGCGAGTGGAAGGGTGGGAGCACGCGGATGACGCCAGGACAGGAGAGTGTCGCCTGCCGGGCGACGAGGCCGAGCGGTCCGAATGCCCGAACCGTGACTTCGGCGGCTCGCCGTTCCCCACGCCGGAACGGGGTCAGCGTCGTCCGGACCGCCCGCCGTTCGCCGGTCGGGAGGTCGAGGCGGCGGCGGCCGGGGCTCGCCCCCGCGGACGGCTGCCATCCGTCCCTCACCAGTCCGCGCACGGTCCTTCGCCCGTTGTTGCTGAGGTAGAGCGTCGATTCCACGGTCTCGCCGAGCCGCACCCGTTCTGGCAAGTCACGCGCGATCGTGATCGCTCGCGGTGAACCGGCGAGACTCACATCGATCGCCCCGACCACCAGGACCAGGAGGAGCCAGCCCCCGAGCACGGCGGAGTCTCCCAGCAGCACGATCGGCACGATGCCGAGCGCCACGAGCAGGACGAACCGCCCGGAGAGAGCCATTAGCAGACCGTGGGCATTAGATCGGCACCCGCACCTGCTGCAGGATCGACCGCAGGATCGTGTCGGCCGAAACCCCTTCGAGCTCGGCCTCAGGACGGAGTTGGATGCGATGCCTCCAGACCGGAAGCACCATTGCCTGCACATGGTCGGGCGTGATCGCGTCGAAGCCGTTCAGCCAGGCCCAGGCCTTGCTGGCAGAGAGCAACGCGGTGGATCCGCGGGGACTCACGCCGAGCTTCACCGAGGGGCTCTGCCTGGTGGCGCGAGCGAGGTCGACGACATAGGCGAGCAGGTCTGTTCCCGCGTCGACCAGCGCGACTTCCGCCTGTGCCGCGGCAAGGCCGGCCGGGTCGAGCACCGGGGTGACGCCGGCCGCGGCGAGGTCGCGCGGATTGAATCCGGCCGCGCTTCGCACGAGTACTTCGATCTCGTTGTCGCGTTCCGGGATATCGAGGACCAGTTTGAGCAGGAAGCGATCGAGCTGGGCCTCCGGGAGTTGGTAGGTTCCCTCGTACTCGATCGGATTCTGGGTCGCCGCGACGATGAACGGCACGGGAAGCGGCCGAGTCACGCCGTCGACGCTGACCTGTCGTTCCTCCATCGCCTCCAACAGGGCCGACTGGGTCTTCGGCGGCGTTCTGTTGATCTCGTCGGCAAGCAGCAGGTTCGTGAAGATCGGCCCCGCCCGAAAGTCGAATTCGCCGGACTTGGCGTCGTAGACGAGTGAGCCGGTGACATCTCCCGGCATGAGGTCCGGCGTGAACTGCACCCGTTTCGTGTCGAGTTGGAGGGTGCGGCTCAGGGTCCGGACCAGGAGGGTCTTCGCGACACCGGGAACTCCCTCGAGCAGCACGTGTCCGCCGGCCAGCAGGGCGATGATGAGCCCGGTGACGGCGCCGTCCTGTCCGACCACGGCCTTGCCCACTTCGCTTCGCACCTTGGCGAACGAGTCGCGAAGGGCGGGAGACGTGCCGCGCGCGGCCGGTGGCGCCGGCACGGTTCCGGCACCGTAGCTTGCCGCAGTCTGGTCAGTCATTCGATCATTCTCCCTGTTGGTGTAGCAACTCGCCTGGAACCGTCAGGCCTTGACGGCATCCGATACCGCCTGCTCGAGTCTCAGCAGCTCGTCCGAGAGTCGAATCAACTCACGGTCGTTGGCCGGGATGCTGTCGACCAGGATGCCCATGATCCGGTTCGGATCGGCGGCGATCAGGCCTGCAACGGCGGCAGCGACGTCGTCGACAGTCGCGGATCTCGGCAGGCCGCAGGCGACACCGAGGCGATCGATCGAGCCGATGCGGAGCGAGTCGAGCGCATGCAGGCGCGCCGAGCTCCGTTGATAGAGACGCGCACGTCCCTCCATCGTCTCGCTGGCTCGCACCGTCACCGGCAGATTCTCGATCACGAGCGGCCCGAGTCGCCGTCCTCGCCAGAAGGCCGCGGCGATGACGACGCAGAACGCGAGAAGGGCCACCGGGCTGACCCATGGAGGGGTGAGCTCCGCGATCGTCGGGATGGCGGCAGCCTCGTCGGCGGTCGACGGCAGATACCAGACCAACTTCGGATCCGCACCGAGCAGATTCAGGGCGAGCGCGGCGTTTCCGCGCTGGGCGACATACTCGTTGGTGAGCGCGTTCTGGAGACCGAGGACGGTGATCGTCGCGTTCGCGTGCTGCACCTGGACGAGGGAGTACGCATCGTTGCCGCTCGCGAAACAGAGCGCGTGGTCCGCGGCATCGCCGACGAGTCGATAGGCCGTGCCACCGCCGGAGACCGATCCGGCCTTGGTCGCTGCGCCGACGGAGCAGCCGGCGGTGAGAGTGGCGTCCGCCTTCCCGGCCTGTGCAACCACCGGCAGGACGGCACGCAGTTGCCTGAAGGTCGGGGACACCAGGACGACGTTGTCGCTGAGCCCTGTCGCCGCACCGAGGCTGGCCGCATCGAGATGGCCGTCCGGGTCGAAGATCAGGAGAGTGGTGGATGTCGGGGATCCCGCGGCGGCTCGGGTGGAAGCCAGGGTGTGGGTTTCGACGACGGAAACCCCCTGCTGTTTCAGCACCTCGGCCACCGCCATGCTGCCACCCGGCGCGGCGTTGGTCGCCGAGAGCGTTTCACCGCCGCCGGAACCGGTCAGCCCCCTGAGGAGGAGGGCGATCACCGCGACGGCGAGAACACCGGCGACGGCGAGTATCCAGAACAGCGATCCCCTGGTGGCGCGACGGATACTCGGGGTGACGATCGTCGTCTGACCGGCGGTCATCACGCGGCCAGGCTCGACGGGTACTGCACCGGGCTCGAGCGTCGGAGCTCGGACTCGAGGGCTGCGGCATCCAGAAACTCCCGCTCTGATCCAGGCCGACCGAGGTAACGCACCCGGTCGAATGCGGCGGCCACGGTTCGGAGGCTCTCGGCGGAAGCCGGGAACGCGCGGCCAGCGTCCGCCGCGAAGTCGTGGGCGGTGGTTCCGGGGTGCGTCGTAACGACGGTGCGCTCCGCGAGTCCCCTGGCGATCGAGCGAAACATCTCGATGATGGCGAGCGTCCAGTCGCCGCGGGAGGCCGCGACCTCTGCCGCGGCCTTGATGACGACGGCATCTCTCTCGTCCTCTTCGCCGAAGAGGCCCCCGCTGACCGTGCTGCGACGATTCAGTCTCGCCCTGCCGAAGATGAGCAACGCGGCGACGATCGCCGCGACGATGACGACGGTGGTGATGAGCAGGATCGGCGTCTGCGCTCCACCGAGCCGGCTGAGGTCGAGGGAGGTGATCCAGTTGTAGAACGCGGATGACGCTCGATCGAACCAGTTCGGTTGCGCGGCCTGGTATTGCGGTTTTGACAGTTCGTCGATGATCCATCGCCGCGCCTGGTCGCCATTCGGGTCCACCGGCACATCCGCGCCAAGTCGTCCGACAGCATCGAGGCCGAGCGTGCCAGCGCCCAACACGATCATGTCCAGGGCGAGTCGTTGCTCGGTGTCGTCTGCGTTCCCTTGGCGGAATTCTCCCTGTCGATCGTCTGCGCGTACGGATCGGGGAGGTCGGTCGCGCCAGCCTGGCGTGCCTCGACGAAGCGCGCGAGCTCCAGGTCCAGTCCCTCCTTACGCATCCTGAGGTCTATATAGATGAGCGCGACGGTGGCCGATTGCACCACGGCCCCGATCGAGCCGAACACGACCGCGACGATTCCGATCACCCCGTTCAGCACGACGATGCCTACGGTCGTCGTCGCCGCGCTCTGGCCATTCGGGTCTGCCAGGCCGAGGACGAGCGCACCGACGAAAGAGATCGGGGTCGAGACGATCTGGGTCGCGATGGAGATCATCGCGGCTACCAGCAACTGGATGCCGAACGTCTTCCAGAACGCCCGTTTGGTGAGAGACCACGACCGTGCGATCGCTCTGCCGAGGCTCACTCGCTCGGCCATCAACACGCTCGGGACCAGGGAGAGCGTCGTACCGAACCACACCCCGAGCACGACCAACGCGATACCACCGAGAATTCCGACGAGCACTCCCGCGATTATCCCGGTGACCCCGAGGGTCGTCACCAGGAGGGTGACAAGTCCTCCGACGATCGCGATCCCGACAATCACCACGGCGATGACGAGAATCGTCCATCCGATGAGAGCCAGGATCCTGCCGCGCGCCCGCGACAGCAGCGCACGCAGCCTCGGTTTCTCGCCGAGGGTCTCCCTGGTGACCTCGAGAATGAGAATTCCCTGCAGCAGCGCCGACGCGACGACCGTGAGCAATACCGGAACAATCGCGGCAATGGCGATCGTCCCCATGCTTCCGGCGAGAACCTCGTTGTAATTCTCGTCGGCGGTGCTCGCGAGGCGGGACAGGGACAGGAAGGTGACCACGGCGATCACCAGGACAGTAAAGAGGTACATCACCCCCTGCACCAGCAATGCGGTGCCGAAAGTCGGCCGCGGATTACGGCGCAACACCCGGAACGCGGCACCGAGCAATGTTCCGAAATCGAGCGGCCGCAGCGGAATCAGACCGGGCTTCGGCGGAGGGGTCCAGCCGGGCTGGGGAGGCAGATCCCGGCGAAGGGCATCGGGTGGCGGCACGAAAACGCCGAACGGCGGTGGCGCGGGAGGGCCGTTCGTCGCGCCTGGCGACTGCCAATCGGGGCTATCTGGCACTTCGGCTTCCCCTCGATGAAATGCTCCGCGCGACATCGCGCACGCGATTATCGTTTCACACTCGACTACTCTTATGCCAAAGCATTGTGTTATGCCACAGTATTGCGACGCCCGGCCCACCGGGTGCTGATCCGAAGACAGGACGATGACCGGACGAATTCTGGTAGTCGATGACGACACCGCTCTGGCGGAGATGATCGGCATCGTGCTTCGGACCGAGGGGTTCGAGCCATTTTTCTGCGCGGACGGCGCGAAGGCGCTCGAGGCTTTCCAGAATTCTCGCCCTGACCTGGTGCTGCTCGATCTCATGCTTCCCGGCAAGGACGGCATCGAGGTGTGCGCGGAGATTCGCGCGGAGTCCGGCGTTCCGATCATCATGCTGACGGCGAAATCCGACACGACGGATGTCGTCCGCGGCCTCGAGAGCGGAGCGGATGACTACGTCGTCAAGCCTTTCAATCCCAAGGAACTGGTCGCCCGCATCCGCACCAGGCTTCGTCCGACGCCTGCCGGGTCCGCTGAGGTGCTGCAAGTCGGCGACCTTCAGCTGGATGTCGCGGGCCACGAGGTCAAACGGGGCGAGGCGAAGATCAATCTCACCCCTCTCGAATTCGAGCTGCTGCTCGCGCTCGCACTGAAGCCGCAACAGGTGTTCACGCGCGAGATGCTGCTCGAGCAGGTGTGGGGATACCACTACAAGGCCGACACGCGACTCGTGAATGTGCACGTTCAGCGACTGCGGGCCAAGGTCGAAGAAGACCCGGACAACCCGCGAATCGTGATGACCGTGCGGGGAGTCGGCTATCGTGCAGGTTCACACGGCTGAGATTCAGACCACCATGGGTGGTCTGGACTGGAGGGCATACCTTCCGCGGCTCCTGCGGTTCTGGCGGACATCGCTGCAGTTTCGCACGGTCGCGATCACCGTCGTGCTCTCCGGCATCGCGGTGATCGTCATCGGTTCGTACATGTCGATCAGCATCGGGAACAACCTCTACGACACTCGGTTGGCGCAGGTTCAGAGCGAATCGAACAATGCGACCTCGATCGCGCAGCAGACATTCGACAATTCGCAGGCCACGAACGACCAGGTAGTGGAACTCGACAGCGTCGGGCTGGCAGTGAAGAACAACATCCTCAGTTCGGTGCGGAGCCCGGGGAGCACGTCGATGGGACTCCTGCGAATTCCTGGCCAGCAGACGGATCGGATCATGACCTCGGTCACGAGCACCGGTTTCGAGACCGGCCTGGTGAGCCAGGGCATGAGGGATGCCGTGGCGAAGCAGGGCGGGTTCATCCACACCCAGTCGGTGACTCTCGCCAAGGGCGAACCGGGGATCATCGCCGGTTCTCTCATCACCGTTCCTTCGGCAGGGCTCTACGAACTGTTCCTGGTCTACGACCTGAGCGACGCGCAGACGACCCTCAATTTCGTGCAGAACACCCTGGCGATCGGCAGCCTCGCGCTGGTGCTCCTCATCGGAGCAGTCACCTACATCGTCGTCAGGCTGGTGGTCGGCCCGATCCGGCTCGCGGCGGAGACGAGCGAGAAGCTGGCGGCCGGCCAACTGACCGAACGGATTCCCGAACGCGGCCAAGACGTGATCGCGACCCTGGCCAGGTCGTTCAACCGGATGGCGGACAGCCTGCAGCAGCAGATCAGCAAACTCGCCGAGCTGTCCAGGGTGCAGCAGAGATTCGTCTCGGATGTCTCGCATGAGTTGCGTACGCCGCTCACCACGATCCGCTTGGCGGGCGACGTCCTCTACGACCAGCGTGACGACTTTCCGCCGGCAACGTCGAGGACGGCGGAGCTGCTCCACACCCAGGTCATGCGGTTCGAGTTGTTGCTCGCCGACCTGCTCGAGATCAGCCGGTACGACGCCGGAGCGGTCGAACTGGAGCTCGAGCCGACCAACCTGGTCCGCTTGGTCGAGGATGCCGTCGAGACGATGAGACCGGTGGCGGATGAGCGGGGCTCCGACCTCCGGGTGGTGGCGCCGGGCGGCTATTTCGAGGCAGAGGTCGACGCCCGCCGCATCCGCCGCATCCTTCGCAATCTGCTCGGGAACGCGGTGGAACACGGCGAGGGCAGACCGATCGTGGTGACCGTGGACAGCAACGCGACGGCCATCGCCCTGGCCGTGCGCGACTATGGGGTTGGGATGCGCGAGAACGAGATCGGACGGGTGTTCGACCGCTTCTGGCGGGCCGATCCATCCAGGAAGCGCACCATCGGCGGCACGGGTCTTGGCCTCGCGATCTCGCTCGAAGATGCGGTCCTGCACGGCGGCGCCCTCGAGGTGTGGTCGGAGCCCGGCGTCGGCAGCTGCTTCCGGTTGACCCTTCCGCGGGAGCACGGCACGGCGATCGGGTCATCACCACTCGAGCTTCCGCCGGACGACACGATCGCAGCGGAGGAGGATGAACGTGCATAGCCGTCTTCGGGCCAGGCTCGCCGTCGCTGCCATGGTCGCAGCAGTTGGACTCGCCATCACCGGGTGTGTCGGTATCCCGACCTCTGGCGCCGTACTGACCGGAACGGAGATCAAGGCCGCGGGAGTCGAGAACGGGGCGACCTACCTCCCGGAGGGTCCGGCCAAGGGGGCGAGCCAACAACAGATCCTGCAGGGATTCATCTCGGCATTCGCCAGCTCGCAGAACAACTATGCGGTCGCACGAGAGTTCCTGGGGAGCGGGTTCAAGGACACCTGGGACCCGCGACAGAGCGTGCTCGTGCGCACCGGTGCCCCTCGGATCGACCCTCTGGTTGGCGACACGATGAGCTACACCATCGACACGTTGGCGGTGGTCGATTCATCCGGCACATACACTCCATCGCCCGATCCGCAATCCCAGTCGCTCATCTTCCAGTTCGCCAAGCAGAAAGGACAGTGGCGGATCACAGAGGCACCGCAGGGCATCGTCCTGCTCGAGAGCACCTTCGAATCGATTTTCAGCGCGCAGACGCTCTATTTTCTCGATCCGAGCGGAAAGCGCCTCGTGCCGGACCAGCGCTGGTTCCCGACCGGGGCGCAGACCGTCCGTATCGTTTCTGCCTTGCTGGCCGGCCCGTCGGCCGCACTCCGCGGCGCCGTCTACACCGCATTCCCCGAGGGAACCAAGCTGTCGTCTCCTCTCGTGCCGGTCCAGAACGCCGTGGCCACGATCGATCTGAGCGTCGAGGCATTGAACTCGAAGACCAACGACCGGCAGCTGATGCGACAGCAGTTGCTGGCGAGTCTCGGCGGGGTGTCGAGCATCGCGGGGGTGTCGATCTCGGTCGGCGACTCCCTGCTGCCGATTCCCGACTCCGGCCAGAACGACCTTCCGACCGATCCCCAGGTGGACCCTCGACCGCTCGTGCTCCAGAAGGACAGCTT
>JAODMG010000196.1 GCA_025464895.1 Microbacteriaceae bacterium | reverse complement strand
TGTGCGCCGCGCCGTGCTGGATGCGGTGCTGCCGCAGAAGGTGCGCACGGGAGACACGGAGGCAGCGGCATCCGCCCACGCCCTGGTGGAACTGGCGGACGATGTCGCCGATTACCACGCCGCCGTTGTCCCGCTTCGCCTGGCGGCGCCCGCATCGATGATACTCATCCTCGGGGCGACGATGATCGTGCACTGGCCCGCAGTGATCCTCCTGGTCCTGTCGACAGCGTTGGTACCGATAAACATGAAGCTCGCGGGCCTGTTCGCACAGGACGGCAACGACCGTTTCCTCGCCGCGACCCAACGCCTCAGCGCGGTCATCCTGGACAGTTTTCGCGGACTGCACACCCTGAAGAACCTCGGTGCCGTCGGTCGGCGCGGCCGGGAGATCGATCTCGCCTCCCGCGCCCTCAACACCGCGAACCTGAGCGTGCTGAAGCGTGCATTTCTTTCCGGCTTGATCATGGATGTCGTCGTGACGTTCTCGATTGCGTCCAACGCGACCTACATCGGCCTGTCGTTGTTGCGGTACGTGACGATCCCCGGAGTCGCCCCGATCTCGCTGTTCGCCGGCCTCTTCGTGCTTCTTCTGTGCCCGATGTACTTCGCGCCCCTTCGTACCGTTGCGGCGGCGTTCCACGATCGGGAGAGGGCGGAAGCCGCGGCACGGGCGATTCTCGCGCTCGGCGTTTCGCGGCCGTCCGTGTCTTCCGAGAACGCACGGCCGACAGCGGTCCCCCGTATCGACGTCTCCTCCGTTATCTCAACGCCGATGACAGTCCTGGTCGACTCGCTCCACTATCGTGCGCCTGGGAGCGATGATGACCTGCTCGACATTCCCGCGCTGAGCGCGACCGCGGGTATGTGGACCGCGGTGACCGGGGTATCCGGGGCGGGCAAGACGACCCTGCTGGCGCTGATTGCGGGGCTCAGGATGCCATCATCCGGCGTCGTGTCCTGGCAGAGCGAATCTGCGTCCGGTCCTCCCGTGGTCGGCGGAGCGGCCTGGATCGGCCAGAGCACGGTCATCATCGAGGACACGATCGCCGAGAACGTGCGGCTGGGTCGTGCCGACGCGTCCGCGGACGAGATCGCCGCAGCCATCAGGGCCGCCGGACTCGACCCTGTCGTCGGGCGCCTGGCCGACGGCATGGAGACGGTGATCGGCGACAACGGATGGGGACTCTCCACCGGTGAGGCAAGACGTGTCGCCATCGCGCGCGCGTTCCTGAGCGGTGCCAGGCTCTGGATCCTGGACGAGCCAACCGCTCATCTGGATCCGGAGACGGAGGCGGATGTCCTCGACGCCGTGCAACTCGCCGCCAGGGGAAGTACCGTCATCGTCGCTACCCACTCCCCCGAGGTGGTGCGACGCGCGGCCCAGGTCTGGATCGTCGAGGATGGATCAGTCACCGTCGACGAACGGGCGGTGGCGGCATGAGCCTCGATCAGAACTCGACGGCAAAACGGGTGCGGATGATCTCTCCGCTGGCCGTGCTCGGACTCGCCCTCGCCATCGCGGGAGAGGTCGGATCGGTAGGGTTGGTCGGTCTGTCCGGCTGGTTCATCGCGTCGTGCGCGGTGGCCGGCGCAACGGCGTTCAGTACCTTCTCCTATGTGAGCCCGAGCGGCGGTGTCCGCACCCTCGCGCTGCTTCGGACCGGGGCGAACTACGGGCAACGACTCACCCTGCACGCGGCGGCGCTGCAGCGACTCAAGACGATCCGTGAGGAATTCTTCAGTGCGATCGCGATCGTTCCGTCCGCCCGGGTCAGGGGCCTGCGCAGCGGCGATCTGCTCGGACGCTCGATGGCCGATGCCGAGACGGAGAGCATGCAGCTCATTCGCGGCGTTGCACCGGTCGTGGTCTTCGTCATCGTCGGCGCGGCCGCAGTGGCTGTCGCCTGGTTTGCGAGCCCGTCGGCCGGCGTCGTGCTCGCCGTCGCCCTCCTGCTCTCTGCCCTTCTCACTGTGCTCTCTGTTCGATCGCTAAGGGGGGATTCGGCGGAAGCCGATCGTCTCCGCTCGCTCAGGGCCGAAGCGGTCACGGCGATCGATGCCTGGCCGGAGATGGCTTCCCTCGGCGCCGTGGGCCGGCTCAGTGCGCGCACCCTCGACCGGATGGGACTTCTCACCAGTACTCAGAAGCTCGCCGGAAAGCGAAGCTCGGCTGCGTCGGTACGCTTCGACCTGCTCACCACGGCAACCCTGGGAGCCGTCGTCGTATCCGCCTGGCTCCTCGATCACCGCGATGTCGCAACCCTCGTGTTCGTCGCGCTGCTGGCGACTGGCGTGCTCGGCGTCGGTGCCCGCCTCGGCTCGGCTGCGGACGCGGTCCTGCGCTCCAGGCAAGCAACGGGCCGTCGACGGGAGCTGACTGCACCCGAGACGGATGCCGAGGTCGCGGCAGAGACATCCGTGGTCGCATCGTGGAACGACGAGGACCTTCGCTTCGATGGTTACCGTCTTCCTGCCGGAGTGTTCTCTGGCGAACGGATCCTGGCCGCGGAAGTGCGCCGTGGCGGCACCCTCGTCGTGGTCGGGCGATCGGGCACCGGCAAGACGACGCTGCTGACCGCGATCGTCGACAGGCTCGATCGACTCCCGCGGGCCGGAACGTCCGTGCAGTCACCCCGGGTGGCCTTCGTTCCGGCCGACGACTATCTGTTCACCGGCAGCATCGCGTCGAACTTTCTCCTGGCCAATCCCAGCGTTACCTCGTCGGAAATGAACGAGGCACTCGAGGACCTGTTGCTCGACCGGAGCGGCGTGTCGGCCGATACCCGGGTCGGCGTCGGCGGTCGGGATCTCTCCGGAGGCGAACGCACCAGGGTGATGCTCGCCAGGGCCGTACTCACCCGACCCGATGTCCTCATCATCGACGAACCGACGTCCGGGCTGGATGTCGACACCGCCGGCCGTGTCCTGGCCTCGATTCGCTCGAGACTTCCCGATGCCGTGCTGATCCTGGCGATGCACCCGAGCGCCCACTCGAGCGTTCCGGACGGCAGCGAGGTGATGTCCCTCGACTGAGAATCCGAATCAAGCACCATTGACGTCAGGCACCAATGACTAATGCGAATCATTGTCTGCACAAACGATTTCCATATTTGACGAATGCTAAGGTCATCGAATGGCGAATCAGTCGACAACCCCCAGGAGAATTTCGGCATTGCCAACATCACTTACGAGATGGCCGGGCTACGTGATGCAGCAGGTCTTCGAGTCCTGGTACGTCCGGTACGAAGCAGCGGTCGCCGAGCTCGGGCTCTCGGTCAACGGCCTCAAGGTCCTCATCGTCCTGCACGACGAAGGCAGCACAACGCAGACCCAGCTGGTGCAACGCATGGGGATCGATAAGAGCACGATGGTATCGATCGTCGATGAACTCGAAGACAGCGGGTTCGTCGAGCGCAGGCGCGCCACGAACGATAGGCGTACCGTGCCGATCCATGTCACTGCAGCTGGCGAGGTCGCCGCCGAGCGGGCAGCGAAGGTCACCGACGACTCGAACAACCTGGTGTTCGCGGGGTTCACCGCCGACGAGCGGACGGAATTCACCTGGTACCTCGCGAGGCTCGCGGACGCCATGATCGAGACCGAGGACGAGCAGGACGAGGAATAACGGGGGCGGCTACGCGACCGTAGTCTCATCCGCCTCGCTGCGGCTCCCCCGACGGCGAAGTACGGCCCGGAGAATCCAGGCCATGACGACGGTGACGACGAACGCGTATCCTGCGACGGCGAGAGCGGCCTCGGCCTGGGCGATCAGGCGGTCCGGCTGACCGTTGTCGCGCCATCCGATCCCGGTGCCGAAGAGACCGATGTAGAGCATTCCCAGCACACCGCCGACCAGCTGGATGCCGACGAGGTCAAAGCCGTCATCGAAGTGAAAGCGACGTTTCAGCGACACCGCGAGGGCGCAGAGGGCCCCGGCCAGCACGCCGAGGACGATGGTCCAATCCGGCGTCAGGATGTTGCAGGCCGGCGTTATGGCCACCAGCCCTGACACGGCTCCGCAGGCCGCCCCTCGCGCCGACGGCCGTCCGCTTCTCAAGGTCTCGACCAGTGCCCAGGCGAGCGCTGCGGCCGGCGGAGCGATCAGGGTGTTCAGCCACAGCGTGCCGAAAAGGCTGTCGATCATTCCCTCGGATCCCACCGTGACGCCGAACCACCCGACCCAGAGCAGCATGGCCGCGACAATGCTGGTGCGGATCGGCGGCTGGGCGCGCAGCGTTCGTCCGCGGAAGACGATCAGGAAGGCCAGGACGGATGCGCCGGCGCTGATCTGGATGACGGTGCCCCCGGCCTGGTCGTTCACCTCCAACGCGGTGAACAGCCAGCCGTCCTGCACGTTGAAGACCGTGTAGGCGAGCGGCAGATAGACGACGGTGCACCAGATCGCGGCAAACACCAGCCATGGTCGGAATCGAAGCCTGCCGGAAATCCCTCCGGCCAGAAGCGTGACGGTGAGAAGCGCGACGGTCGCCTGGAAGAGCGCAAACGCAAGGTTCCCACCCAGCCGAGCGGCTGCTCCATGGGCGAAGAGCGAAGGATAAGCCGAGACCGGGTTGCCGACGAATCCGGGCACGAGCGCCGAGCCGAACGCCATTCCGTAGCCGTAGATCGCCCAGAGGACGACGACGACCGCCGCCGTTCCACCGAGCCAGCGCAGTCGAGAGCCGGCAACCCGTGGCAGCGGGCCGTAAAACAGGCTCGCCCCAATGGTGGCGATCATCGCCAGCACCGCGGAGGCGATGAGAAGCGCGATATTCATGCCGACCTCCGTAGTCATCCGCCACCATCATGGCGGATCTCCCCCGTTTCGCGAACCAGGCCGAAACGGCGGAATAAACAGCACTGGGGTGCCGCTCGTTCGAGCGACACCCCGGTGCTGTTTGGTTACAGCGTTTGGCTACACGTTTTCGAGTGCGTAGCCCTCTTCACCGTGAACGATGGTGTCGACGCCGGCTACCTCGTCTTCGTTCGTGATGCGGAAGCCCATCGTCTTCTGGATGATCGTGCCGATGATCCAGGCCAGGCCGAAGGAGTAGATCGCGATTCCGAAGGCCGCAATCGCCTGCACGCCGAGCTGCTTGAAGCTCCCGGTATCGACGAGTCCGATGCCGCTGCCGAAGATACCGATGTAAAGAGTAC
>JAODMG010000233.1 GCA_025464895.1 Microbacteriaceae bacterium | reverse complement strand
GGCCGTCGATGACCGTCTGGTCGGCGAGATAGTCGACACACGAGCGGAGAGCGGAAACCGCCCACACGCCGAACTCCGGAACCCGGGTCGGAGCAAAGGCATCGCGCAATCGAGGCTGGCCCTCGGTTCGCACCTTCTCATCCGGACTGGTCATGATCGCGCTGAGCTCGAGACCGACGTAGCGATCGACGCCCACCGAACTCAGCAGGTCGGGCGCGATCACGAGGTAGCCCTCGGCCGCGAAGCGGTCGGCTACGGCCATGATGTGGTCGACCAATCCCCAGATCTCGTGAATAACGATGAGACCCGCCTTCGGCTCGCCCTTCGGTCGAGCGATGTAGGCGGAGAACTCGGCGGACCGGCCGCTCCCCGGTTCGGCGACGGCAAGAGAGATCAGCTCGGACATGGCTCGATTGTTACACGGCTATGCCGACGGCAACCTGAGCGATGGGATCGGCGCTGACCTACGCGGCGACGCCCAGCAACACGAGCGCTCCGCGGTAGAGCGCCCCGTAGCTCAGGGCGAGCCCCACGGCGAGCCAGCCGAGCCGCAGCAGCAGCGATCGGCGGATGCGACGCCGCAGCCTGTCGAAAGCGGGCAGCAGCTCTTCTGCATCGTCTCCGCGATCCAACACCGACCAGGCCGAAGCCGAGGCCACGACCGCCGAGACGAGTTGGGGCGACAGGAGCCGCGGAAGGTCGAGCAGCCATCGCTCGAAGTCGCGGCTCGTCATGACCTCGATGTGCCTCGTATGGCGTTTGACCGTGAGCTCACGCGGGTCGGCCACGATGACGCACGAGGCGATGGGCACCGAAGCACGCCCCTCTGAGGCCAGCCGCTCCTCGACCGCACGGTTCTGCCGTTCCGCGAGAGGAAGATGCGGATGCCGAACCTCGTCCGCGATGAACATGCGTTCGCCCACCCAGACTCGCTGCCCCGCATGGCTCTTCGTCGAGATGACGAGCACACCGGACGGACCGATCACGAGGTGCTCGAGGTTCGCGACATCCGGTCCCATCGGCACAGAGTGCAGCACTGTCCAATCCTCGCCCAGCGAGGAAAGCACACCGGCGACGGTCAGCTCGGCGATGGCACCACGGTAGGAACGAATGGCTCCACGCCGCAGAGGATTGCCTCCGAACAGGCGCGCGAAAGGCGAGAGCGGCGGCGCATCCGCCTGTAGTTCGAGGCACTCGCGCATGGCCGTGAATGGCGGCCGACGAGCGCTGATCGCCATCGATCGAGAAGGCAACGCCGAAGACGGATTTCCCATTGTCCTGATGCCGTCCCCCAACGGTTGTGCCAGCTTCACCACTGTATCGACGTGACGCGGGAGGCGAACATCCCCAAAAAGGGGCGAGTCGATTCACACCAGAAAACTCTTGCGTTCTCGGGCGACGAGGAGCAGTCTGGATGAAGAACAACTCACCGCCCGGAAGAGCCGCACCAAGTGCCGCACCGGGCGATGAGTCTGTCTGGGCCTGTTATGGCGCATCGGGGTGCAGGCTAGCTCAGGCCGTCGTCGTGCAGAAAGTCGTTCACATCGTCGATCTCTTCGCGTGAGATGGAGTGGCCGATGCCCGGATAGAGGCGCGAAGTGAGGGTCGATCGCGACGGCAGCCATTCGGCGGTTCGGTCGACGGCGAGGGCCGGAATGGCGGGATCGGCGGGGTCGCGCCCCCAGAACACGGGCGGCCTCAGGGACTCCAGCCGGGTATCCTCGGGCAGCTCGCCTGCGATACTGAACCCGGCGAGGTTGACGTAGGCCGCGAAGCGCTCCGGCGCATGCCGCATGAGGTGCATCGTCATCGCGCCACCCTGCGAGAAACCCAACAGGCCGACGCGCCCGGCTGCGGGAACGGTCTCGAGCCATTCGAGCACGGCGATGGATGCGGCATCCGCCGCCTCCTGGCTGGGGTCTCCCGGCATGCCCGCGGGGAACCAGCTGAAGGCGCCGCCGAGCGGAAGCGGAGCGCGAAGCGAGGCGATGACGGTTCCCGCGGGGAGGAACGGCGCGAGGGCGAAGAGGTCATGCTCGTGCGAGCCCCTGCCGTGCATGAGCACGAGCAGCGGACGCTCGGCGAGAGCCGCAGCGCGATCCGATTCCGGCACCGACCAGACGACGGCTCGGGTGTCGATGGTCAGGGTAGACATGAGAGTAAGCCTAGAGCGGGCCGAACCCGGGACAGAGCCGTAGGCGTCGATCGTGGCTATTCGGGGATAGGCCCGAGCAGGGCGGTGGCGACAGTCGCGTGCACGGAGTCCTCGTTGCTGGGATGGAACCCTCCGGCGAGCACGTCCCTGTAGAGCCTTCCCAGTTCGCTCGACGACGAGAACGCCGCTCCGCCGGCGACGGCGACGGCTTGGTCGACGACATAGCGCGCGGTGCGGGTGGCGCGAGACTTGAGTCCGACGAGCGCCCGGAACCACTGCGTGCCATGATCGACGAGCCCGTCGACGTCGGCCGCGAGAGCGTCGAGCTGAGGCGTCAGTGCATCCTGGGCCAGCGCGGCGTCAGCGATCTTCCACCGCGTATTGGGATCGAGATCCTTCGTCGTTCCCGTGCGGGCCGAGGTCCTGCCGCGCGCGGATGAGACGGCTAGTTCGAGCGCGCGTTGGCCGATCCCGATGTAGACAGCGGAGACCAGGATCTCGAAGTTCGCGAAGATGGCGAAGATGAGCGGGTCGGCGTTCGGCCCAGGGTCGAGCCGGCGGACCACCCGGTCGGCCGCTGCAATCGCCCCATCGAGCCGCGTGCTGTTGCTCTGGCTGGCCCGCATGCCGATGGTGTCCCAGTCGGCGAGGGTCGTCACGCCCTCCGCGTCGCGGGTGACGAAGGCGTGCACGAGCTTGGGCGCATCCGCGGATTCGGTATCGAGCCCGAACAGGCCGAGACGGGTCCAGGCTGGCGAGAGGCTCGTGAAGATCTTGGTGCCGGTGAAGGCGTAGCCCCCATCGTGGCGAGGACGGGCATCCGTGTTGCTCCCGAACAGCACGAGGTCGTTGCCGGCCTCGCTGATCGCGAAGGCGAAGATCTCGCCGGCGGCCGCCTCCCTGAGCACGAATTCGAGCGAGTCGTCACCGCGATCGCGCAGGGTTTTTGCGATTCCGGTCCAGACGAGGTGCATGTTGACGGCGAGCGCTGTGGCCGGTGCCGCGGCAGCAAGCCGCGCCTGCTCATGGGCGAGCTCCAGGAGGGAGAGACCGAGACCGCCGAATTCCACCGGCACGAGCGCTCGAAGGTAGCCAATCGCCTTCA
>JAODMG010000176.1 GCA_025464895.1 Microbacteriaceae bacterium | reverse complement strand
ACCGGGCAGATCTCGTTCTCCACGATGCCGGATGCGTCGACCGCGCGATAGCGGAAGTCCGGCAACATGGGGTCCACCGAGGCGAGTTCGATGCCGAGTTCGAATCGCGCGCGCCGGTGGACCGCCGAGGTCATCGGTTCGCCGGGGGCCGGATGACCGCAGAAGGAGTTGGTCCAGACACCGGGCCAGGTGCTCTTGGAGAGCGCGCGCCTGGTGACCAGCACCTGTCCGGCCTCGTTGAACACGTGGCAGGAGAATGCGAGATGCAGCGGGGTTTCGGCACCGTGCACGACGGACTTGTCAGCCGTGCCGATCTCGTGGCCGTCGTCATCCATCAGAACAACGGACTCCGCGATGCTGCTCATGGTCTCCGTCACGGGTTGCTGCCGGATGCCCCAGGATAGAGCCGAACCGGGTCGAAAGCGGTGAATCACCGCCCGTTCAGCCTAACCGGCGACCGCAGAACCCGACCAGCAGAACCCGGCCAGCACCGACCCGACCACCGACCTGGCCAGCACCGACCTGACCACCACCGACCTGGCCAGCACCGACCCGCGCTAGTCCTCCCAGCCGAGGTTCCTGGCGATTCTCTCCAGGACGATGATCGTCGTTCTGTACTCGTCGTCCGGCACACCTTCGAGACCGGCTGAACGATTCCTCGCGACCAGGCGGTGGAGGGCTGCGTGATTGCTCGCGCCCTCGCCGGTCAGCTCGTAATACTCGAATGCGACGTCGATCCAACCGCGCTCGATCAGCTCTTCGAGGTGAGTCGCGGCGGTCTCATACCCATCCGGATCGTAGTACGGCTCGAGCTCCTGGTTGAGCCGTACGAGCGTGGCCGGACCGGGCGAGAGCAGGTTCAGCAACTCCCATTGTCGACGGGACAAGTCGTACTCGGTGAGCGCATTGGCGAAGCGATCGTCAATGAGTCGATCGACGAGTTTGAGCCAGAAACCGATGGATCGTTGGGTGTCGGCCTGGTGCGTCGTGTACGCCGAGGCCGCGCTCTCTGCTGCCATGCCCGCGATTGTACGCTGGATCGGGGGGCTGATCGCGGTTCTGGCAAGAACTCGTCAGAGTCGGTGCGGGATTGCCCGGGTTACCCCTCGCAGTTCCCGTATCTAGTACGAAAATCCCAGCTCGGCCGGGTAGTCGCCGAGCGCGGTGAGCTGCTGCGCGGCCCTCTGCAAATGAGCGAGGGTCAGGCCGAGCGGCCCGGGACCGAAGCTGACCCTGGAGACACCGAGCTCGGCGAGACGCTTCAGGGGAACGGATGACGGGTTCGAGATCACCGACACCTTTCCGTTGATCTCGTCGAGCGCCCGCTTCACCTTGTCTTCCGTTCCGAGGCCGAGCACGAAAATCACGTCGGCACCGGCGTCGAGATACGAGTTCGCCCTGCTGACCATGTCGCCCCATTCGCCGCCACCGGCGAGGGTGTCGACCCTGGCATTGATGACCAGCGGCACTCCGACGGTGTGCGCGACCGAGCGGACCGCGGCCACCCGCGCCGTGGCCACATCGATCGGGAATAGCGGGGCCTTGGCCGGTCCGACACTGTCCTCGATGTTGAGTCCGGCGGCCCCGGTGGCGATCAGCCGGGCGATGCTGTGCTCTAGCGCCGCGACATCCGGTGCGTAGCCCTTCTCGAAATCGACCGACACAGGGATCTCCACGGCGTTGACGACGACGGATGCCGCGGCCAGGGCCTGGTCGAGGGTGAGACCCTCTCCGTCCGGAACTCCGTGCGCGAACGAGATCGCGTGGCTCGCCGTCGCGAGCGCCTTCACCCCCGGGGCCGCGGCGACGATGCGCGCGGTGACCGCGTCCCAGATGTTGGTGACGATGAGCGGATCCCCGGGGATGTGGAGTGAGCGGAGGAGTTCGGCCTTGTCGGCTGTCGTAGTCATTGTTCAAGCATGTCGGGCGGACGCCGCCAGCGCGAGCCTTTCGCCATCGGACCCGTCCGATTCGCCGCGTCGCTTGTGCACTCCATACACGTCCTGTCACCGTTCTGCGGTAGCAGCGCTAACCTGTGCCGGTGAACATGTTGCTGCGCACCCTGATTACCCTGCTCTTCGCGGGCCGGAAGCCGCCGATCGACATGCACGACGTGGCCTACAAGCACATGCGGGTTCTGCCGAACGACATCGACATCCTGAAGCACGTCAACAACGGCGTGTACTTCTCGCTCATGGACCTCGGACGCTTCGAACTACTCATCCGGGCGGGCGTGTGGGGCCGGATGCGACGCGCAGGTATCTATCCCGTCGTCGCGAGCGAGACCATCACCTTTCGCAAATCGCTGCAGCTCTGGCAGCGCTACACACTGGAGAGCCGCATCGCCGGCTACGACGACAAGGCCGTCTACATCGAGCAGCGTTTCGTTGTCGGAGGCGAGATATACGCCCAGGCGTATCTGCGCGGCCGCTTCCTGAAGAAGTCCGGCGGCACGGTCGGATTGGCCGAGCTCGCCGCGCTGCTCGAGCTCGATCTGAGCGAGTTGACCGTTCCAGAGTGGATGGATCGCTGGGCCGGCGACGTCGCGCTTCCGTCGACGCGGGCCGAGGCCCCGAGCGTCTGGAACTGACCTCCGCGGGTCTCCATCCGGACTGACCCCTTCTTCTTCCACCGCTCACTCCGGGGTCACCCTTCTGCCTCGCGGCGGGAGAAACTCACTCGCGGCGGGAGTTGTGACTCCCTCCGCGAGCACTCTTCTCCCGCCGTGAGCGCTCACGACTCCCGCCGCGAGCAGCCGACTCCCGTCCGCGAGCAGCAGGCGCGGTGCGGTGCGGCAGTCCGTGCGCCATGTTCGTAATTCAGGCAGAATGCGCAGCGCTACGTCGTGGGGTTCAGCTGCGTCTTCACCGGGATGAGCAGCAGCAGGCCGACGAGGAGCACGGCCACGATGCCGAGGATGCCCCAAACCTGGGCGCCGAAGATGACGATGAAGAGGCTCCAGAGCGTCGGGGCGAGGAACGTCGCCGCCTTGCCCGTAGTTGCATAGAGGCCGAATACCTCGCCCTCGCGTCCTGCGGGGATAAGCCGCCCGAGCAGCGAGCGGCTGGCCGACTGAGCCGGGCCGACGAAGAGGCAGAGCAGCAGGCCGAAGATCCAGAAGATCGTCTGGCCACCGCTGTGGAGTACGAGTATGAGGGTCCCGGAAACCACGAGCCCGATGAGCGCCGTGACGATGACCGGCTTCGGACCGACCTTGTCGTCGAGGGTTCCGACCGCGATGGTCGAGATTCCGGCCACGACATTCGCCGCGATCGCGAAGACGATGACATCCCCGGCGGAGAAGCCGAATGTGCCAGCCGCGAGAACCCCACCGAAGGTGAAAACCCCGGTGAGGCCGTCGCGGAAGACCGCGCTCGCGATGAGGAAGACGACGGTCTGCCTGCTCTCTTTCCAGAGGGCGCGGATGTCGCGGACGAGGATCACATACGACTGCCGGTAGCTGACCCGAGCCTTCGCCGCCACCTTCGGCAGCTCCGGCACCGAGACGAGGACGGGAACGGCGAAGATCGCGAACCATACGGCCGCGAGGACCATCGAGACGCGAACGGAAAGACCGTTCTCGCTGGTGACTCCGAACAGTCCGACATCGGGGTGGATGAAGCCGAAGTAGAGGATGAGGAGCAATACGATGCCGCCGAAGTATCCGGCCGCCCAGCCGATGCCGCTCACCCGCCCGATCGTGCGTGGGTTCGACACCTGCACGAGCATCGCGTTGTAGTTGACGCTCGCGAACTCGTAGAACACCGTGCCGATCGCCAGGAGCACGAGGCCGAGCGCCAGGAACTCGGGCTGAGGCACGACCAGGAACAGCAGGGCGCTGACCGCGACCACCACGCCGGTGTTGACGCCGAGCCACAGTTTGCGCCGGCCGGTCCCGTCGCTGCGCTGCCCGGTGATCGGGGCGAGCAGGGCGACTAGTACGCCGGCGATGCCGAGCGCCCAGCCCAGCCAGGTCGAGACGAAGACGCTGCCGCCGAAGCCCGAGGTGCTGGTGAGGTAGACGGTGAACACGAACGTCGTGATGACGGCGTTGAACGAGGCCGATCCCCAGTCCCAGAGAGCCCAAGCGAACACGCGCCTGTGCGGGATCTGCCTGCCCTCCTGGAGGCTGAGGGCAGCGATGGGCGGAGCGTCTGTGTCGGCTAGCGCCCGGATGCGCGGGGCCGCGGTGGGAGCGGTCGAACCGACGACGTCATTGTTGCCGGCGGGAGTCTTATCCGTCATGGTCACAGGCTAGTGGTCGACAGTAAACATTCGGTTTGACCCGGCTGGCAGTGCTCAAATGGGCCAGCGCAGGGTCAAGCGCCGCAAGGTTGAGCGCAGTCGACTCAAGTTTCCCCGCATCCAGCTTGACAACATCCTGAGGCATCGTAAACTTGAGTAGTTGAGACTCAACTCTCGCAACAGACTTTAACAGTCCCCGCAACAACATAAGGAGAAAGAGCGCATGGCTCGAGCAGTAGGAATCGACCTGGGAACCACCAACTCGGTGGTCGCGGTCCTCGAAGGTGGAGAACCCACCGTTATCGCTAACGCCGAAGGCTTCCGCACGACACCATCCGTCGTGGCCTTCACCAAGGACGGCGACGTGCTGGTAGGCGAGACCGCCAAGCGCCAGGCCGTCACCAACGTCGACCGCACCATCGCATCCGTCAAGCGCCACATGGGCACCGACTGGACCACGTCGATCGATGGCAAGAAGTACACGCCGCAGGAGATCTCCGCGCGCATTCTCGCGAAGCTGAAGCGCGACGCGGAACAGTACCTCGGCGAGCCGGTGACGGATGCCGTCATCACCGTTCCTGCCTACTTCAACGACTCGGAGCGCCAGGCAACCAAGGAGGCCGGCGAGATCGCGGGCCTCACCGTACTCCGCATCATCAACGAGCCGACGGCCGCCGCGCTCGCCTACGGACTCGACAAGGGTAAAGAGGACGAGCTCATCCTGGTCTTCGACCTCGGTGGTGGAACGTTCGACGTCTCGCTGCTCGAGGTGGGCAAGGACGACGACTTCTCCACCATCCAGGTGCGGTCGACCGCAGGCGACAACCGCCTCGGCGGCGACGACTGGGACCAGCGCGTCGTCGAATATCTGATCAAGCGCTTCAAGGACTCGACCGGTGTCGACGTCTCCAACGACAAGATCGCCAAGCAGCGGCTGAAGGAGGCCGCGGAGCAGGCCAAGAAGGAGCTGTCGTCCTCGACCAGCACCAGCATCCAGCTCCCGTACCTCTCGCTCACCGAGAACGGCCCGGCCAACCTCGACGAGACGCTCACCCGCGCCAAGTTCGAGGAGCTGACCGCAGACCTGCTGGCCCGCACCGAGAAGCCGTTCCACGACGTCATCAAGCAGGCCGGAATCCAGGTTTCGGATGTCGCGCACGTCGTTCTGGTCGGTGGCTCCACCCGCATGCCGGCCGTCGTTGAATTGGTCAAGAAGCTCACAGGAGGCAAGGACCCGAACAAGGGTGTCAACCCGGACGAGGTCGTCGCCGTCGGCGCAGCCCTCCAGGCCGGGGTGCTGAAGGGCGAGCGCAAGGACGTCCTGCTCATCGACGTCACCCCGCTCTCCCTCGGAATCGAGACCAAGGGCGGCATCATGACGAAGCTCATCGAGCGCAACACCGCCATCCCGACCAAGCGGAGCGAGACGTTCACCACGGCGGATGATAACCAGCCGTCTGTCGCGATCCAGGTCTTCCAGGGCGAGCGCGAGTTCACCCGCGACAACAAGCCGCTCGGAACGTTCGAGCTGCAGGGCATCGCCCCCGCTCCCCGTGGTGTTCCGCAGGTCGAGGTCACATTCGACATCGACGCCAACGGCATCGTGCACGTGTCCGCTAAGGACAAGGGAACGGGCAAGGAGCAGTCGATGACCATCACCGGCGGCTCGTCACTGCCGAAGGAAGACATCGAGCGCATGGTCCGCGAGGGCGAAGAGCACGCGGCAGAAGACAAGAAGCGTCGCGAGGAAGCGGAGATCCGCAACACCGCAGAGCAGCTTGCCTACGCAACCGACAAGCTCATCAAGGACAACGACGAGAAGCTCCCGGCCGATGTCAAGAGCGATGTCCAGTCGGATGTCGACGCGCTGAAGAGTGCGCTGGCCGGCGACGACGAGGCAGCGGTCAAGACTGCTTTCGACAAGCTCAGCGAAAGCCAGCAGAAACTCGGCGAAGCGATCTACGCTACCGATCAGGCCGCGAGCACCGAAGCGCCAGCGCAGGATGGTCCGACCGAAGAAGCGGCGAACGACGACGAGGACATCGTCGACGCCGAGGTGGTTGACGACGAGCCCGAGGACGGCAAGAAGTAACTATGACCGATAAAAAGAAGCCAGACGACGTCGATCCGGAGTCGGGAGCAGGCGCTTCCGACTCCGGGGAGTCGGCAAACGAGAACGCAAACGAGAACGCGGACGAGGAATTCATCGAGGCCGAGGGACCGGACATCGAGACCTCGTTCACCGACGCCGACCTCGCATTTCTCACCGCGAACGGTGCTGAACCGGATCTTGCGGCCGAGAGGCTGCTCGACCTGCAGCGGTTGCAGGCGGAGTATGTCAACTACCGCAAGCGGGTCGAACGTGACCGTGAGGCGAATCGCGAGATTGCCATTGCGGAGGTCGTCAAGAGCCTCCTCCCGGCGATCGACGACCTGACTCGCGCCGAGGCGCACGGCGACCTCGACGACGGGCCGATGTCGATCATCGCCCAGAAGCTCCGCGCCGGCCTCGAGAAATTCGGACTGACGGTGGTCGGGGAGAAGGGTGAGCCATTCAATCCTCACCTCCACGAGGCACTCGTACAGGTGCCGAGTCCGGATGTCACCAGCCAGGTCGTCGCGGATGTCATCGAGCCCGGCTACAAACTCGGCAATCGGCTGCTGCGTGCAGCGAAGGTTGCCGTGTCAGTTCCCGCGGAGAACTAGCCGCTCGTGGCTAGCCAGGATTGGTTCGACAAGGACTTCTACAAGGTTCTCGGGGTGCAGAAAGACATCTCTCCCGCCGACCTGAAGAAGGCGTACCGCAAACTCGCGCGCACCTATCATCCGGATTCGAACCCGGGGGATGCCGCCGCCGAGGCGAAATTCAAGGAGATAAGCGAAGCGCATTCCGTGCTCGCCGATCCGGAGCAGCGCAAAGAGTACGACCAGATGCGAGCCATGGGCGCCGGCGCTCCCCGCTTCACCGCGGGGGGTGCCGGCCAGCCCGGCGGCTTCGAGGACGTGTTCGGCGGGATGTTCGGCCAGGGCAACCAGCGCACCACATTTTCGCAGGGCGGCGGCTTCGACGACATCTTCGGAACCATGTTCGGCGGAGGCAACTTCGGCCAGACCACCGGAGGTTTTCGCGGAGCGGGCGGCCCGACGAAGGGGCGTGACCTCACCGCATCGACGTCGCTCGACTTCGTCACGGCGATCAACGGCGAGACGGTGAAGCTGCAGGCTGCGGGCGGAAAGCCGATCAGCGTGAAGATCCCAGCCGGCGTGAGCGACGGCCAGAAAATCAGGCTGAAGGGCAAGGGCGAGCCGAGTCCGGATGGCGGCCCTCCCGGAGACCTGACCCTCACGGTTACCGTGCGCAAGCATCCGGTCTTCGAGCGGGACGGTCTGAACCTGCGAGTGGATGTGCCGGTCACCTTCGTCGAGGCGACTCTCGGTGCGACCATCGAGGTGCCGACCCTCGCCGCGGACCCGGTCAAGCTGCGCGTCGCGCCCGGCACTCCGAGCGGACGAGTACTTCGGGTGAAGGGTCGCGGCGTGACAACAGCCAAGGGAACGGGAGATCTTCTCGCGACCGTGCAGGTTGTCGTGCCGGCCCACTTGACGGCCGAGGCGAAGAAGCACCTGGAGGCGTTCGCCGAGGCGATGCCGAACGAGAATCCTCGCGCCGAACTGGTTGCCAGGGCGAGGTCATGATCCTGTCGAGCGGGCCGAATAGGCGAGGCCCCCTCGTCGATCGTGCCCGCTCGGCAACTCGCGGCTGTCCGTCCGGCCCGGTATAAAGGGCGACAGGAGGGACGCGATGGACGACCAGATGAATGCGGAGGCGCCCGTCTTCGCGATTGCGATCGCGGCCGAACTGGCTGGGATGCATCCGCAGACCCTTCGCCAGTATGACCGGCTGGGGCTCGTGAGTCCGACCAGGACCGCAGGCCAGTCCCGGCGCTACTCGATGAGGAACGTCCTACAGCTTCGTGAGGTGGCCAGGCTCGGCACCGAGGGTGTGAGCCTCGAGGGAATCCGTCGAATCCTGGGACTTGAGAACCAGGTCGCCGAGTTGGAGGCCCGGGTTCGCGAGCTCGAGACGGCCCTGGCAGACGAGCTGCTCAACCGCCCCGGCCGTCGGGTCTTCGCGGCGGGAGAGTCCGGAGACGTCGTGTCCTTGCGGGCGGGAACCCGCACCCAGCGAAACACCCAGGTGGTCGTCTGGCGGCCGATCGCTCGCGACTAACCGTAATTCCCGCGGACGTTGTCACCTGCGTGGCGTGAGCCGGCACTTGAATGACGGGTTGACCAAGCCGGGTTGACCACGCCGTCGATTTACCGCCGTCAGCGGGTCAGCGAAGCCGTTTGAGAACCTTCTCGAGACCCTCGAACACGCGCTCCCTCGCCACCTTCTCAGAGAGCTCCGCGTCGCGGGCGAGGAGTGCACGCACCAACTCTTCGTGTCCCTCGATGGATCCGCGAACCTCGTCATCGGAGAGGAAGCCCGCGATGCGGTGGATGAAGTAGTGGTGGCTGTTGCGGTGGATCTGTTCGACCAGCAGGTTGTTCCTGGCCGCGGCGATCACGGCCTCGTGGAATGCGTCGTTGTGTTCGACGAGTTCACCGCGGCTCGAGTTCTTGACCGTGTTGATGTAATCCTGGTGATTCTTTTCGATCGCCTTGAGCTCGGCATCGCTCGCGCGTTTCGCCGCAAGTCCCGCCGCGAAACCTTCCAGTGCCGCCCGGATCTCGTAGACCTCGCGGATCTCGTCGGCGGAGTGCTCGCGGACGACCCAGCCGCGACGGTGGCTGACGATGAGGCCGTCACCGGCGAGGCGCAGCATGCTCTCCCGCACCGGAGTCCTGCTGACGCCGAGTCTCTCGGCCAGCTCGATTTCGATGAGCCGCTCGTTCGGCCGAATCGCACCCTCGACAATTGCCTGGCGGAGTTCTTCGTAGACCTCGGTCGAGCGGTTGACCGGCCCACCGGACGCACTCTGGGTCGTGCGTGTGAATGCGGCCATCGAGATCACTCCTTGCTCTGAATAGCGCTGCTGTCGATTCGCCCGCGCTCTCCGTTCGGCCGCGAGGCGGATTCACCGGTTACCAGCGATAGTAACCCGTTGAACCAAATTGGCATGCTGCTATGCATACAAACACATCGTAGTGATTTTACCTCGAAAGCGTGGGCGAACGGCGATCTGTTTCCGGCGTGTAAAAAATGACTGGCAACCCTTGACCCCCACAGGCAAGTCACAGCATGCTTCTCTGCATGCAAACAGATATACCGGGCAGCTGCTCGAACGTTGCGTGAGTCGACCCCGACCGAGGTGGGCGCCGCGATCGCGCTGGCGGTCGAAACTGAACCGCGTCACCTTATCAAGGAGCACAGCCGTGAGCACCATCAATCCACTCGAGCGTCGCCGACTCGGCGGTACAGACATGGAGGTCACCGCCGTCAGCCTCGGCGGCGCGGGTCTCGGCGGCATCTTCGGCCCGGTCGGGGATGCGGATGGCGTGGCGGCAGTCGAGACTGCTCTCGAACTCGGCATCAACTACCTCGATACCTCGCCGAAGTACGGAGATGCAGAGCGCAAGATGGGCCTCGCCCTCCGCGGTGTTCCGAGAGACTCCTTCTACCTCTCCAGCAAGGTCGGCACCCATCCGGACAAGCCGGGCGACTACTCCGCAGAGACCGCGGCCTGGACGGTCGAGCGGAGCCTCGAGGTGCTCGGAGTCGACTTTCTCGACCTGTGCCACATCCATGAACCGGAACCCCACCAGCTCGCACAGGCGCTCGGGCCGGGCGGCGCGATGGAGACGCTCGTGAAACTCAAGGACGACGGGGTCATCCGCTCGATCGGAATCGGCGTGCGGGATCACACGTTGCATCGCCAGGCCGTGGCGACCGGGCACCTCGACGTCTGCATGATGGTGAACGACTACACCCTGATGCGCCAGGAGGTCATCGACATGTTCGCCCTCGCCGATGAGAAGGGCCTTGGTCTCGTCAACGGTGCAGCGCTCGCGATGGGGCTGCTCTCCGGCCGCGACCCGAGGACGATCGGCACCCCAAATTGGACTCCAGCGGCCGAGGAGGTGCGCTCGGCCGAACGAGTGCACGAATGGTGTGCGGAGCGGGAGCTGCCGGTCCTGGCGCTCGCTTTGCAGTTCAGCCTGCGCCAGTCGCATTTCGATTGCACGCTGATCGGCGCGTCCACCGCTGCAGAGGTGAGCGGATGCTGGGAGGCGATCCAGTTCGACATCCCGGAGTCGACCTGGGTGGAGCTGCCGACGCTGCTCGAGCAGGTTCGGCTCAATTCGGCGCCCATCGCGGCGGCGCAGGAGCCGCGCAGCAGCGGAGATGCGGTGCACAGGAAGAGCATCGAAGATGAAGTGCGGCAAGAACAGTGATTCAACAAATTGGAGTAATGGTGAGGCAATTCCCTATTCACACGCCAGGCAGCAACCCGAGCGGACGCTCCCTGTGAGCGGCGCCCGCCCGGTGCTGCTGCTCAACCGGTCCGAGGTGAACAGCCTTCTCGAATGGCCGTCGCTGCTCGGGGCGACGCAGCAGGCCCTCATCGATCTGGCCGGGGGCGATTCTCTTCCGAGCGTTGCCAGCCAGCTGGTGGTTCCTGGTGCGGCCCTTCACCTGAAGTCCGGTGCCCTCACGTCTCCGCCGGTGATCTCGGTGAAGGCGAACCTCCGGCCGGACAGCGGAAGCACCTCCGGCGCGATCCTGGTCTTCGACCACGAGGCGCAGGTGCTGACGACGGTCATGTCGAGTGGCGATCTCACGGCGATGCGCACGGCGGCGATTGCGGCCGTCGCCGCACGGGCGTTGGTCGGTCCGGATCGGGTGTCCGTCGCGCTCGTCGGAGCGGGACCCGTCGCCAGGAAGGTCGCAGAGGCGCTCGAATATCTCGAGATTCCCTCGGAGGTCCGCGTGTGGAGTCGATCACGGGCCAGTGCCGACACGCTCCTCGAGTCGACCGGGGAGAGCGACATCGACTACCGGGTTTTCGACGGCGTCGACGACGCGATCCGCGGCGCCGAGTTGATCGTGAGTTGCACGCCGGCGCGATCCCCCATGATTCGCTCGGAGTCCCTCGCACCAGGGGCGGTCATCCTCGCCATGGGTGCCGACACTGCGGGCAAGCGAGAGCTGGCCGCTGGGGTGCTCGAGTCCGCGACGATCTATGCGGATGTTCGTGAGGACGCTCTCAAGGTCGGCGAGAGCGCCTATCTCGTGGAGGGCGAGTCGTCGCGGGTCGAGAACATCGGCAACCTCTTTCTTTCCAATCCGGTCGAGCGTGCTTCGGGGAATCGGATCGTGTTCGACTCCGTCGGGTCGTCCGCGGTCGATGCCGCGGTCGTCGCGCTCGTGCTCGCCGGCGCCGCCGAGAAGGGATTGGGGCGCACAGTAGATCTCGACTAAAATCAGCCGAGATAGCGCGACAACGGGGGACCATGACCGAGCTCGATCCCGGCCGGCTTCGCCGTTACCCCGACCTCGAGTCTCCGGAGCTGCAGGCATCCGACACCGCGGACACCCTGATCCTCGATCAGGCAGCCCCGCTCCAGGACCGTGACGTCGTCGTCATCGGCGATGACTACGGAGCGCTGACCATCGGCGCGCTCGCGGACGGGGCTGCCAGCGTCCGGGTACACCAGGACTCCATGCTCGGCGAACTCGCTCTGCACTCGAACGCGGCAGGACGGGGCGGATTCGTGTCCCTTCCGCTCGGTGAGGAACTCCTCGGCGGCGCGACGACCGTGCTGATGCGCCTGCCCCGCTCTCTCGATGCCCTGGAGGTGACCGCGGCGCTCATCGCCGCGGTCGCCGACCCGGC